>NZ_JAABNH010000009.1:0-450364 GCF_009915985.1 Proteus sp. G2626 | reverse complement strand
GCCTTGCGCAAGAAGAAGCACAGCGTCAAGCTGAGCTCAACGCGGAACAAGAGCGTTTAGAGGTAGCACGTCAAGAAGCAGAGCGCGCAGAGCAAGCACGTTTAGAACAAGAACGTTTAGAACAAGAAGCTGAAGCTCAACGCCTTGCGCAAGAAGAAAACGAACGCCTTGCAATTGCACAAGCTGAAGCAGAAGATATTGAATCTTTACGCGAAGAAGTACTTGCAGATAAAGTTGTTGAGCAAGAAAAACCTAAAAAAGAAGGTTTCTTTAGCAGGTTGAAAAAAGGGTTGCTGAAAACCCGCCAGAACTTAGGTTCAGGATTCCTTAGTCTATTTCGTGGTAAGAAAATCGATGATGAGCTTTTTGAAGAGTTAGAAGAGCAACTCTTAATTGCTGATGTGGGAATGGAAACCACGACTAAAATCATCACCAGCCTGACCAAACACGCAACACATAAAGATCTTAAAGATGCTGAAGCCCTTTATGGCAAATTACGTGAAGAGATGGGCGAGATCTTAACGAAAGTTGATAAACCATTAAATATTGAAGGCAAAAAACCTTTTGTTATTTTAATGGTTGGCGTTAATGGTGTGGGTAAGACTACCACAATCGGAAAATTAGCTCGGCAATACCAAGCTGAAGGTAAGTCTGTCATGTTAGCTGCGGGGGATACCTTCCGTGCAGCTGCCGTTGAGCAGCTTCAAGTTTGGGGGGAGCGCAATAATATTCCTGTTGTAGCACAACATACTGGCGCTGATCCTGCATCGGTTATTTTCGATGCAATTCAATCAGCACAAGCAAAAGGTGTCGATGTTCTTATTGCTGATACTGCAGGACGATTGCAGAATAAATCCCATTTAATGGAAGAGCTGAAAAAAATCGTTCGTGTTATGAAGAAATTAGACGAAGAAGCACCACATGAGGTGATGCTGACGTTAGATGCAAGTACCGGACAAAATGCAGTAAGCCAGGCTAAACTCTTTAATGAAACAGTTGGGTTAACTGGATTAACATTGACTAAACTCGATGGTACAGCAAAAGGAGGCGTTATTTTCTCTATTGCTGATCAGTTTAGTATTCCTATTCGTTATATTGGGGTAGGTGAAGGTATTGAAGATCTACGTCCGTTTAAGGCCGACGATTTTATTGAGGCTCTGTTTGCCCGCGAGGAGTAGTTGTAATGATCCGCTTCGAACACGTCAGCAAGGCTTATTTAGGTGGAAGACAAGCATTACAAGGCGTTGATTTCCATCTTCGTCCTGGAGAGATGGCTTTTTTAACGGGTCACTCAGGTGCCGGTAAAAGTACATTGCTTAAGTTAATTTGTGGAATAGAACGCCCTAGTGATGGCGCTATTTGGTTCGCTGGACATGATATCAGCAGACTGAAAAATAGTGAGATCCCTTTTCTGCGTCGTCAAATTGGGATGATTTTTCAAGATCACCATCTATTGATGGACAGAACGGTTTATGACAATGTCTCTCTTCCACTGATTATTGCTGGCGCAAGTGAAGAGGATATTCGACGCAGAGTTTCCGCTGCTTTAGATAAAGTTGGGCTCTTGGATAAAGCTAAAAACTATCCAATCCAACTTTCTGGTGGTGAACAACAGCGTGTGGGGATTGCGCGTGCCGTTGTGAATAAACCAACAGTCTTACTTGCGGATGAACCAACGGGTAACCTTGATGGTGAGCTTTCAGAAGGCATAATGCGTCTTTTCGAGGAGTTTAATCGTGTTGGTGTCACCGTGTTAATGGCAACACATGATATGTCTTTGATAGAACGTAGAAATTATCGCATTCTTACATTAGGGCAAGGCAGAATGGTGGGAGGGCAAAATGGCTAAAGCAAAAAGTTCCCGTAAATCAATGCCAACGCCAGGTGCAAAAACTAAGGCGCTAAAAGGGGGAAGACGAGAACAATGGCGTTATGCATGGCGTAATACCATGGCTGACTTTTTGCGCCAACCGCTTTCTTCTTTTTTAACGGTAATGGTGGTCGCCATTTCATTAACATTACCTAGTATCTTTTATATTGTATGGAAAAATGTTTCAACGGCAGCAGAGCAGTGGTATCCCACCCCACAATTAACGGTTTATCTTGATAAATCCCTCGATGATTCATTAGCTGAAGCGACTATTAAAAAAATAGAAGCTCTAGAAAAAGTGGGTGAGGTGAACTACCTTTCACGACAAGACTCGCTGGTGGAATTCCGCTCTTGGTCTGGTTTTAGTAGTGCGTTGGATATGTTAGAAGAAAATCCATTACCAGCGGTGGCGATAGTGACACCTGTCATGGATCCGAGTGATCAACAATTGATGGTGAATTTACGTGACACAGTGACAAAAATACCCGGTGTTGATGAAGTCAGAATGGATGATAGTTGGTTTGCACGGCTCTCCACGTTAACTTCATTAGTAGGACAAATTGCCTTGGTGATTGGTACATTGATGGTTGTCGCTTTGTTACTGGTGATTGGTAACAGTGTACGCCTCAATATTTTCAGTCGTCGTGATACCATTAATGTGATGAAACTTATTGGTGCAACAGACGGTTTTATTATGCGACCTTTCCTCAATTGGGGATTGCTCCTAGGCTTTATTGGTGCTGTATTTGCACTGATTTTTTCTGCTCTATTAGTGTGGAAGCTTTCTGATGTAGTCACCCAAGCTGCAACGGTGTTTGGGACTTCTTTTTCTATTTCAGGATTAGGATTTGATGAGTCAATTATTCTTATACTCGTTGCAATGACAATTGGTTGGTTTGCAGCATGGTTGACGACAATGCAACATTTGCGTCAATTCACACCTGAATAATGGATTAGTCTCTTTATATTCTAAATAATTCAAGGTACAGCTAGGCGATAAATGTGAATAAATATTGTTAACAATGCTGTATCTTGATGTTTGACCAAAATATCTTTTTTTATTAGGCTGGGCTACGTTAATATCGTCACCCAGCCATTTTATCAACGTCTTGTCTCTGGCATAATAATGCACACAATCTTTTCTAAGACGAGCTAACGGTTGTATTTGCCTCTGCATGGAAAAGTACAAAGATATGTAAACATAGATGCGAGATGAACCTTTAATCTTTATGCTGGTCAAATAGTCGTTATGATAAAAACACATCGTAAAAAAACCTAACTGACTTCCTATTTAAGCTATATTTATAAGGCTCATCTGTTTTCCCTTACAGTAATTATCTTAATTATTTATTTGATTTTTATGAGGATTTGAATGACAAAAGAAATGCAATCCTTAGCATTGGTTCCGCAAGGCAGCATCGAAGCGTATATACGTGCAGCCAATTCCTATCCGATGTTAACCGCAGAGGAAGAAAAGGAACTCGCTGAACGGCTGCATTACGAGGGTGATCTGGATGCAGCAAGAACGCTTATCCTGTCACATCTGCGCTTCGTTATTCATGTTGCTCGCAGCTATTCTGGCTACGGTTTACCCCAAGCCGATCTTATCCAAGAAGGTAATATTGGTCTGATGAAAGCGGTGCGCCGTTTTAACCCAGAAGTGGGTGTCCGACTGGTCTCTTTTGCCGTACATTGGATCAAAGCAGAAATTCATGAATATGTGCTACGTAACTGGCGTATCGTGAAGGTCGCGACCACTAAATCTCAACGTAAACTGTTTTTTAATCTGCGAAAAAATAAAAAACGTTTAGGTTGGTTTAATCAAGATGAAGTGGAATTAGTCGCAAGAGAATTGGGTGTGTCAGAAAATGATGTCCGAGAAATGGAATCACGAATGTCAGCGCAAGACATGGCATTTGATATGACTGCTGATGATAATGATGACTCACATCCTATTGCTCCAGTACTCTTCTTAGAAGATAAGTCTTCAGACTTTGCCGACGGCATTGAGGAAGATAACTGGGATAATCATGCAACGGATAAACTGACGTCAGCAATTGAAACTCTTGATGAACGTAGCCAAGATATTATTCGTGCCCGTTGGCTAGATGATGATAACAAATCGACATTGCAAGATTTGGCGACAAAATATGGTGTATCTGCTGAACGTGTTCGCCAATTAGAAAAAAATGCGATGAAGAAATTGCGTTTAGCGATTGAAGATTAATCACATTTCAGACCATGTACACGCTCTCATAAAGTAGAGTATGTTATAAAAGCGATATGAAAATATCGCTTTTTTATTGCTTGGAGAATATAACGTGAAAATAGTTATCGCCCCTGATTCATTTAAAGAAAGTTTAAGTGCGAAAGAAGTTGCAACAGCAATAAAACAGGGGTTTTCACGCTATATACCAGATGCGCAATACAGTTGTATTCCTATGGCTGATGGGGGAGAAGGTACAGTCACATCATTGGTTGATGCAACGCAAGGGCGATTAATTACTACGCCAGTTTGCTCACCTTTAGGTAAACAAGTGATAGCAACGTGGGGTATCTTAGGCGACAACACCACCGCCGTAATTGAAATGGCGCAAGCTTCCGGTCTTCATCTTATTCCTTCATCTCAACGTGATCCCAATTTAACGACCAGTTATGGTACAGGGGAATTAATTAATGTCGCACT
The DNA here is from genome assembly GCF_009915985.1 of Proteus sp. G2626. Classification (NCBI taxonomy): domain Bacteria; kingdom Pseudomonadati; phylum Pseudomonadota; class Gammaproteobacteria; order Enterobacterales; family Morganellaceae; genus Proteus; species Proteus sp. G2626. The sequence goes on along the minus strand of NZ_JAABNH010000009.1, from coordinate 445,808 downwards.
TGAAATGGGCGTTAAAAAAATTATTTTGGGGTTAGGGGGAAGTGCAACAAATGATGCTGGTGCGGGTATGATGCAAGCACTTGGTGTTAGACTTAAAGATAAACTTGGCTCTTCTTTACCTTTCGGTGGTCAGGCATTAGCACAGCTTCATTCTATTGATGTTACAAAACTTAACCCTAAGCTTAAGCACGTTGAGATTGAGATTGCTTGTGACGTAACAAATCCGTTGTGTGGAGAAAAAGGAGCATCAGCTATTTTTGGCCCGCAAAAAGGAGCGACCAAAGGCGATATTGCGCAACTTGATAACGCTTTACACCATTTTGGTACTTATCTTGAAAAAATGACGCAACGCAGTCTTATTAATATTGCGGGAAGTGGTGCTGCTGGTGGATTGGCATTGCCATTACTTGCTTTGACGCAAGCAACGCTTTCACCAGGTGTTGAATTGGTTGCTAAGGCGGTTGAATTAGAAAAATATTTTATTGATGCTGATTTAGTGATAACAGGAGAAGGCCGAATGGATAGCCAATCGGCACAAGGTAAAACGCCAATCGGGGTTGCCCTGCTCGCCAAAAAGTATCACCTTCCTGTTATTGCTTTGGTTGGTGGCTATTTACCTGATTATGATGTAGTTCATCAGCAGGGTATTGATGCTGTTTTCTCTATTGTACCGGGGGTTTCTACACTTTCTGATGCGCTTAATAATGCGCAATATAATCTTAGTGAGACAGCTTATAATGTGGCTAGGTTTTATGCTACTTGTCATACTTCAAGTGACTACGTTTACTCGCACTAGTCACATACTTATGTATGCTTCTAGCGATTTATTCACTTGTCGCCTAGCTACACTTTGAATTATTTAGAATAAGAACATTGTCAAATAGTTAGAACATAAAGATTAGGTTGTGGTGATGGACTAAATTGATGGTGTACTAAAAAAGCATGTGCAACATCATATCCATTTTCTTCTGCGGAGAAACTTATTGCCTGCCAATGGGAAATATTAGGATATGCAGATAAACATTGTGTCAGTAAATAATGTCCAACACCTCGACGACGAGTCACTTCTCTGACCATAAAATCAGTAATAACCGCTTTTTTATCCGATAATTTAACCCAGCAAGCAGCTAATAATCGCTCATTAAATCTTGCCACAAAGAGTATATTTTCGTTGCTGATCTCATTTGTTAGAGCTGATTGATAACGTGTATCTTGCCAAATTTTGCCTAAATCAATCCGGTCTTGTTCAGAGAGCTGTGCCAGTTTTTCAATGGTTAATTTCATTAAATATCCTGTTAGTTTGCAGTTTGTTTTTTTTCTTTTAATGAAGACATTAAGGTCTTAATAGTGAAACACAATGCCAAACTCGTTAAGATCACACAAGAATAAAAGACATATTTATAGTTATTGTCAGTCACAAAATAGACTGAAATCATAGGGCCAGCCGCCATTCCACAATAACGAATAAAGTTATAAATCCCCATTGCAGTTGCCCTCATCGAGCCAAAATGACTTGCTAATAATGTAGTGTGTGTGGGCATGGTTAAGCCTAAAGAAAGCCCATATACCACAGTTAAGGCAAGCATGACAGGTAATGATATTTGCCAAAAGAGTGCAAATAACGTCAACATAACTAGGTTGATACAAGAGGTAATAATCACACCATATTCAGCACTAAATAAATGGCAAATTCTACGGTAAAGATAGCTACCTAAGACAAGTGCAATCGACATAGGCATATATAATCCACCTATTTCAGTACTGTTAAGTTGATAGAGGTGAAAGGCAATTAAGGGTAAAAAAACCAGTAGACAAAAATAGTTATAAAACACCATAAAACTCATGACAAATACAGATTTACCTTCAGGCGCTATAAGCACTTGTTGCATTGCTGATAAGCTTTTAAAAGTTTCTTTCTGTTTCGGACGTGTTTCAGGTAAATAAAAGAGATGTGTGGTCAGTAATAGGATACCGATAACAGCCAAGAAAATAAAAATACCTTGATATTGATAATGTTGTGCTAAATATCCACCTAATAAAGGGCCACAAGCCGGAGCTAGTGCTAATAGCATTTGATACGACCCCATCGCTTTAGCGCGATCGTTTCCTTGATAAAGATCGCCAAGAATAGTAGCAGCTACCACGGGAATGGCTGCAATACCGATAGCTTGGATCACACGCCAAAAAATCAATAAGCCAATAGAGTCAGACCAAACACAACCTAATGCACCCACAATAGAAACGGCTAACCCACCGAGTAAAATTGGTTTTCTTCCCCATTTATCAATCAATGAACCATAAAATAGTTGCATAACAGCCATAGCAAAAGTAAATGCAGATACCGTCAGATTAACCAGTGATAACGTGGTATTAAATTGCTGTTGGATCAAGGGAAGTACGGGGGTATAAATATTTTGTGCTAAAGAGCCTAACAGTGCGCTAAAGCAAATGAGATAAAACAAACTGCGGATTGATAATTTCATTATATTGCCTCTTATTATCTATTTTGTTTCCATGGAAACAAAATAGATAATAGCGATATTTTGATTATTGTAAATACTTTTGGTACTATTTTTTAAATATTTTTTCCAAGGAAACAAAATGGCAAAAGAGAATATAACAACACAAGACTTGTTAAACGGGTTAAGTGATTTCTTGCATCTTAAAGATGAGTATGTTGATGAGGAGCATAAAAAAGTATTAGAAGAAAAGGGGTTAGAGAATTATTCACTCACTGAATTGCATGTTATTCATTGTATTGGTGAGGAGAGCATGAGAAATCTCACAACTATCAGTGAATATATGGCAATGACTCGAGGAGCTGTCTCAAAAATTTGTAGTCGGTTACAAAAGAAAGGTGCGATTGAAAAAATAAAATTGGCCGATAATCAAAAAGAGATCTTTTTTATCTTAACCTCGGAAGGAGAACGGCTTTTTCATGCGCATGAGGTGTTACATCAGCAATCTCAAGCAAGATGGTCTGCGTTATTTGAACAATATGATCAGCATGAAAAGCGGGCGATTAAACGCTTTTTTACTGATGTTGTGGCTCACTTTCGCCATTCGTAACCGATAAGCCTGAAAAGAAAACCCCCATACCGTGGGATATAGGGGCAAGATAATTATTTCTTATCTGTAGCGATACGATTACGGATATTATCCGCGCGCTCTTTTGATGGAGGGTGAGAGTCAAACATACTTGAATCACCACCACCTAATTTAGCGAGTTTCTCAAAGCCTGTCACTAAGCCCGCAGTATTAACACCACGTTTTTTCAGCAGATCGTAAGAGAAATTATCAGCTTCTGATTCTTGATGTTGTGAGAATTGGGCGTTAACTAATTTTTGACCCATTTCCGCTAATTGAGAGCTACTTAGTTGTGCTGCAACTCCACCTGCCGATGCTGCTGCTGTACGTGCTGCGACTGTTGCATGTGCAACTTGAATGGCTTTACGAGTATGACCTAAGGCAACATGGCCCATCTCGTGACCTAAAACACCTTCGACTTCATTATCTGTCATTAGATCCATTAAACCACTGTAAACACGAACACAGCCATTAGCCATTGCCCATGCGTTCACATCTTTAGTCATGTAAACTTTGTAATTTACAGGTGTACCGTTAACTTCATTACCTAATGCTTTAGCGATGTTATTTAAGCGTTTGGTGTAGTTACTGTTTGCAGGTGCAACTTTATTTTGAGCATCCATCTCTTTACAAGCGTCATTTGTTAGCGCTTTGATATCATCATCGCTTAATGTTGCTGCTTGAAAAAGTTGAGTACCCGATTGAGTCAGCATATCGGTATTGAGGTTTTGACAACCAGAGAGTAGTGCTGCTGATACCATCACTGTAGCAAGTAATTTAATTTTCATTTTTTAATTAAGTCCTTTTCTGCTTGGCAGTTTATATAATTGCAGATCAAATTCGAGCAGAAGAATAACAGTGCTTATCTATTGGTGCAATATAGGTATTTTATGAAAAGGATATTAGATTAATATCTATTTTTTTCTTTTTGTAGCAAAAATGTATTATTTTTTCCATGCTTAATATGAGAGAAAAAAAACGGATTAATAATTTTAACTTGTTTAAAATTAAGAGAATTAATTAATAGACTCAGCTTTAGAAGATAAGCTTTATTGGTTAAATATTATATAAATCATTTAATTGTACTCACATTAAGTGTCAGTAATCTTATTTTTTATTTATTTAGAGGAAGATCAAAGGAACACTGTATTTAGAGTGATTTTTTATTTGTTTAATTCTGACAAAATTTATATTTTTGACATTTATTGCTTTGGTTTAAATAAATAGCGATGCTCAACACATCGCTATTCAGATTAAACTGAAAGTGAATAAAATGATATCAATATCTTATGAAACCATTAATTCACTGATAAGCATAAAAGGGCGATTAATGCGTTTCCCCGTTTGCTCATCAAAGAAATGTAGGTTTTCAGGATGGATCGTAAGACCTATTTTATGACCAATATTAACACCATGATCGTTCGGTGCGCGAATAACGATAGATTGTTTTTGTTTGCCACAGGTAGTGGCATAAATTAAAACATCAGCACCTAATGCTTCAATAAATTCAACCTCAACATGAAAAAGAGCATGTTGATGGCTAATGAGTAAATGCTCAGGACGCAAACCTAATTTAATGGCTTGATAAGGAAGGTGCTGAGATGAAACAGGAATATGGCCATCCGCGACTTCAATCACACCATGATTAATCGGAGTGTCTAAAATATTCATTGCAGGAGAACCCATAAAAGTGGCAACAAATACAGAGGCTGGGCTTTCGTAAATATCTAACGGGGTACCCACTTGTTCTATATTGCCTTGATTTAGCACTACCAGCTTATCGGCTAATGTCATTGCTTCAACTTGATCATGTGTCACGTAAATTGAAGTTGTTGAGAGCTTTCGTTGTAGCTTTTTAATCTCTAGGCGCATTTGTACACGTAATTTTGCATCAAGGTTAGAGAGTGGCTCATCAAATAAAAAGACTTTAGGTTTACGGACAATCGCCCGGCCCATTGCCACTCGTTGTCGTTGTCCACCGGAGAGCTCTTTGGGTTTTCTATCAAGTAAATGGCTGATTTCCAGCATTTGAGCAGCATTTGCGACGAGTTCTTCAATCTTTGCTTTTGGTGTTTTTCGATTACGCAAGCCATATGCCATGTTGTTATAAACCGACATATGAGGGTAAAGGGCATAGTTTTGAAACACCATAGCGATATCACGCTCACTGGGTTCATGTTCATTAACACGCAAATGATCAATAAGTAAATCGCCTTGTGTAATGGTTTCTAACCCTGCAATCATTCGCAGTAATGTTGATTTGCCGCAGCCACTGGGGCCGACTAATACCACCATTTCACCTTGCTCAATAGAAAGATTTAATTTTGAAATGGCTTGATGCCCATTCGGATAACGTTTCTCTAAATTAGTGAGAGTGACGGTTGTCATGTTATTTCTCCGTATCAATAAAGCCTTTTACAAAGGCTCTTTGCATCAGAATGACGATAAAGACAGGAGGCAACATCGCAATTAACGTGGTTGCCATAATTTTGTTCCATTCAATAACACCATCAGAAACCGCAACCATCTGTTTTATCCCCATCACAATAGTGTAGTAGTGGGTATCTGTTGTGATCAGCATTGGCCAAAGATATTGATTCCAGCCATAAATAAATGTGATAACAAATAGGGCGGCAATATTGGTACGTGAAAGAGGAAGTAAGATGGTGAAAAAGAATCTTATTGGGCCTGCGCCATCGATTTTAGCTGCTTCAATGAGCTCAGGAGTGATAGTAAGAAAGAATTGGCGGAATAAAAAAGTAGCGGTAGCACTGGCAATTAATGGAACTGTTAGTCCCGCATAAGAGTTCAGCATATTAAGGTTAGTGACAACCTCAAATGTTGGCATAATACGGACTTCAACAGGCAACATTAGCGTAAAAAAGATAGTCCAAAAGGCAAGCATACGACCAGGAAAGCGAAAAAATACGACAGCATAAGCCGATAAAATCGAAATCACTAATTTCCCGATGGTGATCACTAATGCCATAATTAGTGAATTCAACAACATACTGTTAATGGAAATAGCACTATTTTGTGTTGTACCTACTTGTGACAATAGTGTTTTAAAAATGCTTAAGCCTTCCGTACCGAACCAAAGGGGCGATCCTGTGGCAAACTCGGTATTTTGATGTGTTGTTGCGACAAGTGCTATCCAAACAGGGAATGCTACAGAAAGAATGCCAACAATGAGAATAAAGTGGCAAAAAGCATGAAATAAAGGTCTGCGTTCAACCATCAGTAAGCCACCTTTTTCTCAACATAACGAAATTGGATCACGGTTAATATCGCGACAATAAACATCAAAATAACGGATTGTGCTGCGGAGGAGCCTAAATCTAATCCCACAAAACCGTCGTTATAAACTTTATACACTAAAGTTGATGTGCTACTGCCAGGGCCACCTTGTGTCATGGCATGGATAATGGCGAAAGTATCAAAAAAAGCGTAGGCAAAATTCACGACCAGTAAGAAAAAAGTGGTCGGTGAAATGAGCGGGAAACTTATCGTTATAAAACGTTTAATAGGCCCGCTACCATCAATAGCGGCCGCTTCTAACAATGATTTAGGAACAGATTGTAAGGCGGCGAGGAAAAACAAAAAGTTATAGCTCACTTGTTTCCAGGTTGCTGTTAAAATCACCATCCACATAGCGTGGTGTGTATTAAGTACGGGATCCCAATTAATTCCTATTTTCTTTAATTGTTGGCTTAATACACCAATTGTGGGATCAAGCATAAATAACCAAAGGAAGCCGGCGATAACCGGCGCAATGGCGTAGGGGGAAATTAATATCGTGCGATAAAACAGCTTACCTCGTAAAATTTGTTCGGCAATGCCGGCCAACACAAGTGCAGATAGCATAGAAAGAAAGACAACACTGGTGCTAAAAATTAATGTCGTGATTAAACTGTCAAAATAGTAACGATTGCTAAATAAACGCTGAAAATTTTCGAAGCCGACAAACTCACTACTTAGGCCAAACGCATCTTCTAATTGAAATGACTGAAAGAAAGCTTGTCCTGCTGGCCAAATAAAAAAGATAAGCGTAATAGCCAATTGAGGAAAAATTAGCGCTAGAGGTAACCATTTTTGTTTAAAATAAATGGATTGAGAAGCCATACAGTATCCAGTAAATCGATAAAAACAGAAGGCGAGTTGTTAAGCTCGCCTGATAAACGTGATTATTGAGTCCGTTCAAAACGGTGTAATTGTTCATTTCCACGCTTGACAGCATTATCCAATGCAACTTGAGCGCTCTGTTTTCCTGACCATACTTTTTCTAACTCTTCATCAACAATTTCTCGTGTTTGCAGGAAATTACCGAAGCGTAATCCTTTGGAGTTTGCGGTAGGCTCTGAAGTTGTCATTTGCAAGATCGCGGTATCTGCTCCAGGGTTTTTCTGATAAAAACCTTGTTGTTGTGTCAACGCGTAAGCCGCTTTAGTGACAGGAAGGTAGCCAGTTGCTTGGTGCCAATCGGCTTGTACTTCGGGACTTGAAAGATAGGTAAAGAATTTTGCTACGCCATCATATTCTGCATCAGGACGCCCTGACATAACCCATAACGATGCGCCCCCAATAATCGTATTGGCGGGTTTTTGTACAAGTGTATCGTCATAAGGTAATTGGCTAACACCAATATCAATTCCTTTCATATTCTCTTTAATACCCGCAAAACCGGCTGATGATTCCATCACCATGGCGCATTCTTGGGTATAAAATAGAGGCATAGAGTCGGACTGGCGTCCGCCATATTTGAAAATGCCCGATTTAGACCAATCTGCCATTTGTTGAATATGCGCAACGAAAGGGGCTTTATTAAATAGGAAAGTAGTATCAAAGCCATCAAAACCATTATTTTTGGTAGCAATAGGTAAATTATTACGCGCCCCAAAGTTTTCTATTTGTGTCCATGATTGCCATGTGGTGGTAAAACCACATTTCACACCTGAGTCGAGTAATTTTTGAGACACTGTCTCCATTTCTTTCCATGTTTTAGGAGGGTGATCTACACCTGCTTTTTTAAAGAGAGCCTTGTTGTAATAAAGGACGGGGGTTGAGCTATTAAAAGGCAGTGACATCATTTTGCCATCGCTGGTGGTGTAATAGCCCGTGACTGTAGATAAATAGCTATTAGGATCAAAAGGCTCGTTGGTTTTTTCCATTAATTGGTAAACAGGAAAAACCGCTTTTTTAGCGCCCATCATGCTGGCTGTACCAACTTCAAAAACTTGGACAATAGCGGGTTGGTTTTTAGCGCGAAACGAAGCAACTGCGCTAGTCATGGTTTCGGCATAAGTGCCTTTATAAACAGGCTTTATTTCATATTCAGATTGGCTCGCATTAAAGTCAGATGCGATTTGATTAACTTTCTGACCAAGCGCACCTCCCATTGCATGCCACCATTCAATTTGTGTTTTTGCGTGTGTAGGTGAAGCAAAGAGTGTCATCGCAACAGCAAGGCCCGTTATTGATTTTATCGACATGCAGTATTTCCTTTTAAATCGAGAGTTAAAGGTGCAATCTAGTTTGCGAATTACCCTAAATGTTATTTATGACAAAGGGGTGACAATTAAATGAAGACTTATTGATGGTGTGATTGTCAAATTGCTGTCATAAATGGTTGTCATGATGTCGGCACAAATGAAAAGGAGAGAGAAATGAAAATAGCTGCTCACCGAGGCTTTTCTGGAAAAGCCCCTGAAAATACGTTAGCTGCGTTTAAAATGGCGATTGATTTTGGGTGCGAATGGATTGAGACGGATGTGCAATTAACGGCAGATTATGTTCCTGTGCTTATTCATGATAAAACGGTTAATCGCTGTACTAATGGGCAAGGTGCTGTGCGTTTTCATACCTTGGATGATCTGCATCATCTTGATGCGGGGAGTTGGTTTAGTTCGCTTTATCAAGGTGAGAAAATTCCCTCTTTAAGACAAGGATTACAGTTAATTAAGCGTTCAGGAACAAAACTGAATATCGAGCTGAAAACATGGCCAGATGATGATATTGAACGCTTATGTTTAGCGGTCTCTGACATGATAAAAAGCGCAGATATTCCAAATGAGCAAATTTTGTTTTCTTCTTTTGATACACAAGCTTTAATCGTGATGAAGCGATATCTACCTTTTATTCGAAGAGGGCAATTATGGGATGAGATCCCCGCTAATGCGTTAGAAATATTAAAAGCCATTGATGGTTTTAGTGTGCATTGTAATTACAAATACCTCACACAAGAACAAGCGCAATGGTTAAAACAGGCCGGCTATGAAATTTATTGTTATACCCCGAATGATCCTGAAGAGGTAAAAGATTTTGAGCAATGGGGTGTTGATATGTTAATTACTGATATGCCTGATGTTTATCAACAGGATATTGATGATATAGCAAAATGAAAAGGCACTAACTATCCCGCTTATTTGTATTGAATAAGGCGTGATCTGTTGGATGACGCCTTTTATCTCCTTTCTTCCTCATTCTATTTACTGAAATTAAATAAGAGAAATATTGAGTAATAGATGTTTTATTTACATTCTCTGCTATTATCCTGCGCAATTAATGAATAGATATTGTTCAATACGATAATATTTATCTCATTAAAAGATAAAAATGGGGAGCGTGGTTAACGATATGGTGACCAGATTAATCCAACTTCTGAAAGTGGAGGTGAGTTATTTCTACTTTAATTGCCAATAATATGACTGAGAGTGAAATATGAAAGAACTCGTTGTTGTTGCCATTGGAGGCAACAGTATTATTAAAGACAATGCCAGCCAGTCTATCGCTCATCAAGAACAAGCAGTACAAGAGGTTGCGGCCCATATTAGTGATATGGTGGCTGAAGGGTATAATATTGTTCTTACTCATGGTAACGGGCCACAAGTCGGGCTTGATTTACGCCGTGCGGAAGTTGCCCATGTACAAGAAGGTTTACCATTAACACCATTAGCCAATTGTGTTGCAGACACACAAGGGGGTATTGGTTATTTAATACAACAAGCGTTAACCAATCAGCTTCGTGTTCAACAAAATAAACAAGCTATTACCATTATCTCGCAAGTTGAAGTGAATAAAAACGATCCTAATTTTGTTTCTCCGACAAAACCTATCGGTGCTTTTTTTTCTGAGAAAGAAATGGTGCAATTACAACAAGAAAACCCTCAATGGCATTTTGTTGAAGATTCTGGTCGAGGATATCGCCGTGTTGTTGCCTCTCCAATTCCACAACATGTGATTGAATCTAAGGCAATTAAGTCACTATCAGAATGTGGCTATGTCGTGATTGCTGTAGGGGGGGGCGGTATTCCAGTTATCAAGAATGAACATGGTAATTACCAAAGTGTTGATGCGGTTATTGATAAAGATCTGTCCTCAACATTACTAGCAAAAGAATTACATGCAGATATTCTTATCATCACAACAGGCGTTGAAAAAGTCTGCATTCATTTCGGAAAACCAGAACAAAAAGCATTAGGTGAAACCTCGGTTGAAGAAATGACCCAATATATGCATGAGGGGCATTTTCCACCAGGCAGTATGCTTCCTAAAATCGAAGCGAGTTTGTCATTTTTAGCAGCTGGCGGGAAACGTGTGATTATCACAACGCCAGAAAAATTGGCTTCAGCCTTAAAAGGTGAAACAGGAACGCATATTGTTGCTTAATCATCTCCATTAGTCGTGTTCAATTATATCTTTGATAAGCGCCTTATCTGTAAAAAGTTAGGCGCTTATTTTATTTTTAATGGATGATTTAAATAGTGTGATTGGCAGGATAAGCTTTCGCATAATGTCGTGGATTGAGTCGTAAAAATAATCCTATCGTAATAATGACTAAAATGGCATGAAATGCCCACGCATAAGTAAAGCTTCCATCAGGTTGGCGCAATAGTACAGCAACCAATGGCCCAAATGCGGCAATAATAAAACCGCCACCTTGCATTAATGCTGATAGTGCACCAGCTTGTGCCGGATCAGGGATGTGATCGAGTGCGACGATCATCATCATGGAAAAACATCCTCCTAAGCCACAGCCTAAGAAAATACTCCAAAGATAAGGGGCACTCATAGGGATCGTCATTATTGAGCCAAATCCGATAAATTGGCTTAGTAATGTTAGCATCAGCCAAAAACGCCGATCGTGATTTTTAGCCGCTAAGAATGGAATGATTAATGCTGCCGATGCTTGAAAAAGGGAAAGAATAGCAACAAGAGAGCCACTTTGGGCACTTGGCATTCCTAGCGATTGATAAAAAGGTGCTAGCCATGTCACCACCGAAGCATATCCCGCATTAACACAACCAAATCCTAAGATAAGTAACCCTGTTCTAGGTCGCCAGATCAAGGTATTTAGTGATATTTTATTGGCAGAGGTGTTGCTATTTTTAATAGAAAAAAGAATAGCAATAAATGCAAAGCTAGCAGGAAGGGCAAACCACGCCAAAGCACTTTGCCAATGACCATTGGGGGCTGTGAGAAGAGGAGAAAGTTGTGCACCTAGTGCACCTCCTCCCATTAGCATGGCGGAATATAGCCCCATCATGACAGGTGTTCTATTTCCAAACCATCCTTTAATAATGCCAGGAAATACTGCTTGAATATAGGCGACACTTAACCCACAAAAGAGTGCAGTCAGTAATAGTTGATGGCCATCAGACACAAAAGCACGAGAAAATGAGCCGATAAGCAACATTAACATTGCGACTAAAAGCCCTTTACGTACTTGAATATAAGGTTGTAAAAAAGGAACGATTAACGCGCCTATTCCCATTAACAGCATGGGCAATAGTGTGAGTAATGAGACTTGGCTATAACTCATACCTGTTGAGGCAATAATATTATCAATAACAGGGCCAGGGCCGGTTAAAAAAGGGCGTAAGTTTATCCCGACTAAAATAATCGTCAGGACAATCTGCCATGTTTTTTTTCGTGGTAAGGCAGTCATGGTAATTCTCTGATAAACATAAATATTGTCTATTGTATAGACAATATTTGTATAAACAAATGGCAACAGTAAAGATTTTATTGCCTGATAATTAAAAGAACATTAATACAATTGATAAAATGAGATTTTTTTAAGTTGAAATTGGCATTATCGGCAGAATATTGAACTAGGCTCTGAGTGATATATTTTCGAATACCAATTTTACCAGTTATTTCTTAAGTCGTTTTATCTAGAGGGTATTTAGTTTCTTTTATATTAAGATTAGCAGGAATGTGTAAATTGGTTTACTATTCTATATAGAAAAATATAAATAACCAAGGTAAATTAATGTTGAGTATGGACGAGATTAAACAACCCTATTGGCCTACATTAAAATTGATATTAAGCTCCCTTATTGTTTTTAGTTTTTATTTAAAACAAAGTCAGTTACATGATTTTTCATTATTGATTAATGTATTCGATTTAACATTAATTCCTATGTTTGTTTTTATTATCGCTTTTATTAGCAAAAAAGGAACATGGGAAAGTTGGCGTAATAATTTATTAGCTTCCTTAGTAATTTATGGTACTTTTCAAACTATTGATATGATCCCCCTCTATTATTCAGGGCAATTTGATCTTAATACTTACCTTATTTTTCCGCAAAATGGTGTCTGGTTTTTTCTAGCTACACCAATTTGGCAAGCTTTTTTTCTACTGTTACCTTCTTATATCAAAAATAATAAACTAATATTATTATCTCTTTTGTTTGTGAGTGTACTGTTATCTTATCTAACGAAAGGTTATGAAACAAAATTATCTACCTTTTTTGCTATAGTACAATATTTCCCATTTTTTATTATTGCTTATTTGGTAGACCAACGAACTATCGCTAAAATTAAAGATAAACCTCTATTCGTGATTGTTTTATTAAGCTTACTATCACTATATATACTTTATTATTCTTCTGACATTAATTCTTTTATTATAAAGTATTTAGAGTTAAATATATTTATAGAAAATTTAATAACATATATTATCTCTTTATTGATTAGTATTATTTTAAGTGCAGGGATTATTTACATTGCACCGACAACTCCAAAATACGCCTCTCTTGGCAATAATGCGTTAGGCGTTTATTTAATTCATCCCATCATTTGCTTTATCCTCTTACAAGGGATAATGTTTTCCCATTTATCACTTACATTTCCAATGGTATTAGCTCTCACTGTTATCACCATTAGCCTGGCACTATTATTGGCATCAATTAAGATGATTCATTGGTTTATTAGTCCAACTTTTAATGCTCGATAGCCAAATCAACAAAAGAGAAGAAAATTGAAGTAGAACAATAATATTGATACAAAATTGTTAGTTACTTTCTAAAAGAAACAATATTAATTTTAGCTAAGTTCTAATATAAAAATGATGTTCTATTCAGACTGAGCTATTTACCAGTTATAGTTATAACCAACTTGCCCACCTATTTGTTGGTAATCATGTGAACCTTTTTGAACATTAAAATGAATAAATAAGCTTGATGAGTCATTCACATTTCCTTGTAAGCCTATTTTTAATTCATCAATATTTTTACCGATATCACTACTTTCTTTGTCGCCATTTAAAACCACTTCATTATCCATTCCGTTGCATAACCAGTTAGCTTCAACAAATGGTAACAACCCTTTTGGTTACTGTTTATTACCATAAAAATTATAGATGATAACTATCTTTAATAATATAAAGTCGATGAAGTTCAGGGTGCTATTTGATTGATAGAGATAAACATTGCCTTTTATTAAAGAAATGTTTATCTAAATAGAATATTGATGCTGGAATTAAAAATAATTCAATTTATGATTGGTTCTCATCTATATAACTCAATTTCCATTGTTTTATTTGGCTTTTGGGGTTAATTAATGTGAATTTATAGTGTTCAAAATGAGAAAGTACTTTTTTAAATTCAACCGTCGCTTTATCTAAATCCCATGATTTAGGGAAGTAAAAACCATCAAAAGAAATATTTTCTAATCTTGCAATAAATTGATGGATGAACTCATCAAATCCCCCATAAGTTAGTGCGATTTTTCCACTCCAATTAATGTGATAAGTGTTATCTTGTTGACGTTGAAAGTGAATTTGATGATTTTTGCATTCATCATGCCCTAATAAATAAATACTAAATGCAGAGATTTCGGTTGGCTCATCATTGTCTTCAGAATTATTTATTTGTGGTGCAGTATCAAGATTAAATTGGTATGTGATAAATTTGTCAAAATCAAAAGGAACTTCGCCTGTACTCAGTAAAATGCCTTTTTCATCTGACCAAAATGTTGAAGAGAGAGTGCAACGATGATAATTATCCCAGACGATCCTAGATTGCCAATCAACAAGGCTGGTATATTCTTCCTCATCCTCTAACTCATCTTCGTCTATATCATCAGGGTAATCCTTGCCTTCACTTAAATAGTAACTGGCACTTCTAAGATGCAGATCAAACCAAAGTTGACCATATTTATCTAATCGCCCTGACCAGACAAATTCTTCAATGTTATGAGGTTTAGGGTAAGCGCTATTAATAAAAGTAATAGTACGTAATGGTGTGGTCATGGTTTATATTCTTGTTAATGTAAGTTTGTTTACTAGGATCATAAAGTGATAAATAGTAACCTGATTATGATAAAAATAATGCTTACTCTAAAATACCATAAATTACATTGTGTAATAGACTTTAAATAAGTGAGAAAGTGATGTTAATGGCATTAAATCAACAATTACCTATTCCTTCTACAACGCATGAAAATGGGAAAGGAGAGAGATGGCCATTAATTGATGGAAAATACGTTTTTCCACAAGACTATATCGCGTTAATTACGCAATATGGCTCAGGCTTGATAGCCGATTTCATAACGTTATTTAATCCCTTTAGTAAAAACGAATATATTGAATTTTTTCAACAAAAAGAGTGGATCCTTGAAGATTTTAATTCATTAATCAATGATGATCCTGACGATTATACTTTTGTTCTGTATCCAAAACAGAATGGGCTTTTGCCTATTGGAGTGACAGATAATGGAGACACTCTTTTTTGGGTTGTTTCATCAGAAAATAGTGAGCTTTGGACAATAGCAATTATTCCATCCAGAGCCGCTGAGGTGGAATTTATTGCAGAAAATCTAACGGGATTTTTAGAAGGTGTGTTATCAAAACGAATACGTTGCCAATCATTTCCGGCGGTGTTTCCATCAGAGAATATAATGTTTATTTCGAGCAGTTGATTGGTTATTTCCCTATGGGTAACTGCGTGACAAGGTATGTTGTGGCAAGACCGATAAGGATGGAGATACTAAAGCTGATAAGCGTACCCAACATAACATATTCTGTGAGTTTTTTATCTTGATCATTTTGTAATTCGCCAAATCTAAATATAGATTTGGCTGCTAATAAAAAACCAATTGCTGCAAATTGGTTTAAAAGAATGAAGGTTAAAATAAGCATTCTTTCTAAGTAACCAATAGATTGGCCAGCAGAAACGAGAGTTGAGCCTTCTTCTGCGACAGGTGTCCATTTCTTGAGTAACATATAAATAAGGATAGAAATAGGTTTTAAAATAATGATGTAGGCAAGAATAACAATAAGATATTTATAGTTAATATTTTTAAAATTAAGGAGATGGAATATTTGCGTGTGCTGATCAACGAGTATTATCCATAAAAAGGTAATCACGAATAAATGAAGAGCTTGATCAATAATAAACCATCTTAAAGAGTTATCAGTATAAGATTTTCCAAGATCAAAAAGATAATGTGTTATTAATACAATCAAACTGTAAATGCAAATAAAGCTAAAACTTATCTCAGACATTAAAACTAGAATAATAAAAGTTATCCCACCTTGTAGTAGTGAGTGTAAGTAAAGCTCTTTAGATTTGTAATGTAGAATATTTCGCGCTTCTATCCATGCTTTCGGTTGTAAATAAAAATCAAAAGTAATATGAGCAATATAGAGAAAAATAAGAAGCGTGAAATTATACATATTAGTAAGCCTTGTTAATTAAATAATTAAAGTATTGAATATATTCATCTATTAACTGGTAGTGGCTAGCGTTTAATAATCTAGTAATATTACTTCTCGATTTTTTTAACTCATCAGCAATAGCATAGTGAGATTTATCTTTATTGACCATGTATTTAAGTAAAACTTGCGCCTGTGATCGAGTAATTTCTTTGAGTTGTATATTTAGATACTTAGTGACTAAAGTAATGTTTTGTTGGAAATCTGAGCTAGATGCCGATATTGTCAAAATTTCATTTTTCATTTTATCGAGTCCTTCACCAGACAAAATAAACGCCTCGCCAATTGAGGTTCTTACATCATTGCGCAATGAGTCAATTTTACCGATGCCAATACTTTGACGGGCACTGATTTCTATATTTGACGTTTTTAGTGCCAATTGGATAACAATAGCGACTTTGATAGCATCCGTCGCTTGCAAGCAAACAATCTGAAAAGAATCACCTCGGTATCGATCATATTTAATTGGTAACTGCGCTGAGAGTAGCTGAACTGTTTGCTCTAAAGTGTAGAGCATAAGATCATAGCTTTGGATGGGGATATTTTTAGAATCGATAATATCGCCTGTAATGACACTTACGATCTCTTTATTCATCTTTTGGCTCTTGTTATTTTGTGGGAATAGTATCATGTTACCATATTTGGTAACATGGCATTATGTTACCATATTTGGTAACACGAACATTAACGTTATAAATAAAGAGTGAAAAATTAGCAACAAAAAAGCCTTTTCTGAAAACCAGAAAAGGCTTTTTATAAAAATAGACCTAACTGACTAGGATCAGTTCATGCCGTATTTTTTCAGTTTTTTACGCAGTGTGCCGCGGTTAATGCCCATCATTTGTGCCGCACGCGTTTGGTTGCCACGGGTGTATTGCATTACCATGTCCAACAATGGCTGTTCAACTTCAGCCAATACCAGCTCATATAAGTCATTAACATCTTGACCGTTTAATTGAGCAAAATAGTTCTTCAGTGCTTGTTTAACTGAGTCACGTAAAGGTTTTTGGGTCACCTGATCTTGTGAATTTACGGTGGCAACTGTTAGTACGTCTGAATTTACGCGTTGTTCGAACATAGTTCTGTCAGCTCTTTTATTTATTTACGCAAAAAATTTTCGAAATATGCTTCCAACGCCTCCAGCTGTTCGCTGGCATCCTCTATGGCGTTGAAGGAGCGCCGAAACTGGTCATCAGGGGCATGTTCCTTGAGATACCAAGAGACATGCTTGCGTGCAATGCGAGTTCCTTTGCCTTGACCGTAAAAGTCGTGCAACTCACGCACATGCTTTTGCATTATTTGTTGTACCTCTACAATCGGTAGAGGGGGCAACAGTTCACCTGTGTCCAGATAGTGCTGGATTTCCCGAAAGATCCAGGGTCTTCCCTGAGCAGCGCGACCGATCATCAAAGCATCGGCTCCAGTGTAGTCTAATACTGCTCTGGCTTTTAGCGGGTCTGTTATGTCTCCATTCGCAATAATGGGAATAGAAACATTCTGCTTAACTGTCCGAATACTGTCGTATTCGGCTTCACCTTTGAACAAACACTCGCGTGTACGTCCATGAATAGTGAGAGCCTGAATACCACAACGTTCAGCCAATTTGGCAATCTCTACACAGTTACGTTCATCAGGTGACCAGCCAGTACGGATCTTGAGAGTAACAGGTACATCTACCGCGTTAACCACAGCAGAGAGGATCTCTGCGACAAGGTCGGGATGACGAAGTAGTGCTGAACCCGCTAGCTTTTTATTCACCTTTTTTGCAGGGCAACCCATGTTAATGTCGATAATTTGAGCGCCACTGTCTGCGTTTATTTTCGCAGCTGCCGCCATATCAACGGGATCACTTCCTGCAATTTGTACGGAGCGGATCCCTAATTCATCACTATGTACCATTCGTAACCGAGACTTGTCTGTCTGCCAAACCTGAGGGTTGGAAGACAGCATTTCAGAAACTGTCATACTCGCACCCATGTCATAGCAAAGCGACCGAAAAGGTCGGTCTGTAACGCCAGCCATAGGCGCAGCGATAAGGCAATTTTTTAACTGATACTGTCCGATTCGCATAGATGAAAAAGAGGGCCAAACTGTGACTGCAAGGGCGCGTATATTACGCATTTTTTGCCAGATATGAAAGGACAAAGTTTAACCAAATTGCGAAAAAAAGTTACTTTTTTATACTTGATTTTTTATGAACTCACTATTTAGTTAATAAAAACAATGCATTACATATTTTTAATAATTTAAAATTTGATGATACAGAATTGATAAACAAGCGAAACTAAGTAAAGTTTATCAGGCAAAAATGTGATTAATGCCTGATAAACAATAATTAAGTGAAATTTTAACGTATTGAGATTATCTCGATTTGGTTAATATTTAAACACTGTTATTTTTTCATACCGGTAATACGACACCATTCTTCTTTTTCAGCCACTGGATCTAAATGAAATAATTCTTCATAGGCAGCAACAACACCGTCGGCCTGTGTCGCTAATACGCCAGAAAGGCCAAGATGCCCTCCTTGGCGAGGCAGTGTACTGATAACTGGTGCGAGTTCACGCAGTGGACCCGCTAAAATATTTGCCACGACAACATCAGCACTGAGATTATCGGGCTGGTCTTTTGCAAGATACAGTGTGAGTGCGTCAGATACACCATTACGTTGTGCATTATCACGGCTTGCTTGGATGGCTTGCGGATCGATATCAATACCAATCGCTTTTGTTGCACCTAGCTTCAAGGCCGCAATCGCTAAAATCCCAGAGCCACAACCAAAGTCAATAACCGTTTTACCTTCTAAATCTAAGCCATCAAGCCACTGAAGGCATAATGAGGTTGTAGGGTGGGTACCTGTACCAAACGCAAGACCAGGGTCTAGCATGACGTTGACAGCGTTAGGATCAGGTACTTCTCGCCAGCTTGGGCAAATCCATAAACGTTCACCAAAGCGCATAGGGTGGAAATTATCCATCCATTCACGCTCCCAATCTTTGTCTTCAAGTTGTTCAATTTTGTGCAGGAAGCCTTGACCTAGCAGTGGCGTATTTTCTAGCATAGCCACAACGATTTTCATGTCAGTTTCTGCATCATATAAACCGATAACATCAGTATCACCCCATAGACGAGTTTCACCCGGCAAAGGTTCAAAGATAGGTGTATCGTGACTATCTTGGAATGTCACTGAAACGGCACCGCTTTCAACTAACTCATCACCAATAGCTTCTGCATTAGTGGCGGTTGCATTAAGTCTTAATTGTATCCAAGGCATAATTAATCTCTTTAAAAAACGAATTCACTGTAATGATGCTGATTGTGGCAGAGTATGCTCTCCAAATCGATTAGCAACAAGAAATGCCACTAAACTGAATAACAGTGACGGAACAATAGGGTGGAATCCTGCGATTTGAATATTAAATGTGGCGAGAGTTGCATAGAGTGTGGCACCTGTGATCATACCCGCAATCGCGCCATAACGATTCGCTTTATCCCAATAAAGACCAAGAACTAAAGGCCATAAGAACACTGCCTGTAAACCACCGAAAGCAAGTAAATTAAGCCAGATTATCATTGATGGTGGGTCCCATGCAGCAAACAGCAGTAATACACCTAAAATTAAGGTCGAAAGACTGGATAAACGGGCTATACGCTTTTCATTTGTGATCGCGTGAGGGGCAAGATTAAGATAAAGATCTTTGACCAAAGTTGCTGATGATTGTAAAAGCTGAGCGTTAATCGTTGACATAATGGCAGCCATAGGGGCCGCAAGGAAAATACCAGCAGCAAAAGGCGGTAATACATCAACCATTAATGTTGGGATCACCTGATCGGGAACGGTAAGATTAGGAATGAGCGCCCGACCTAATGCACCCGCAAAGTGCATACCAAACATTAAGAGAGACATCACGATAGTGCCAATGATGATCCCTTTGTGCATGGCTTTACTGTCTTTATAAGAGATGCAACGTACCGCAGTATGCGGCAAGCCTATTACACCAAAACAGACTAGCACCCAGAATGAAGCCATAAAAGGCCCCGTTAGAATGCCATCTGCACCTTGAGGTGAGGTTAATGCAGGATCGATGGCATTGAGTTTTTGTATCGCAACATCCAAGCCACCTGCTTTATAGATAATGGCAACCAGCAGGATAAAGGTGCCAAGTAGCATCACAAGGCCTTGTAAAGCATCGTTTAATACGCTGGCTCTAAATCCACCGATTGCGGTATACAGTGCAATGGAGATCCCAAAAATAAGCAAACCAAACTCATAAGGGATACCAGCTGCGGTTTCTAATAAACGTGCGCCTCCGATAAACTGTACTGTCATGGCACCAACAAAGGCAACTAATAGACTTAAGCTGGCAAACCAAACAAGAAAACGACTTTTGTAACGTGCATATAGCATGTCATTTAAGGTTACGGCATTATAACGGCGGGCTAAAATGGCAAACTTTTTCCCCAAGACCCCTAGAGAAAGCCAAATTGCAGGTAGCTGGATCATTGAGAGTAATACCCAACCGATACCGTATTTATAAGCAGCGCCAGGCCCACCAATAAAAGAACTCGCACTGACGTAAGTGGCGGTAATGGTCATGGCTAACACAAAGCCTCCCATTGACCGATTACCTAAAAAATATTCATTGAGAAACTCGCCTTTTTCGCGTTTACGATAGGCGTATGCTGAGAGGAGAAAAACCAGCAAAAGGTAGCCAACCAATGGCACAATAACCTCAATTTGCATCGTCATGCTTATCTCCTAATGGCATATCTTTGAAGAAGTAACGCACCATCAAATAGCACAGCAAAAAAAACAAAACAGGCAAAAATAAACATGAAAGCTCAAACCAAATAGGTAAACCTGTAATGCCAAGTGTGTTATCCGGTAAATAGGCGGTAACCAACCAACCCAACAAATAGATAAAAGTTAAAATAAGGGCTAAAAGGGCTTCTTTGTGGGCCTGAACAAAACGTTTGTCCATCTGTTCTCCCAATTTTAATAGGGTTAAAAATGAATGGATGGATTGTACGGGAAAGTGAGTATTGATTCAGTGAAAAATTAGTCATAAGGTCACTGATGAATTCTAAAAATAATTATCTTATTGTTTTTAAATGGATTATAACCTTGTCTCTGTTGAGTGTTATGAGAGAAATAAAACTCTCTAAAGGGTTTCCGATTAAATACTCATCAGAAGATCAGCAATAAAAAAGGCATAGTGATTAAACTATGCCTTTTCTGGTTAAGTGAGGAGGATTACTTCTCAGTTAAACCTAAACGCTTTTCAAGGTAGTGAATATTTGTACCACCTTTTTGGAATTGCTCATCATTCATAATGAACTGGTGCAGTTCAATATTGGTTTTGATACCGTCAATGATAAGTTCTGCCAGGGCATTTTTCATCCGAGAGATCGCGATTTCGCGTGTTTCACCGTAAGTGATCAATTTACCAATCATTGAATCATAGTGAGGCGGAACAGTATAACCTGCGTAAATATGCGATTCCCAACGTACGCCAAATCCACCCGGTGAGTGGAAGCGAGTGATCGTTCCAGGGCTCGGCATGAATGTTTTTGGATCTTCTGCGTTGATACGGCATTCTACAGCATGACCATGAACGTTAACTTGCTCTTGTGTTACTGATAAAGGTAAGCCAGATGCAATACGTAACTGTTCTTTAATTAAGTCGATGCCAGTGATCATCTCAGTTACTGGATGTTCTACCTGAATACGGGTGTTCATCTCAATAAAGTAGAATTCACCATTTTCATACAGGAATTCGAAGGTACCCGCACCGCGATAGCCGATTTCAATACAGGCGTTCGCACAGCGTTCACCAATATTTTTACGAATTTCAGGAGTGATACCTGGTGCTGGTGCTTCTTCAACCACTTTTTGGTGACGGCGTTGCATTGAACAATCACGTTCAGCCAAATAGATAGCATTACCTTGACCATCAGCCATGACTTGAATTTCGATATGGCGTGGGTTTTCAAGGTATTTTTCCATGTATACCATGTCGTTGCTAAATGCGGCTTTTGCTTCCGCACGCGTCATTGTAATGGATTGTTCCAGATCTTTTTCAGAACGAACAACCCGCATACCACGTCCACCACCGCCACCAGAGGCTTTGATGATAACTGGGTAGCCAATACGTTTAGCAATTTCGATATTTTTTGCCGAGTCGTTACCTAAAGGACCATCTGATCCTGGTACACAAGGAACACCTGCTTTTTTCATCGCTTCGATAGCCGAAACTTTGTCACCCATCAGGCGGATGGTTTCAGCTTTTGGACCGATAAAAATAAAGCCAGAGCGTTCAACTTGCTCTGCAAAATCAGCATTTTCAGATAGGAAGCCGTATCCTGGATGGATAGCTTGTGCGCCACTGATCTCTGCTGCTGCAATGATTGCAGGGATATTTAGGTAACTTTTTGCTGAAGCAGCGGGACCAATACAGATAGTCTCGTCTGCCAGCAGAACGTGTTTTAAATCACGGTCTGCCGTGGAGTGAACTGCAACTGCTTTGATCCCAAGCTCTTTACATGCTCTTAGGATACGCAGTGCTATCTCACCACGGTTGGCAATGAGGATTTTTTCTAGCATGGACCTGCCTCGTTATTCGATAACAAAGAGTGGAGCGTCAAACTCAACGTTGTCGCCATCTTGGCAAAGGATAGATTTAACAACACCCGCTTTGTCAGATTCAATCTGGTTCATCATTTTCATTGCTTCAACGATGCACAGAGTATCGCCGACATTGACTTGCTGACCGACTTCAACAAATTTCTTAGCTTCAGGGCTTGGTGAGCGATAGAACGTTCCGACCATTGGTGAATGAACAACGTGACCGCTAATTTCTTGCGTTGGTGTAGCTGCTGGTGTTTCTGGCGCTACAGGCGCAACTGCATTTGCTAATGCAGGTTGAGGTGCCGCTGGTGCCGCAAAATATTGCTGAGGAGCCATTTGACCTTGTAGGCCAGAGTTACGACTAATACGTACTGACTCTTCACCTTCAGAAATTTCCAGTTCAGAAATGCCAGACTCTTCGACTAGCTCGATCAGTTTTTTAATTTTACGAATATCC
The DNA here is from genome assembly GCF_009915985.1 of Proteus sp. G2626. Lineage (NCBI taxonomy): Bacteria > Pseudomonadati > Pseudomonadota > Gammaproteobacteria > Enterobacterales > Morganellaceae > Proteus > Proteus sp. G2626. Next base: position 422,639 of record NZ_JAABNH010000009.1, on the reverse strand, counting down.
ATGAGTTGATTCCGTACTCTTTTTGATGTTTTTTATTAAGACAAGCGGCTGACCGCTGCCTGTAAAGCAAACCGATAACCTTCTGCACCTAATCCACAGATTACGCCTGTTGCGATATCAGAGAGATATGAATGGTGGCGGAAAGGCTCTCGACTGTAGACATTGGATAGGTGAATTTCAATAAATGGAATATTCACCCCTAATAATGCATCACGCAGCGCAACACTGGTATGCGTGAAAGCGGCTGGGTTGATTAATATGTAATCGACATTTCCCCGAGCTGCATGAATTTTATTTATCAGCTCAAATTCAGCATTCGACTGAAAATGGCTGAGTTTCACATTTAATGCCTGAGCATCTGCTGACAAACTTTGAACGATATCATCCAGAGTTAAGTGTCCGTAGGTTTCCGGCTCTCTTGTTCCAAGCAGGTTTAAATTCGGACCATTCAGGAGCAAAATATGAAAATTTTCCGACATTATGCTTCTATCTCCGTCAATTCGTCAACGAAATGACAAAATAACCTGTGCTTTTCGTTTTGTCATCTTTTATTGTATCCAATGTTACGATACATATCACAAAGTCCGACATTATAGACATTTCACAGAAGATAACAGCAAAATACTGGTCTAATCAGGGAAGGAAGGGTTTATTTTGATGAAAAGTTAAAAGTTTTTACGGGATTGTAAACGTCTGAAAGTGAAATAAACAAGCGATTAAAAAATAATCATAACATCACGTTATTTATTGATGTCACTGGAAATCTGTGCTTCTTTGAGATAGATCCTCAATATATGTTGCAAATGTGATCTGCATCACAAATTAACATCCATTTCACACGAAAAGAAGTTTATTCTGGCATTAAATGAGGTGAATTAATGCCAGAAATAAGCAGATAAAATCTCTAAATTAGAGCTTTACTAAGGTTCTTCCTGTGACTTGATTATCCATAATCATTTGGGCATAACGTGGAACTTCATCAAGTGCGATTTCTGTCATCGCCTGTTGATAGAACGTTTCTGGCAGTAATTTCAGTAAACGTTGCCAAACTTGGGCACGTTTTTCTGCAGGGAAATAAACAGAATCGACACCCTGCAAGCGAACATTACGTAAAATAAAAGGCATCACGGTTGTTGGTAAAGAGAAACCTCCCGCTAACCCACAAGCCGCTACTGTGCCGTTATAGTTTGTTTGTGACAGAATATTGGCAAGAATTTGCCCACCTACGGTATCAATTGCACCTGCCCAGCGTTGCTTATCTAAAGCTCTTCCCGCGGGTTCAAATTCTTCACGAGTGATAATATTTTTGGCACCAAGTTTGCGTAAATAGTCATGATTACTTGCTCTGCCACTTAGTGCGGTAACTTGATAACCTAATGCTGTTAGTAAACTAATGGCGGTACTTCCGACACCACCGCTGGCTCCAGTGACTAAAATATCACCACTTTCAGGAGTGACACCGCCTTGCTCTAGTGCCATTACACAAAGCATCGCGGTAAAACCCGCAGTCCCAATTATCATGGCATTTTTTAAAGAAAGCCCTTCAGGTACAGCGGTGAGCCAATCACCTTTTACACCTGCTTTTTGAGCAAGGCCTCCCCAGTGATTTTCACCTACTCCCCAGCCGGTTAATAAAACATGTTGGCCAATATGAAAACGAGGATCTTCACTATGATGAACGACACCTGAAAAATCGATACCTGGAACCATTGGGAGTTGGCGCAATATTTTTCCTTTTCCAGTGATCGCTAATCCATCTTTATAATTGAGTGTAGAGTAATGGATATCGACAATAACTTCATGAATAGGCAGTTTTTTTTCATCGATATCTTGCACATTGGCATTGAGTTTATCGTCTTGCTGTTCAACTATTAATGCTTTCATCTTGACCCCTTATCGATTTCTATTTGTTTCATGATAAGTGATTTTTTAGATCTCGTCGTGATTGCGCACAATATCTATTGTAATAATGAGACAAATAATCCTTTTTTAGTGTATAAACGGGGATTCTACGTTTATTGGTACAGAGATTATTCTGAGTTTTATATCTTGGTTATTAGATAATACCGTTAATGTTTGATGATGGGATAAAATAAGCATTTCCCTTTGTGACTCGAAATAAAGATAATGCATTGTTTTTGAAGTATTCGAGGTGGGTACTTTGATTATTTTCTCCGTCAAGTTTTGTCGGTGAAACACTATTTAATATCAATAGAGACAGAGTGCTTATTTAAATGAATAAATTTTATTTGAACTTGCAGTGATGCTTTTGAGTCACAGTTTGGCAACGAAGTGAGATTTTTCTTTATTGATATAAGCGTTGTTTGTATTGTTACATAAGTTAAATATGAATAGCGTAGGATTGAAATTATGCGTTAATCGTTCTAATTAGCCCATTTTTATGCAGTTTTTTTCTGCTCCAATTGGGAAAAGTAACGTAGAATATTGTGCCTTTATGATTATTTACGTGTCCACTTTAATCTAAGTAGTGAATCGCGCCTTGTCGCTGCTTATTGTGGTTGATAGAGTAGACGGATTTTTCCGTCCCGGCTTGCAGGATTATCCTTTCGTATGTTTAAAAAATTTCGTGGCATGTTTTCCAACGATTTGTCTATTGACTTGGGTACCGCCAATACCCTTATTTATGTCAAAGGGCAGGGTATTGTTCTCGATGAACCCTCCGTTGTCGCTATTCGTCAAGATCGCGCTGGCACATCAAAAAGTGTTGCTGCTGTAGGGCATGAAGCCAAACAGATGTTAGGGCGTACACCTGGGAATATCGCTGCTATCCGTCCAATGAAGGACGGTGTGATTGCTGATTTTTATGTAACCGAAAAAATGCTTCAGCACTTCATAAAACAGGTTCATAACAATAGCTTTATGCGTCCAAGTCCTCGTGTATTGGTTTGTGTTCCTGTTGGGGCAACTCAAGTAGAACGTAGAGCTATTCGTGAATCTGCATTAAGTGCGGGTGCTCGCGAAGTATTTTTAATTGAAGAGCCTATGTCTGCGGCAATTGGTGCAGGTTTACCTGTTTCTGAAGCAACAGGCTCAATGGTGGTTGATATCGGTGGTGGTACAACAGAAGTTGCAGTTATTTCATTAAATGGTGTGGTTTACTCCTCTTCTGTCCGTATCGGAGGGGACCGTTTTGATGAAGCCATCATTAACTATGTGCGTCGTAACTATGGTTCACTGATTGGTGAAGCAACTGCTGAGCGTATTAAGCACGATATTGGTTCTGCTTATCCTTCCGATGAAGTTAATGAAATTGAAGTTCGTGGTCGTAACCTTGCAGAAGGTGTACCTCGTAGCTTTACATTAAACTCTAATGAAATCCTTGAGGCATTACAGGAGCCATTAACGGGTATCGTCAGCGCGGTTATGGTTGCATTAGAGCAATGTCCGCCAGAATTGGCGTCTGATATTTCAGAGCGAGGCATGGTATTAACGGGAGGCGGTGCGTTATTACGTAACCTTGACCGTTTGTTAATGGAAGAAACTGGTATTCCTGTAATTGTTGCTGAAGATCCATTGACTTGTGTTGCGCGTGGCGGTGGTAAAGCATTAGAAATGATCGATATGCACGGTGGCGATCTGTTTAGCGAAGATTGAGATTAATTCTAACAAGGGAGAATGGATTCCCCCTTGGTGAGAATATTAACACCTGTTCTTTTACTTCTCCGTGTGAGTGATCTTAGAGTTTATGAAGCCAATTTTTAGTCGGGGCCCTTCCCTGCAACTAAGATTAATAATCGCCGTGGTTATTGCTATCTCTTTATTGATTGCTGATAACCGTATTGGTGCATTTTCTAAAGTCCGCCAGTATCTTGATACTGCTGTTAGTCCCTTCTATTTTCTTGCAAATGGTCCACGTCGTTTTCTTGATCAAATTTCTGAAACGTTTGCAACACGTGAGCGTTTACAATTTGAAAATCAGGCTTTGAGAAAAGAGTTGTTAGTTCGCAGTGGCGAAAGCCAATTATTAGAGCAATTTAAGCAAGAGAATGCCCGTTTACGAGAATTACTTGGTTCACCTCTTCGTCAAAATGAACAAATGACAGTTACACAAGTTTTATCTGGTAATAGTACGCCTTATCGAGATCAAGTGGTTATTGATAAAGGAACCAATGATGGCGTCTATGAAGGACAACCTGTTATTAGTGATAAAGGCGTGGTAGGTCAAGTCATTGCCGTAAGTGAGCTCACGAGTCGAGTACTATTAATTTGTGATACTTCTCATGCATTACCAGTACAAGTTTTACGCAATGATATTCGTGTGATTGCTTCTGGTGCGGGGTGTGCTGATGATTTATTGCTAGAAGCTTTACCTGCTAATATTGATATTCGTGTAGGTGATGTTTTAGTAACATCGGGACTTGGTGGACGTTTTCCTGAAGGATATCCAGTTGGTGTTGTTGCTTCTGTTAAGGTTGATAATCAACGCGCTTACTCTGTGATTAATGTTCGTCCTTCTGCTGAATTACAACGTTTACGTTATTTACTTTTATTATGGAATGCATCAGATAAAACTGGAGAACCTCCGTTGCCTTCAGAGGTGTATCACGCGGCGAATGAGCGTTTAATGCAACTGATGCCACAAGTTCTTCCTAATTATGAACAAGCTGGGCCTCCGCTCCCTCGTTCTATGTCTCAAGAGCCATTAGAGAATACGCCAGAGGCAAGTAACAAGAATCCACCGCCGGTCTCAACACCTGCTACACCTAGTACAACAAGAAGTAGGTAACCTCGATGAATCCTTATCAAAGTCGTGGACGTTGGATTGTTTGGCTCTCTTTTCTTATCGCATTAGTTTTACAAATTATGCCATGGCCAGAACAATTAGAAGTGTATCGACCTATTTGGCCAATGTTGTTTCTAATTTATTGGATAACGGCTATTCCTCATCGTGTCAGTGTCGGAACTGCATTTGTATTAGGTATGATTATGGACCTAGTCCAAGGAACGACCTTGGGTGTTAATGCGTTGGCCTATACGTTAGTGAGTTATGTGATTGCTTTCAAATATCAGCTTTTTTGTAATTTAGCTTTATGGCAACAAGCACTGGTGGTGATGTTAAGTGTTGTCGTTGTCGATCTCGCTGTATTTTGGGCAGAATTTTTACTTTCACCCGTGACTTTTCACCCTCAAGTATTCTGGAATAGCCCAGTCAGTGGTATTCTTTGGCCATGGCTTTATTTTTTACTTCGCAAAGTCCGTCACCAGTTTTCAGTTCACTAAGTTAATTGGCTCATGGCGGCTTTTTGCGTTACCGTCATGAGGATATTATCTGTGACCACGCTTTATCTTGCATCCAGCTCACCAAGAAGACGTGAACTTCTCGCGTTATTAGATGTTGAATTTAGTATTATCACACCGGCTATTGATGAAATTTGGCAACAAGGTGAAACACCAGAAGATTATGTCCTTCGTTTGGCGAAAGAAAAATCACAAGAAGGTGTGCGACAAGCACCCTATGATTATCCTGTTTTAGGCTCTGATACCATTGTGGTTTATGATGGTCATATTCTTGAAAAACCGCGTGATAAAGCCCATGCAGCACAAATCTTACGCTCGCTTTCAGGTGCAACTCATCAAGTGATGACGGCAATTGCGGTCTCTGATAGCACACATACATTGAGTCAATTAGTTGTCACGCACGTCACTTTTAGAAAGATGACAGAGGGTGAGATTAGCGCGTATATTGAGTCAGGAGAGCCAATGGATAAAGCTGGTGCTTACGGTATTCAAGGAAAAGGAGGCCGTTTCGTTCAACGGATTGAGGGGAGTTATCATGCTGTTGTCGGATTGCCACTTGTTGAAACCGAAGCATTGATAGCTCAATTTTCGTCTCTAGCTAATGAGAAGGATATTTCATGACAGCAGAGTTATTAGTGAATGTGACGCCATCTGAAACTCGTGTTGCTTATATTCGCGGAGGCATACTTCAAGAAATTCATGTCGAAAGAGAAGCGAAACGAGGTATCGTCGGAAACATCTACAAAGGTCGGGTAAGTCGCGTATTACCCGGGATGCAAGCTGCATTTATTGACATCGGGCTAGATAAAGCCGCTTTTCTACATGCTTCTGATATTATGCCTCACACTGAATGTATTGCAGGTGAAGAGCAGAAGAAATTTAATGTTCGTGATATTGCGCAATTAGTCCATCAAGGCCAAGATTTAATTGTACAAGTGGTTAAGGATCCTCTCGGAACCAAAGGTGCCCGACTGACCACCGATATTACGTTACCTTCTCGTTACTTAGTTTTTATGCCTGGAGCCTCTCATGTGGGAGTTTCTCAACGAATTGATAGTGAAGAAGAACGTGAACGCTTAAAACAATTGGTTGAAGAATATTGCGATGAAAATGGCGGTTTTATTATTCGTACTGCCGCTGAAGGAGTAGGTGAGCACGAAATTAAACAAGATGCCGCTTTTCTTAAACGCTTATGGAATAAAATTATTGAGCGCAAGAAAAGAAATAAAACCCGCATTCAAATTTATGGTGAGTTGGCTTTAGCACAACGTATTTTACGTGACTTTGCTGGTTCTGAATTAGATAGCATACGTGTTGATTCTAAATTAACGTATCATCAACTACAGGAATTTATTGGTGAATATATTCCTGAGTTAACTGCTAAGCTTGAATTGCATCAAGGGAACCAACCTATTTTTGATCTCTATGGTGTTGAAAATGAAATTCAACGAGCTTTAGAGCGTAAAGTGGAATTGAAGTCAGGCGGTTATCTGATTATTGATCAAACTGAGGCAATGACCACTATTGATATCAATACGGGAGCATTTGTTGGTCACCGAAATTTAGAAGAAACCATTTTTAATACTAATATTGAAGCAAGCCAAGCTATTGCTCGACAATTACGGTTACGTAATTTAGGTGGCATCATTATTATTGACTTTATTGATATGAATAATGATGAACATAAACGCAGGGTGTTGGCATCGCTTGAACAAGCACTAAGTAAAGATAGGGTGAAAACAACAATTAACGGTTTTTCTCAACTCGGCTTAGTGGAAATGACACGTAAAAGAACACGAGAAAGCCTTGAACATGTGCTTTGTGATGATTGCCCAACTTGTCAAGGACGAGGTACGGTAAAATCAGTCGAAACAGTCTGCTATGAAATTTTGCGTGAAATAGTGCGTGTACATAAAACAATTGATGCGGATAGATTCCTAGTTTATGCCTCTACAGCAGTTGCTGAAGCCTTAAAAGGTGATGAATCTCATGCATTAGCTGAGGTTGAAATTTTCGTGGGTAAACAAGTAAAAGTGCAAACTGAGCTACTTTATAGTCAGGAGCAATTTGATGTGGTGATGATGTAATGGATTCGCCTTCCTAATGAATATGATGGCAGAAAGGAGACAAGAATGAAGCGGCTGCCTAACTACCTGTTAGTTATAACAGTTTTTTGCCTCATCGTTTTTGCCTTGGTGTTAAGCGGGTTTCGCTATTTTCTGCCTCGTTTAGATAATTATCGCCCTGAAATAGAAACGTATTTAACAAAGCAACTCAATAGCCCTGTCTCAATGACGAAAATCAGAGGGACGTGGCAGAATTTTGGCCCAGATATTCAAGTCGATGGGCTGAATATTACTAACAAAGATGTGAACGTTACGGTAGAAAAAGTGACTTTTTCTTTTGATGTATGGCGTTCATTATTCACTCTTCGTCCTCATTTTCGTGAACTCACCTTTAAACGGTTATATGTTGATTATCAACGTCCCATTTTTACAGGGCAAAGTGGTGATATTACGTTAACTGAACCTGATGATATCTCTTCACTTTTCCTTGAACAGTTTGACCGTTTTAAACTGGTTGAAAGCCGTTTTGTTTTTTTAACGCCATCGGGGGATACCAGTACACTGCATGTACCTGAATTGATGTGGTTAAACAAAAAAAATCGTCACCGTGCTCAAGGTGAGATCACGCTTGATACACCAATAAATCACTATGGCGGTTTAAAGGTACGTCTTGACCTGTATACCACAAATAAAGGCTTAATTGATAACGGCAAGGTATTTCTTACCGCAGATGAAATTGATATCTCACCCTGGCTTAGCCAGTGGGTAAAAAAGAATAGTGGATTAGGTGAAGCGAAAGCCAGCTTATCTAACTGGATTGATATTACCCACGGACGGATTACGGGAAGCCAATTACAAATTCATCAAGGTGAGATGGATTGGAGTAGCGATGGAACTTCGCACATATTAAATGTTGAAGATTTAATATTACGTATGAGAAGGCAAGAGAATGGTTGGCTTGCTGATATCCCTTATACCCGAAAAATCACAATGGATGGTGAGGAATGGCCTGATGGCTATTTAGCTGTGCTTTATCAACCTAAAGAAAAACAGCATGATGAAGCATGGCGTATTCGTGCCAAAAATATTGAGTTAGATAGGCTGTATGCCGTATTACCGTTATTCTCATTTTTAACACCAGATTTTGTGCGTCAATGGCAGTATCGACAATTTTCAGGCATGGTTAATGATTTTGCCTTAGATCTTACTCCCGAAAACTTTGAGAAAAGTTTGATTAAACTCTCCTGGGAAAATGTCGGCTGGAAACGTTGGCAAGAGATCCCATCAGTACAACATTTCAGTGGGCAATTAAAAGGAAGTGTGCAAAATGGCGAACTTAGCTTTGCCTTAGCGGACAGTCAAATAGATACCGGTGATTTATTTAAAGCCCCACTGAATATAGAAAAAGGGAAAGGCACGGTTTATTGGCAACATTCTGGAGACAGCTTATCTCTTTGGAGTAAAGGGGTCGATATTCAAGCAACATCTGCATGGGTAGCGGGTGATTTTCGTTATGAGAAACAAGGTGAAGATCAGCAACTTTCCATATTGTCTGGTGTAAGAGTCACAAATGCCGGCGATACATGGCGTTATCTGCCTGAGAAGTATGTAGGTAAAGAACTGACTCAGTATCTTTCAGATGCGATTATTGCGGGTAATATCGATAATGGAACATTTATTTTTCATGGTGATCCAGCCGATTTTCCTTTTGATAATCATAAAGGTTGGTTTCAAGTTTATGCGCCAGTGAAACAGGCTACGTTCAAATTTGATAGTGAATGGCCAGCATTATTTGATCTCGATATTAATTTAGATTTTAAAAATGATGGTTTATGGATGTCATCGTCAAAAGCCAAAGTAGGGAACGCGGTCGCTACAAATTTAAGTGCGGTGATTGAACGTTATCAACAGGAAAAAATCTTAATTAACGCAGATATTCAAGCAACAGGTGATGAACTGAAAGCGTATTTCTTAGATTCTCAAATGGCGAGTATTGGGCATACTCTTGAAGAGCTTAACGTTGCCGGAAAAATTAATGGCACATTGAAGCTCGATATTCCTTTTGATGGTGATGATGTCGTTGCGTCAGGTGAGATTAATTTAAAAAATAATGATGTCACTTTAAATTTTATGGATACCACATTAAAGGGGGTTAGCGGGCAATTCCGTTACCATAATGACAAACTTGAAAGTGATATATTAACGGCCAATTGGTTTGGTCAGCCACTCGTATTTTCATTTAAAAGCCACAATACTGCGGATAATTATCAAGTGGATGTCGGCTTAAAAGGTCAGTGGGATATTCAAAAAATTCAGGGGTTACCTAGCGATATTCAGCAGAAATTGAGTGGAGTATTTCCTTGGAATGGTAACGTTAATGTTAAAATCCCCGAACAAGGGGATGTCGATTATCAAGTCGACTTAACGGGGAATATTAATTCATTAAAAAGTAAATTAACAGTACCTGAAACTCAGGATCTAAAAAACTCACCGCCTATTGTGATTTCAGCAAGCGGTAATAGTGAAACTTTAACTGTGAATGCTAACGCTGAAAAACAGTGGAAACTCAATAGCCAATGGGGGTTAGGTAAACAACTTCGTTTATTACAAGGTAACCTTGTTTCTTCTACCCTCAAATTACCTGAGTTAAGCCCACAACAGCGTTTAACCATTGCTCTTAAAGGACTCGATGGTGATAAATGGTTACCGACATTAATCGCATTTTCATCATTAACACCTTCTGAAAATGCAGTGAGTTTCCCTGATAATGTACATATCAGCTTACCTGATTTAAATTTTGCAGGGCAAAAATGGAATAACCCACAAACTGAAATTATGCGAGTTAATGATGGCGTAAAATTGGCATTCTCAGGAAGTGAATTACGAGGCGATGTGTTTATTCCTGAAACCTCGGTACCTTGGCTAGTTAATATTAATTATCTCTATTTTAATGGTGCTTCCTCTTCTCAAGAAGAAAAACCGTTAAAAATGGCCAATATTCCTGATCCTAATGGATTGAAGTTTTCAGTGAAAAATATCCCTTCTATTGATTTTGAGTGCCGAGAGTGTTGGATCAATGGCTTACTCCTAGGGAAAATTAAAGGCTCGTTAAAACAAAACAAGGGCGCTTTATTTTTAACTGACGGTAAATTAGAAAATAGCAGTGGTGAACTTAATGTTAATGGCGAGTGGTCTGAAGATCTGGACGGAAATAACACCACAAAATTAACAGGTAAGCTTAAAGCTGATGAAATTGATGAAATGGCAGCTTATTTGGGGTATATCGTTCCTATTTTGCAATCTCCTCTTTCCGCCGATTTTTCATTACAGTGGCATGATACACCATGGAATTTTAATATCGTGAGATTAAATGGTGATATCAAATCGGTTTTAGGCAAAGGGCGCATAGAGAAAGTGGATGTAGGACAAGCGGGTAAATTACTGCGACTAGTGAGTTTTGATGCGCTTTTACGTAAATTGCAGTTTGATTTTAGAGATACTTTCAGTGAGCATTTTGAATATGATTCGATTAAAAGTGAAATTACGATTAATCAAGGTATTATGAATGCAGAGAGTGTTCGTGTTGATGGTGTTATTGCTGATATTGCGATAAGTGGGAAAGTGGATTTACTCGAACGTAAAATGGATCTACAAGTTGTCGTCACCCCAGAAATTTCAGCTACAGTTGGTGTTGCCACAGCTTTCGCAATAAACCCAATTGCAGGCGCCGCAGTATTTGCGGCATCAAAGGTGCTGGGGCCACTTTGGAGTAAGATTTCAGTTATCCGTTATCATGTGACCGGCACTATGGAACAACCCAAAATTGACGAAGTACTGCGTCAGCTTAAGGAGAATCAGGCGTTATGAAAAAAGTTAATGTCGCACTTTTGCAACTTTGTAGCGGAAAAAACACAAAAAATAATCTGGCGCAAATCGAGCAACAGATTAAGCAATTACCCGATTCAGTGAAGCTGGTATTAACACCTGAAAATGCGTTACTTTTTTCGAACGCTAAAGATTACCATAAACACGCTGAAATTCAGGGCGATGGGCCGTTACAAAATGCCATTGCTAAAATGGCCCAGCGTTACAAAGTGTGGATCTTAGTGGGCTCTATGCCTTTGGTTAGTCGTGACTCTCCTGATCAAATTACCAGCAGTAGTTTGGTCTTTGATGATGAAGGTGTTATCCGTGCTCGTTATGACAAAATTCATATGTTTGATGTGAGTATTGACGATGAGCAAGGGGAATATAATGAATCTTCTATTTATCAACGTGGTGAACGCCTAACCGTGGTTGATACTCCTGTCGGAAAGCTAGGCTTAACTATCTGTTATGACCTCCGTTTCCCTGGTATTTTCCAAGCATTAAGAGAGAAAGGTGCCGAGATTATCTCTGTACCAGCAGCTTTTACTCGTTTAACGGGAAAAGCACACTGGGAGCCGTTGTTACGTGCTCGTGCGATTGAGAATCAGTGTATTATTTTAGCGCCTGCACAAGTGGGTACACATGATACGCGCCGGACTTGGGGTCATACCATAGCTATTGATGGTTGGGGAAAGGTCTTGAAAAAGAACCCTGATGCCGTTAGTGCGCTAACACTCAATATTGGTGTCGAGAGTTTACATGGTATGCGTGAACAGATACGGGTCGTGAAACATAACCGCTTTCGCCCGAAACTGACCCACTTAATCAAAAAAATTAAGGATAAAGAAGAATTATGAGTTTAGCTGTTGTCAGCGAAAGTCTGTTGGAAGCAAACAAACTTAGTTTAGATGATTTAGCATCAACACTAGAGCAGCTTGCACAGCGTCAAATTGATTATGGTGATCTTTATTTTCAATCAAGTTACCACGAAGCTTGGGTACTTGATGATCAGATTATTAAAGATGGCTCTTATAATATTGACCAAGGGGTTGGTGTCAGAGCAATTTATGGCGAAAAAACCGGTTTTGCTTATGCTGACCAATTAACGCTTAATGCACTTAATCAAAGTGCGCATGCTGCGCGAAGCATTGTTCAGGCTAAGGGGAATGGTCGTATCCATACTTTAGGTGCTATTCAACATTCTCCGCTGTACAGCTTAAATGATCCGTTACAAAGCCTTTCTCGTGAAGAGAAAATTGCACTATTACATGAAGTAGATAAAGTCGCACGTGCTGAAGATAAGCGTGTTAAACAGGTTAATGCCTCATTAACGGGTGTTTATGAACATGTGCTTGTGGCCGCAACCGATGGCACGTTAGCGGCCGATGTACGCCCTTTAGTTCGCCTTTCTGTTAGCGTGCTGGTGGAAGAAGACGGCAAACGTGAACGCGGTGCCAGTGGTGGTGGCGGTCGTTTTGGTTATGACTACTTCTTAACGAACGTTGGTGGTGAAAGCCATGCCGTAACTTATGCGCGTGAAGCTGTGCGTATGGCATTAGTGAACTTATCTGCAATAGCCGCACCTGCGGGAACAATGCCTGTGGTATTAGGCGCGGGATGGCCGGGGGTATTATTGCATGAGGCTGTGGGGCATGGTTTAGAAGGTGATTTTAACCGTCGTGAAACCTCTGTATTTTCAGGACGTCTTGGTGAAAAGGTCACTTCTGAGCTTTGTACTATTGTTGATGATGGCACAATTGAAGGGCGTCGTGGCTCTATTGCCATTGACGATGAAGGTGTTCCAGGTCAATACAATGTCTTAATCGAAAACGGTATCTTAAAAGGTTATATGCAAGACAAGATGAACGCTCGTTTAATGGGCGTTGCACCGACGGGAAATGGTCGTCGTGAGTCTTATGCACATCTTCCTATGCCTCGTATGACCAATACTTACATGCTAGCGGGTAAATCGTCACCAGAAGAAATTATTGCAAGTGTTGATCGCGGTATTTATGCACCTAACTTTGGTGGCGGTCAGGTGGATATCACATCAGGTAAATTTGTTTTCTCAACCTCAGAAGCTTATTTAATCGAGAATGGCAAAATAACAAAACCAATTAAAGGGGCCACGCTGATTGGCTCAGGTATTGAAGCCATGCAGCAAGTCTCAATGGTGGGTAACGATCTCGCATTAGATAAAGGCGTCGGTGTTTGTGGTAAAGAGGGGCAAAGCTTGCCTGTTGGTGTAGGGCAGCCAACCTTAAAGCTTGATAAAATTACTGTAGGTGGTACGGCTTAATTATTGCTATCGTTATCTATACGTATTTATTAAACTCCATCTCTTGATGGAGTTTTTTTATTCTAGCGACAATGAAGGTGCAAATTTATGGGCAAGCGTTTATTACCAGTTATTATTGTTATTGCGGTTTTATTTGGTGTTCTTTATAAGGGGTTACTGCCTGAAAATAAAACATCAGTATCTTCATCTTCTACCTCTATTTCATCATTACCTCATAATAGCACCGATAAGCCGGCACAAATCCCACTGTCTATTGATGAAAAAACGCAAGCTAACGCAGTGGCTAACTATTTACAACGTCATCAGCAACTACCTGATTTTTATCTCACTAAAAAAGAAGCCAGAGAAAAAGGTTGGAATGCAAAAGCGGGTAATTTATGTGATGTATTACCAGGAAAGGCGATCGGTGGCGATCGCTTTATGAACCGTGAAAAACAGCTACCTGAAGAAGCAGGACGCCTGTGGTATGAAGCTGATGTAAATTATCAATGTGGTCATCGAGGTAGTGACAGATTACTCTATTCGAATGATGGGCTGATTTATATCACCACCGATCATTACCGTACAATGACAAAGGTGGCTCCTTAATGAAACAGGTTATTTTTGATTTTAAGATGCTGGCAGATAGAGACGCTTTTTATCGGGATTTTGCACTGCAATTTCAGTTAGATGAGCATTTTGGCAATAACTTAGATGCATTATGGGATGCGTTAGTGGGGGACATTGAATTACCAGTAAAAATTATTTTCAAGCATTTACCTTACCATTCTAGCGATTTTCAACCTTTAGTAGCGTTAATGCAAGAAGCGCAAAACGAGCTAGGTAAAGCATTATTGAGCTTTAGTTGTGAGCATAACAGTCAAAAATAGCAAAATATAGAAACAGGCACCTGAAAATCGCAGTGGTGGTGTCGTTTTACACTGCGTTTTCAGGGGGATCAGGTATTATGCTGATTCTGATAAATCTTTGAGGTATTGAAACAATAAGCGGAATGATTTTGGTGGTTTATTCGTTTCTTTTTCTTTTTTAGCATTACGGATAAGTGTACGTAATTGCTGGCGATCAGCCATTGGGTAAAGAGCGACCACTTCTTCAATGACTTCATTACCCCCTTCGACAAGACGAATTCGCAGATCTTCAAGTTTATGTAGCACTAAGATCTGTTGGTTGTGGCGGTTTTTTAGTTTATCAAGTGCTTGGCGTATCGGCTCTTCGTCCACATTACGTAATAATTTTCCAATATATTGAATTTGGCGGCGACGTGCTTCACGCTGTACTTTTTGTGCTAATTGAATAGAGGCTAATAATTTCTCATCTAATGGTATACGCTCTAATTCTTGCGCACTTAATTCAACTAATTCAGTACCCAATTTTTTGAGTGCTTCAGCATCACGTTTAATTTCGCTTTTGCTGACCCAGATAATTTCTTCCTCTTCTTCCTCTTCTGACGAGGTATCGTCAAATTCAGGGTTGAGGTAATGCCACTCTTCAGGCTGCTTTGCCATAATAAAAATTCCTGTTGCAGAGTAAGCCGGGAGTGTGATTTGGTGAATGACCAAAAGCCCGACGGGTGATAACATTCATATATCTTCTATTGTAACTGGGAAAATCGCTTGTTGACCACCTGTCAATTGATTTACTTTGCTAAAAATAAGTAAAAAGTGATGTTCTCCTTAGGAAAAATGGTTCTCAATGAATAATTCAGATCAGGTAAAACAGCTTGAAGACGCCGTCTCGCTTGCATTAGAGCTGGCAGCAAAACAGTGTGATGGGGCTGAAGTCGCTATTAATAAATCAACGGGTATTAGTGTTAGTACCCGCTATGGTGAAGTTGAAAATGTTGAATTTAACAGTGATGGTGCGCTAGGCATTACGGTTTATCAACAACAACGTAAAGGTAGCGCATCTTCAACAGACTTGAGTGCTGATGCGATTAAACGCGCAGTACAAGCTGCGGTAGATATTGCGCGTTATACCTCTGTTGATCCTTGTGCAGGCCCTGCTGATAAAGAGTTATTAGCATTTGATGCTCCTTTTCTTGATCTTTACCATCCTACTGATGTGACTGCGGATAAGGCAATAGAGTTAGCCTCAAGAGCAGAAAAAGCTGCTTTAGACAGTGATAGTCGTATTATTAATACAGAAGGCGGTAGCTTTAATAGTCACAGTGGAACCCGTGTATTTGGTAATAGTCTTGGTTTATTAAAAAGTTATTCATCTTCACGTTATTCTATGTCGAGTTGTGTCATTGCTCGTGATGGTGAGGATATGGAGCGTGATTATGCGTACACCATTAGTCGCCGCTTTGAAGGTCTAGAATCACCTGAATGGGTAGGAAAAGAGTGTGCTCGCCGTACGTTATCTCGACTTGCACCTCGTAAACTCTCTACGATGAAAGCCCCAGTTATTTTTGCCGCTGATGTTGCAACGGGGATTTTTGGCCATTTAGTCGCTGCAATCAGCGGTAGCATGATTTATCGTGGATCTTCTTGTCTATTAGATAGTTTAGGTAAACAAATTTTCCCTCAATGGCTCAATATTCAAGAGCGCCCTCATATGTTGAGTGGTTTAGCATCAACACCTTTTGATAGTGAAGGTGTGCGTACAATAGATGCTGAAATTATTAAAGATGGTGTATTACAAGAGTGGCTGTTAACAACCTATTCAGCAAGAAAATTAGGGTTAAAAAGTAATGGGCATGCAGGTGGGATCCATAACTGGTATATCCCAGGACAAGGTTTATCGTTTGATGCTCTGTTAAAAGAGATGGGAACAGGCCTTGTTGTTACAGAATTGATGGGACAAGGTGTCAGTACAGTAACCGGTGACTATTCTCGCGGTGCTAGCGGTTTTTGGGTTGAAAATGGTGAAATTCAGTACCCTGTCAGTGAAGTGACTATTGCAGGTAATTTAAAAGAGATGTGGGCGAACATTGCCACTATGGGGGACGATATTGAGAAACGCAGTAATATTCAGTGTGGCTCTTTATTGTTACCAGAAATGAGTATTGCGGGCGAGTAAATTTTAGATACCTTCTCTACCTTTAATCTCAGCCCGTGATGGGCTGAGATATCGCGTTTATCGGTGTGCTTTTCAAATTGAGAAGATAAAAAATAAGACGCGAACCTTCAGCTCTGCTTAACGGTGTAATTCACCAGCAGCTTCAGGTTGGTATAGAATTTCTAGTACTTTAACTTTCGTTTCAAGGCCATTAGGCAACTTCCAACTGATCTCGTCATTAATTGCCAAACCCAGTAACGCAGCACCCATTGGTGCCATAACTGAAAGTTCAGTAGTGCTGTCTTTTAATGAAGCGGGGTACACTAAAGTACGAGTACGCTCTTCATTATTTTTTAAGTCCATAAAGCGGACTTTACTGTTCATTGTGACAATGTTAGCAGGGATATCAGCTGGTGTAACAATGTCAGCACGATCTAATTCTTCATTCAAGGCTTCAGCAATGGGGCTATCTGCAAAGGCCGGTTGCTCTAGCAATGAATCTAAACGTTCAGCATCAAGTTCGTTGATGATAATTGTTGGCTTTGTCATACCACACTCCAATTTATTCCAATGCAAAACAACACCCCCACGGGTGAGGTGGGGGTGTTGTTAAACTCATATAAGAGATAATAGGCGGTTCTGTATAAAAAAGAAAGAGACCATGATCACAGTCTCTTTCGGGTTATTTAGTTAAGAAACGCTACTCTATTGTTTTCTATTACGATTATTCTTCATCAAACCCTGATTCAAATAATGCAATAATCGCATCAATAGCTTCATTTTCGTCGCTACCTGTCACTTCTATATCAATTTGACTGCCTTGCTCTGAATCTAACATCAGCATAGCAATCACACTATCTGCTTGCGCTTCAACACCTTCGTTATTGCGTAAAATCACTGTTGATTGAAATGTTTTCACTAAATCAAACAACTTCATTGCAGGCCGTGCATGTATGCCAAGTCGATTTTTTATCGCAACTTGTCGGTGTTGGGTCATTTGCGTTTTTCTAGTGTTCTGTGTCGTGATTGTACGTTTTTCCCTCTAGAGCGGAAATAGTCGGCGAGTTGCTCTGCAACATAAACAGAACGGTGTTTGCCTCCTGTACAACCAATCGCGACTGTTAGATAGCTACGGTTATTGGTTTCTAACATCGGCAACCAGAGTTCAAGATAGCTTCTGGTTTGATAAATAAAGTTATGAACTTCAGTGTGTCTATCTAAAAATGCCGCAACAGGGCGATCAAGGCCCGTCATCGGGCGCAGTTTAGGATCCCAATGTGGATTCGGTAAGAAACGCACATCAAAAACATAATCTGCATCAATAGGAATACCATGTTTAAATCCAAAGGATTCAAAGACCATCGTTAATTCACGCTCGCGCTTACCTAATAAGCGAGTACGTAACATTTCTGCGAGCTCATGAACGGACATTTCTGACGTATCAATGATAAGATCTGCTCGTGATCGCAATGGCTCAAGCAGATCACTTTCGGTATCAATAGCCATTTCTAATGAAAGGTTTTTGGTCGAAAGTGGGTGTAAACGTCGTGTATCACTATAACGACGAATTAAGGTATTTCTATCTGCGTCTAAAAATAAGAGTTGTGGAGAATATTCAGCGGGTAAACTTTCCAGCGCTTTCTCGAAGATCTCCGGCGACTCTGGCATATTTCGGACGTCAATACTGACAGCGGCAGCAGAAGCATCACGTTCAGCCAGTGTTTTTGCGAGCTCAGGTAAAAGATCAACAGGCAAGTTATCAACACAATAAAATCCCATGTCTTCAAGCGCACGCAAAGCAACTGACTTACCTGAACCAGAGCGTCCGCTGACTATCATCAGCACCATGAGGTAGCTCCCTATAATTTCCCAGTGATGAATATCATTCCACTGTATGCTATTCGCGTCCCAACAAACCCGTAGGGGTTATTCTGTGATAATCTGATAAAGCTCTTCATCACTTTGTGCGGAGCGTAGTCGGCGACATAAATTTTTGTCTGCCAACTGTTTTGCAATCAAAGACAGTGTGTGTAAATGTTCCTTACATTGTGTTGCAGGAACGAGTAATGCGAACAACAAATCGACAGGTTGATTATCAATAGCGTCGAAGGCAATAGGTTCGCTTAAGTGAAGAAACACACCAACTACTTTTTCTGTTTCATCACTTTCAATACGTCCATGAGGGATAGCTAACCCCCCCCCAATCCCTGTTGTACCGACTTTTTCGCGCGTCAATAAGGCTTCAAATATCAGTGTTTCGGGTAAATTAAGTGCTTTTGCTGCGTTTTCACTGATAATTTCTAACGCGCGCTTTTTACTCGTGCAGTGTACATCATTATGCGTACATGCCAGAGAAAGTACGTCGCTAATATTCATCTTTGTATCGTTGTTCATTGTCTTATTCACTTAGACCAGCAAACCAGATGTCACAAGGTGGCATCTGGTTTTTTGTTACTGATATTGATTAGGCGTTGGCTTGAACCGAGTCATAAACAACGCAGTAACTTCGCCGATTGTATCCCCATTTCACAATGGGAAATGAATTAATGTTGTCTCAGTTTATCTTTGTGTTTGGTTAATTGACGAGCCAGTTTATCCATCAATCCATCAATTGCTGCGTACATATCTTCTGCTTCAGCAGAGGCATGTAATTCACCGCCATTAACTTGAATGGTCGCTTCAGCGATTTTATTCACTTTTTCGACTTTCAGGATAACCTGAACGTTATTAATTTTGTCAAAGAACTGAGGTAATTTCGCGCTTTTTGCTTTGACGGTCTCACGCAGAGCATCAGTTAATTCAATGTTATGACCAGTGATTTGAAGTTCCATAGTGTCTTCCTTCTCAATTATGCTCAAACCAACTCTTTGCGTTGGTTTGAAGGCGGGATGGATAATGACTCTCTATATTTCGCAACAGTACGTCGAGCAACTTGTATGCCAAGCTCTGCGAGCATATCAGCCAGTTTACTATCACTCAGTGGTTTCGCTGGGTTTTCTGCTGCGATTAGTTTCTTCACTAAAGCCCTGATTGCTGTTGAAGAGGCTTCGCCTCCGCTATCAGTATTCACATGGCTAGAGAAAAAATACTTCAATTCGAAAATTCCTCTCGGGCAATGCAAAAATTTTTGCGTTGTCACTCGAGAAATGGTGGATTCGTGCATTTCAACCTGTTCAGCGATATCCGCTAACACAAGGGGTTTCATATGCTCTTCACCCAATTCGAAAAACGCCTGCTGTGTGTCAACAATGCAATGAGCGACTTTTAATAATGTCTCATTACGGCTTTCTAAACTTTTTATCAGCCATTTAGCTTCTTGTAAATTGTCACGAATAAATTTTCCATCGCTCTCATTTTGGGTCGATTGACCCAATGCAGCATAGGTTTCATTTATGCGTAGGCGAGGAATGCTATCTGTATTTAACTCAACTTGCCAGCGTTCACCTGATTTTTTTACCAGTATATCTGGGATAACATACTCTGACTCGCCAGCATCAATACTTAATCCAGGTTTAGGATCAAGTGATTGAATTATCTCAATAACCGATTTTAATGTTTCTTCACGTAACTTTGTTTGACGCATCAATTGGCGGAAGTCGCGATTGCCTAATAATTCTAAATGTTGGCTAATGACCAACTGCGTTTCTTTAAGATAAGGCGTATCTGTTGAAAAAGCCGAAAGTTGGATCAAAAGACACTCTTTTAAATCGCGTGCAGCAACACCAATAGGATCAAAGCGTTGAATACGTTTTAATACGGCTTCAACTTCATCAAGCTCTATCTCATCATCGCCCATTCCAAGTAGGATGTCATCTGTTGTAACAGTTAAATATCCTGTTTCATCAACCGCATCGATAATACTTATAGCAATGGCCCTATCAGTTTCTGTAAACGGAGTGAGATCCGCCTGCCAAGTCAGATAATCTTGCAAGGAAACAGTTGTTTCACCTTGATACAGTGGAAGTTCATCATCTCTATAATCATTACTGGTGCCAGAAGGTGTGCCTGCGGTGTAGATCTCTTCCCATTGTGTGTCTAAAGGGAGATCGTCGGGCATCTCTTTTTGCTCTAAAGCATCCAGCGTATCAAACTCTTCAACCTGGTTATCGTTAGTTTTTTCTGTTATTGAGTCAGATTGATTATCGGTATGAGAAGTTTCATCTGAAAGGGGATCGGATTGCTCGTCGTCTTGTTCTAGAAGAGGATTGGATTCAAGCGCTTGCTGAATTTCTTGTTGTAATTCAAGCGTCGAAAGTTGCAACAAACGAATAGCCTGTTGTAGCTGAGGCGTCATAGCCAATTGCTGACTGAGACGAAGTTGCAGACTTTGTTTCATAATAATGCGATGAGTCCTTGGCTGTTGTCATCCATGACAGAGTAAAAGTGAATCTAGGATTACAGGCGGAAGCCTTCACCTAAGTAAACACGTTTAACTTGCTCATTTTCAAGAATTTCTTCTGGTGAACCATGAGCGATAAGGTGACCTTGGCTGACAATATAGGCGCGTTCACACACATCTAATGTTTCACGAACATTATGGTCAGTAATCAGTACACCTAATCCATAATCACGTAGATGTTGGATTATCTTTTTAATGTCTAAGACTGAAATTGGATCAACACCCGCAAAAGGTTCATCTAATAAAATAAATTTAGGATTTGCTGCTAATGCGCGTGCAATTTCAACTCGACGGCGTTCGCCCCCTGATAATGATTGCCCTAGGCTGTTACGCAAATGGCTGACATTGAACTCTTCTAAAAGCTCTTCTGCACGATCTTTTCGTTGCTCTGGTGTTAAATCATGGCGAATTTCTAAAATTCCCATAATGTTGTCATAAACACTTAACCGTCTAAAAATAGAGGCCTCTTGGGGCAGATAGCCTATGCCTTTACGCGCACGTTCATGTAACGGTAACAGAGTGATGTCTTCATCATCAATAGTAATACTACCTGCATCACGAGCGACAATGCCGACAACCATATAGAATGTGGTTGTTTTACCGGCACCATTTGGGCCAAGTAAACCAACAATTTCACCTGAATTAACATTCAGACTAACATTACCGACGACGGTGCGCCCTTTGTATGCTTTTGCTAAATTTTCAGCTTTTAACAGCGCCATAAAGTGTTACTTACCTTTGTTGTTAACACCAGGACCTTTCTCTTGCAACTGTGAAGGCAGTAAAACAGTGGTAACTTGTTTACCTTTACCACTAAATGCTTCCATTTGCTGAGTTGGGACGAGATAAGTGATTTTATCACCAGTGATATTACTGTCTAATTGTTCAAGATAGGCTTTACCCGTTAAGGTCATTAATTCTTTATCCATTTCATAGGTCATTTTTTCGCCACGACCTTTGATTGGTTTGCCATCATCTTGTAACTGATAAAAAGTCACAGGATTACCAAATGCTTCTATGACGATTTTTTTTGAGTCACCACCTGGGCGTGTGACTATGACTTTATCAGCACGGATATCGATAGAACCTTGTTTAATCACAACATTTTGTGTGAATGTCGTGACGTTTTTTTCCAGGTCAAGTGACTGCTTTTCTGAATTGACAACAATAGGTTGTTGCGTGTCATCTTTAAGCGCCATCGCAGGTACACTTATTGCTAATAATGTACCGATAATCAGTGTATTACGGATTTTTTGATTCATTAGGGATCTCATAATAGGTGTTTACCTTTTCAATCAGCTCTGCGCGTTTCTCACGCAGATTGCCTCGCATTTTTAAGCCGACTGATTTCAGTCCGACGCCGATAATAGTCACTTCATCATCAGAGGAAACATCCTGTGTGTCCAAATTTGCGACAGCATTATCAGTGCTTATTCTCTGTAATTGAGAATCGTCACTTAAACTATCAATCTGAACATCGCCATAAAGGTAGAGCATTTTACTGTTCGTAAGCTTGGCTTTATTGGCGCGTACGGTCCATGTTGCATCCCCTGTCGGCGAATAAGTGGTTAAGACAGGATTAGTAAACCATGTAAACTTCTGCTGAGCATAGTTTTTGACATCATCAGCAACGAGTTTATATCCAAGTATACCTGTTGGCTCATAAACAAAAGATATCGATGATTTGGATTGATAAGTTGGTTGACCATCATCAACAATCTCACCATCACCGAATTCAGTGTTGTTAGTATAGTTCCAGCCAATTAGCCCAAGGGCGATAATTGCAAGAATTAAGGTAAACCAGGATTTTAATTTATTCATTCTGTGTCGTTATATGTTAAATCGAAAGACCTTTAGCTTCATCAAGCCGACCTTGAGCTAAAAGGATTAAATCACATAATTCTCGTACTGCGCCACGCCCTCCCGCAATGCGAGTGACGTAATTAGCACGAGGTGTAAGTAATGGATGCGCATCAGCCACAGCGACAGAAAGTCCCACTTTTTCCATTACAGGTAAATCAATCAGGTCGTCGCCAATATAGGCTGTTTGTTCAGGTTTAAGGTTTAGTGTATCTAACAGTTGTTGATACGCCAAAAGCTTATTATGCTGACCTTGGTAAAGATATGTAATGCCAAGGGTTTTAGCACGATCTTCTAACAGTTTAGACTGACGGCCTGTAATGATAGCAACCTCAATGCCTGATGTAAGCAAACAACGAAGGCCATATCCATCACGCACATTAAAGGCTTTTAGCTCTTCGCCATTATTGCCCATGTAAATGAGTCCGTCTGACATCACACCATCTACGTCACAAATCAGCAATTGGATTTTTTCTGCTTTTTTGATGACATGTTCGCTTACTGCACCATAACAAGTTTCTATCATTATATTCATTTTTATCCTTCAAACGTTATGACTAGCTTATACAACACCGGCTTGTAATAGATCATGCATATGTAAAACACCTAACAGGATATCACTATCTTGTTCTGTGACTAACAGTGAGGTGATATGTTTTGCTTGCATTAAATTTAGCGCTTCAACGGCTAGACAATCAGGACGAATACGAATGCCTCCTTTTGTCATAACATCCGAAATTTTGGCATTGTTAAGGTCAATTCCTAAATCAAATATGCGTCGTAAGTCACCGTCAGTGAAGATACCGTTAATCAACATACTATCATCGCAGATCACCGTCATACCTAATTTTTTACGGGTAATCTCGACAAGTGCTTCACGTAAAGTCGCCTCTTTAGTGACACGAGGAATATCCGTATCTCTGTTCATTAGATCACTCACATGAAGGAGTAATTTACGACCTAATGCACCTCCTGGATGGGAAAGCGCAAAATCTTCTGCAGTAAAACCGCGAGCACGTAAAAGTGCGATAGCCAGTGCATCACCCATCACTAATGTTGCTGTTGTACTGGTTGTGGGTGCAAGCCCTAGAGGGCAAGCTTCTTTGGGAACTTTAATACAAAGATGAATATCAGACGCTTTCCCCATTGTACTTTGAGGAGTGCGTGTCATACAAATCAGTGTTATCTGTTTGCGTTTCAGAACCGGAATAAGGGCGAGGATCTCACTGGCTTCACCGGAGTTTGAAATCGCCAGAACAATATCTTTTTCTGTTACCATGCCTAAATCGCCATGACTAGCTTCACCAGGATGAACAAAAAAAGAAGGTGTGCCGGTGCTGGCAAAAGTCGCAGCAATTTTATGCCCAATATGGCCAGATTTACCCATACCCATCACAATCACTCGACCTTGGCAGTGAAAAATTTTTTCACAGGCAAGAGTGAAGTCATCATTGATATATTGTTCTAGTTCAGCTAACCCATCACGTTCAATATGAAGGACTTTTTTACCTGCTTGCTGAAAATCAAACTCGGTCATTTTTTTGTACCATTTATTTTAGGTTAAGAGAGAATGTGCAACGCACAACACCGTAATATAAACAATAAAGCAAACTAATAAGAATACCCCTTTTCCTCGATTAAGGCGTTGTTTTCGCCCTAAGGAAAAGACAGAAAACAGTAAACTCGCGACACCAAGAACAGCAAAGCTAAAATAAAATGCGTTGATATTAAAGGTGCTTGGCGAGAGTAATGCAGGCATACCTAACACAAAGGTTAGATTGAAAATATTAGCACCTATAATATTTCCTAATGCTAATTCATTCTCACGCCTTAGAGCAGCCACAATGGTTGTAGCGAGTTCTGGTAGGCTTGTTCCAATAGATAGCAAGGTTAAGCCAACAAAAAAGCCACTAAGATGATACTGTTGCATTAGAATAAAGACATTATCTAATATCATTTGAGTGGCAACTGGAATAATCAGTAAAGCGATGACAACCCAAAAAAGAGCAACGGAATTACGAGGATTTGTCTGTAATTCAAAGCGGGTTAAGGTTTCTAAAGGTAATATATGACGCTCTTGCGTGAGTGTTCCATGCATGGTTTTTATCATGAGGAAAATAGATGCAAAACCAATAAAAAACAGTAACGTACCTTCTCTAAGTCCGAGGTTTCCACGTGATAAAATAATTCCCACAAGCATGATGACGATAATCATCAATGGAAGCTCTTTTTTCAGTACCGCAGATTGTATGTTCATGGGATATATCATCGCCCCAATGCCTGCGATAAGAAGAAGATTGGTGAGCGTAGAACCAATTGCTGTACCAATAGCAATGTCTGGTAAATTATGGATAGAGGCATCAGTAGAAACAAAAAGCTCGGGTAATGATGTACCAGTGCCTACAATTAAAATACCGATAACGGCGGGTGGAATTTTTAACGATTGCGCAAAAACGCTCGCACCATAGACTAACCGGTCTGATGCATAAACAAGTAGCATCAATCCAAAAATTAAAAGAGACAAAGTAATCAACATGCCATCAGTTTTCCGACAATGAGCAAGTAAAGAAAGAAAAAACCAATAAGACAGGGCTGATAAAAAAACATATTGTCAAAAGGTTTTGCTAATTCACCGTATTTTGACTAGCCAAGCACGAAAAGTAAAATTAACCGTGCAATAAATTGCTAAATAGTGGTGATTTCTTTGTAACATAACGAATGACCTGCCAAAATAGCGTAAAAATTTGTTTATGCAGACAGGCTTGAGGATGTTTTATTCATGAACGCACAATCTGACAATCTTATTGAAGTGCGCAATATGAACTTCACTCGTGGTAACAGGAAGATCTTTTCTGAGATTAACCTTGTTGTACCTAGAGGGAAAGTGACGGCAATTATGGGGCCTTCTGGGATTGGTAAAACAACCTTGTTACGCCTGATGGGAGGACAAATCCTTCCAGATAGTGGTGAAATTTGGTTTGATGGCGATAATATCCCAGCGCTATCACGTTCTGCGTTGTATCACGCAAGAAAGAAAATGAGTATGCTTTTTCAATCAGGGGCTCTTTTCACTGATATGAATGTATTTGAAAATGTGGCCTTTCCGCTAAGAGAGCATACAAATTTACCTGAAGCGCTTATACGTACAACAGTGATGATGAAGCTCGAAGCAGTCGGTTTACGTGGTGCAGCAAGTTTAATGCCTTCTGAATTATCAGGCGGTATGGCTCGAAGAGCTGCATTAGCGAGAGCGATTGCGCTTGATCCTGAATTAATCATGTTTGATGAACCTTTTGTTGGGCAAGATCCTATCACAATGGGTGTACTTGTTAAGTTAATTGATGAGTTAAATCATGCTTTGGGGGTGACGTGTGTTGTGGTTTCCCACGATGTGCCTGAGGTGCTAAGCATTGCTGATTACGCCTATATTGTTGCAGAACAGAAAGTAATTGCTCAAGGCAGTGCAAAAGAACTCCAGGACAACCCAGATAGGCAAGTCAGGCAGTTTTTAGATGGAATTGCTGATGGTCCTGTCCCTTTCCGTTTTCCTGCGGGAGATTATCAGGACGACCTATTAGGACGAGGAAATTAGTACGTGGTAAATTTATTAGCTCGTATTGGCGCTAGATCGTTAGCAATTTTTGCGACATTCGGTAGAGCAGGCATTATGCTCTTTCGAGCATTAGTCGGCAAACCAGAATTCCGTAAACAGTGGCCTCTTTTGATGAAGCAACTGTATAACGTTGGCGTTCAATCCTTATTAATTATCATGGTGTCTGGTCTATTTATTGGCATGGTGTTGGGATTACAAGGTTATCTTGTTTTAACAACCTTTAGTGCTGAAGCGAGCCTTGGCATGATGGTGGCTCTCTCATTGTTACGAGAATTGGGCCCTGTGGTAACAGCATTATTATTTGCAGGTAGAGCAGGTTCTGCATTAACAGCGGAAATCGGTTTAATGAAAGCCACAGAACAAATTTCCAGTTTAGAAATGATGGCAGTCGATCCTTTACGGCGCGTAGTTGCCCCCCGTTTTTGGGCCGGTTTAATTAGTATGCCATTACTTTCACTTATTTTTGTTGCCATCGGTATTTGGGGTGGTGCCATTGTTGGTGTGGATTGGAAAGGGATCGATGAAGGCTTTTTCTGGGCATCTATGCAAGGTGCCGTTGAATGGCGATTAGATTTAGTGAATTGCTTTATTAAGAGTGTCGTTTTTGCCATTACCGTCACTTGGATAGCGCTCTTTAACGGGTATGACGCAATCCCAACATCAGAAGGGATTAGCAGAGCAACAACACGTACTGTTGTTCATTCATCGTTAGCCGTATTGGGTTTAGATTTTGTGCTAACAGCACTGATGTTTGGGAACTAAGTCATGCAAAGTAAAAAAATTGAAGTTTGGGTTGGTCTATTTGTTCTGATTTCGTTAGCTGCCGTGATTTTCTTATGCCTGAAAGTGGCAGATATTAAAGAAATGGGCAATCAACCAACTTACCGTATTTATGCTAGTTTCGGTAATATTGGTGGATTAAAAGAGCGTTCCCCGATTAAGATTGGTGGTGTGGTGATTGGTCGCGTTGCTTCTATTACCTTAAAAGAAGAAGAGGAAGGAAATTATCGTCCTGAAGTTGCGCTCGATATTTTGAAAATTTATGACCATATTCCAGAAAGCAGTTCCTTGTCTATCCGTACATCAGGCTTATTAGGCGAGCAGTTCCTCGCATTGAATTTAGGATTCTATGATGAAGAGTTAGGTTCTACGCTGTTAAAAGAGGGCGGAAGGATCACAAACACGAATTCAGCTATGGTGTTAGAGGATCTTATCGGTCAATTCCTTTATAAAACAGGGGATGGTGATGGTTCAGCAAAATCTGAATCTGAACCTACGGAAGAACATCCAGTATTACCTTAATCATTAATTCTTATAGGATGTATTCATATATTTAATTAGGTAATTCATCCTATTATTAAAACCCTATTGAGGAGAAGCGAAAGTATGTTTAAACGCTTATTAATGGTCGCACTGTTAGTCATCACACCTTTTGCGATGGCTGTAGATAAAACCAATCCATACACACTGATGGAAGATGCTGCACAAAAAACGTTTACTAAATTAAAAAATGAACAGCCTGAAATTCGTAAAAATCCTGAAGTTTTACGTCAAATTGTTCAACAAGAATTGTTGCCTTATGTACAAATTAAATATGCAGGTGCATTAGTCTTAGGCCCTCATTACCGTACTGCAACACCTGCTCAACGCGATGCGTATTTTACGGCATTTGAAGCGTATCTTGCTCAAGTGTATGGTCAAGCATTAGCAATGTATGAAGGGCAAGAATACCGTATTGAACCGGCAAAACCGTTCGCAGATAAAACAAACCTCACCATTCGCGTTACCATTATTGATAAAAATGGTCGTCCACCTGTTCGCCTTGACTTCCAATGGCGTAAAAATAGTAAAACAGGTGAATGGCAAGCTTATGACATGATTGCAGAAGGCGTTAGCATGATCACGACAAAACAAAATGAGTGGTCAGATATTTTAAATTCTAAAGGTGTTGATGGTTTAACAAAACAGTTAGAAATCAGTGCAAAAACACCAATCACACTGGATGAGAAAAAATAGGATGTCATCCTCGTTAAATTGGGAAAAAAAGGACGATATCCTTTTTTTCCAAGGAACGTTAGATCGCGAAACGTTATTACCTGCTTGGCAACAACGTAAAGCATTATTAGCCGATATCAATATTATTGATATTTCGGCATTGAGTCATATTGATTCAACAGGATTGGCTCTTTTTGTTCACCTAAAAGCTGAGATGGAAGCACAACATCGTCAATTTATTATTCAAGGGGTGAGTGAGCGTTTTCAAACGCTGATCACTCTCTATGATCTTGATGAAATTATGAATATTGCCTAAGACTGGTTTTAAGTAAAAGTAATTAAAAAGCCCCCTTCGTGATACTTTTATCATTAAGGGGGTTTTTGATGGTTTAAGAGTAGGGCGGATTCCATTAGGATAGACGACTGATTATTATTTTTAACGTTGAGATTGAGCAATTATGGATACAAATGAAATCAAACAAGTATTAATGGACAGCCTGTCTTTAGATGAAGTCATCGTTAACGGTGATGGCAGTCATTTTCAAGTTGTCGTTGTTGGCGCCATGTTTGAGGGAATGAGCAGAGTAAAACAACAACAAACCATTTATGCCCCTTTGATGGAATATATTGCAGATAACCGTATTCACGCTTTGTCTATTAAAGCCTACACACCTGAAGAGTGGAAGAGGGATCGTAAACTTAACGGGCTTTGATTCAGTAGGTATACAGCGTACAGCAAAATAAAAAGAGAGTTCTACAGATGGATAAATTTAGAGTACAAGGACCAACCTGTTTATCAGGTGAGGTCACTATTTCAGGCGCGAAAAACGCTGCATTACCAATCCTGTTCGCTGCGATCCTTGCCGAAGAGCCAGTAGAATTAACCAATGTTCCTAAGTTAAAAGATATTGATACGACGATTAAATTACTTAATCGCTTAGGAACGCATGTTGAACGTAATGGCTCTGTTTTCGTTGATGCTCGTAATATCAATGAGTTTTGCGCACCTTACGAGCTAGTCAAAACCATGCGTGCTTCTATTTGGGCATTAGGCCCATTAGTGGCACGTTTTGGTCAAGGCCAGGTTTCTTTACCCGGCGGTTGTGCCATTGGCGCTCGCCCTGTTGATCTTCATATTACAGGTTTAGAGCAATTAGGTGCTGAAATCACGCTTGATGAAGGTTATGTAAAAGCTCGCGTTGATGGGCGACTAAAAGGCGCGCATATTGTTATGGATAAAGTGAGCGTGGGTGCCACCATCACTATTATGACAGCGGCAGTGTTAGCTGAAGGTAAAACCATTATTGAGAACGCGGCAAGAGAGCCTGAAATTGAAGATACCGCAAACTTCCTCAATACATTAGGCGCTAAAATCAGTGGTGCGGGTACAGATAGTATTACTATCGAAGGCGTAGAGCGCCTCGGCGGTGGTACTTATCAAATTCTACCTGATCGTATTGAAACGGGGACTTTCTTAGTTGCCGCAGCTGTTTCTCGTGGTCGCGTTGTTTGTCGTAATGCAAAGCCAGATACATTAGATGCTGTGCTGGCGAAATTACGTGAAGCAGGGGCAGATATTGAGGTTGGCGAAGATTGGATCAGTCTTGATATGCATGGTCAACGCCCTAAAGCGGTAACTTTGCGCACAGCACCACATCCAGGGTTCCCGACTGATATGCAAGCGCAGTTTAGTCTTTTAAACTTAGTCGCTGAAGGCGCAGGAATGATAACCGAAACGATTTTTGAAAACCGTTTTATGCACATTCCTGAGTTAATTCGTATGGGGGCTCATGCTGAAATCGAAAGTAACACCGTGTTATGCCATGGTGTTGAAAAACTGTCGGGTGCACAAGTGATGGCAACGGATTTACGTGCTTCTGCAAGCTTAGTCCTTGCTGGGTGTATCGCTGAAGGCACAACCATTGTTGATCGTATTTATCATATCGATCGTGGTTATGAAAATATAGAAGCTAAATTACAAGGATTAGGGGCAAAAATAGAACGTTTGCGCGCTAATGACTAATTTATTTTAGTTAGCCCTTTTTAGTTATTTTAAACCATAGTGCTTTTGGGGCGCTATGGTTTTTTATTAGTTTAAATTAATTATAGGTTTTTAACTAAATTAACAGCATCGTTATTACTAATATTCTCACGAACATAATTTTTTATCATAACTCTATTTGATACAATAAGAGACGGCCATTTATTTTCCCATGCACGATAAGCATGCCAAGAATATCCTATGGAATAATCTTTAGCCATGTGATCCATTGAATGAGATACCGCTTTAAGATATATATCTTCTAATGGAGTACTTTTTATTTCAATGATAGTTGCAAGATAGATTAGCCAATTTGCTAAATGAACATATTGTTCCCAAGCACTATTTTCACTCGTTAGTTTTATTTTTTCCTGTATTATTTTCTCTATCATGTTCATGGTTTTTTTATCTGTCACTTTAGCACCAAAGGCAGCTAATGATATTATTATTTCATAAAAACTATTTTCTACTCTTAAGAATTTCTCAGAGAAGCTATGATTTCCATGTAATACTTTCTTTATATTTTTTATTGAACTTTCAACAGTTTTTTCTACTTCTATTATTTTTGAATTTAAATTTTCAAAAAAATCATGAATATTTAAATCATCAATAACTCTAATACCATAGCAATGAAAATAGTATTCTTTTAAGTAGGGTTCTATTTTCTTTCTAGATACTAAAAACATGGAAGAACCAATAACATTTTCTCGTGAGAAATTTTTGTACTCATTAATAATTGCTTTTAGGTTAGTATCTCCAAGAGAATAGCCTAATATAACAATTGTATTTTCATAAATCATAGAGCTTATTTTTTTAGAAAAATAAGAGTTGTAGTTTATAAATTTAAAATAATCATCAGAAGTAACAACCATATTACTCGGTGAATCAATAGAACCATGTACGTGATAAATTTTTATTTTTGAAGACGATTTTGGAATTGGTAATCCAGGAGCAAGGGATTGGCAATGATCAATTGAAAGCATATTTTCAATCAATTTATCATAGTTTGTTGTTATTATTCTCAGAGAATTATTTTCCAAGAATTCTTCTATAGGTTCGTTATTTTTAGATAATTTGATATCTTTTATAATTTCTGCAATTTTCTCATGTAAATTTTTATCTCTTTTTTGATATTCAATATAAATAACTTGAGCCGCTTCCTCTAAACTTAATGGATTTTTACCATTATCAGGGAATAAAGATTGTTTTATCTTTTCTAAACCACTCAATTCATCACAGACTTTCTCAAGTAATTCTTGCCAACTAGGTACTTTATTTTTTGTTAATGCCTTTGAAAATCCAGTACCTGTAAACAAACATAGTCGATTAGTCACTGCTGAATAGGCTATTTCATATATTTCATTCATTTTTCTTGCCCCATTTTTTGTAATATAGGTAAGTTAAATCATCTAACTTGAAATTAATAAAATCACTACTATTCATTTTTACTGGTGGTAATTCACTGAATATAAATAAGTAGAGGGGTTGTGCTGGTTTAGAAAAAGCGATCTTATCTAGTTCTTGTCGAGATGTTCTCTTATATTCCGAACTATCGACAAGTCTCTCAGTAATAAAAAATGTTGGCTTACATTTTAAATTACCTGCTCGCATTTCATTATTAAAACGAACAAGGTAATAATTATCTATCCGTTTAATCCATGCCTTACCGAAGTACACTCGAGGCTCATCGACATACTCACTGAGATCTTTTTTATCATTAACATGAATGAAGAAGTCTCTTAAATGAATTTTTCCTTCAGCAGTATTTAGAAAGAAATTTTCTTTATTAATGAAAGCCTTAACTAGTCCAGATAAACGCTTTCTTGCATGGCGTGTTTTATTTATATTTTCTTCATCAACATCCTTTCTTTTTAAGCGTTTTTTTATACTATTCTCTTCTTCTGTGACAGGTATATCATGAATTTTAGTTTTATAAGGAGATGAGAGATCAAGTTCAACAGTATCATCTAGAATAAAAGGGAGTGCTTCAGGATCTTCATGTGTTTTCTTTATTTTACGAAATTCACTTTCTTCACTAATTCCTATTTTGCAGGCATCACTGTGTTCAGAAACAAATTTAAAATAAGGGATCCTTTTTCGTAATCGACTAGGTTTATCAAGATTGGCACATGTTACTTGGGCGTGACAATCAGGTTCAGTACATTCAAAAAGATGTTTTGATGTTATTCTGTTTTCTGAGAATAATTTATCGGCTTCTTCTGCTGTGATATCTCTATTTAATTCAAGACTTTTAGCTAATTCTATTTTCATTGAATGCCTCTTTTATACTTTCTTAAATAATACATATCACAGGGTTTCTAAAATTTCTTCTGGGGAGTTTAGATTTGTGCTCTATGTGATAATAAATAACTATTTAGGACTATTAACCTATAAGATAGACAAGAGAAATATAATAATTATCTATTATTTCTTTCATTATAATGTGACGTGTTTATTATTTTTAATGGTAGCAATCAGATGATTCATAAGGTATTTCTTTCGTAGCAAGATACAGTAAGAAAAATAAACTTGTGCTGGATAAATCCCTATGAGCTAAAAGAAAGGAACAAGTATGCAAGTAACAAGGAAACAAGAGCGTCTTATTCGCCAAGCATTGAATGAGTGGCAACAATCTGGTGAGATTTCAGAACAAGCACATCGACAGCTCGAAAGTACATTACAATGTATCCCATTTGATTGGAAAAGAGTGAGCCGTTACGCGTTTTGGATAGCAATTGTGTGCTTGATGATTGCTGTTGGCAGTGTCTTTAGTGATAGTGCATTAGTTTATTATCTTATTGAGCTTTTTAGTATTTCTGAAATTATGAGAGTCATATCGCCAGCGCTTATTGCTTCAGTACTCTATTTTTGGGGATTTAAGCGCCAACGTAAAGAAACACAATGGCATTACAGTACTGAATTTATTCTTTTTTTAGGTGTGATGTTTACTGCTATTTTTCTTTGGCAACTTGGTGAATTACTGGATACAGGAAGTGGCCACATTGCACCTCTTTTCTTAATAGGTTGTGTGATTTATGGTGTGATTGGTTTTATAAGCCGTTCATCGTTGGTGTGGTTATTTTTCTTATTGATGTTAGGGAATTGGTTTGGCGCTGAAACGGGGTATATGTCAGGATGGGGCGCTTATTGGTTAGGGATGAACTATCCTATCCGCTTTGTCTTTTTTGGTGCTGTATTACTAGCAGGATGCTATTTTCTGCAAAATGTATTGGTGTATCGTCGCTTGTTTACGATGACAAAAATAATGGGACTTACTTATCTCTTTATTGCGTTATGGATAATGTCTATTTTCGGCAATTACGATCCTGATACTTGGTATCGTACTTCAAGTGTGAATTTGTTACCTTGGGCACTGTTATTTGGTGTTGTTTCCGTTATTTGTATCTATATCAGTCTTAAAACCGATGATGGCATGTTAAGAGGTTTTGGCCTGACATTCCTTGGTATTAACCTTTATACACGTTTTTTTGAATATTTCTGGGATAGCTTACACAGTGCGATTTTCTTCTTTATTTTAGCTATTTCACTGATTTTAATTGGACGAAAAGCTGAAAAAATTTGGCATACTGTTGAAAATAATTTGCTCACGAGCAAATCGAATAAAAGCGAATAAAACGTCGCTTTATTTGTTGTTGCTATAGGAGATTACTTTGATAGAGAAACGCAGTTGTCACCTTCCACTCGAAGTGAGTTGTGTTGCTTGTCATTATTTTGTCTTTAAAGATAAAGATGAGGCATTTTTTGAGATCTGCCCAGTTTGTGGTTGGCAAAATGATGGTACTAAAGAAGGAGAATATAGCGGTTGTAATCACAGCACGTTAGATGATTATCGTAAGACAGAAAGCTTTCAAGAAAGTTGCTTACAAAGTGCGACGTTTTATATGAAATCTCCCTATTAGCGGGTTATAGGGAGATTATGTGTGAGTTACGATTCTGGTTGATATTCAGAAATAGTCACATCAACATTGAGTTCATTACCCTCACGTAATAACGTAACAGGTAATACTGTGCCGGGACGGGTTTCTGCAATATAGTCCATCATTTCCATGGCAGAAGTGGCGGGAGCATGGTTGATGCTAAGAATAATATCACCTGTTTTTATACCCGCTTTATCTGCTGGACTATTGGGGGAAATCCGAAAAATACGTAGCCCTTGGATTTGTTTAATGTCTGTATTTGATGAGCGAATTCTGGGTAATTCTTTTGCTGTTATACCAATAAAACCTCGAATAACACGACCATCACGAATAAGTTTATTCATGATTTTTACAGCCAATTCGGTTGGAATAGCAAAGCCTAAGCCTTCAGCACTTGGGCGATATCCATTGTAGGTTCCTGAGTCAAACGTCATGGTATTAATACCCACAAGTTCGCCCTCTGTATTAATAAGTGCTCCACCTGAGTTGCCTTCATTAATTGAGGCGTCTGTTTGTAGAAAGTTTTGGTAACGTGTTGGGCTTAACCCCACTCGGCCTGTTGCACTAATTATCCCTTGGGTAATTGTTTGTCCAATATTAAATGGATTACCAATTGCGAGTACAACATCACCAACATGAGAAATTCGTTTACTGTTAATAGGGATTATTGGGAGTTTATCAGCATCAATTTTTAATACGGCCAGATCAGTTAAAGGATCGGAGCCAACTAGTGAACCTTCATAAAGATCACCATTTTGTAATGCGACAATAATCTGATCAGCATTATTAATAACATGTTGATTTGTCAGAATATAGCCTCGCCCATCCATGATAACGCCTGCGCCTAAAGAGGTCAGTTCACGGCCTTCTTGAGAAAAGCTTCCCATCGTACTGCTATAAACATTGACGACCGCAGGTGCTGCACGTCGTACTGCTGTGTTGTAGCTAAAAGGAGCATTAAGAAAATCACCATTGAGTAGGTGTTCAATAAAAATAGGGCGAATCGAAGGGACTGCAATCAAAAGAATTGCTGCTGTTAAGAGGCCAATCAATGTCGATCGCAGTAACTTAGTTAACATAAAAATCCTGTATTTATGTCTGACCATGAGATTATTTGCGTAAGGAAGATGAGAATAGCATAGTTTAACTTATGAAAGCATTGCTTAGCGCATAAAATCCTCTTTTAAGCCAATGGCTCTTATTGAAAATGCACATAAAAAAAAGCCCTATAATCAAAAATATAGGGCTAAGGAAATCAATAAATTAGATAGGTGAAAAGCTTACTTCTTAACGCGGTGTATTACGTAACAGCAGATAAATTTCATCATTACCACGCTGAATGTTTAATGCCAGAACGGGAGGTTTAGCATCAATGGCTTTACGTAAATCGCCTAATGATGCAATTGGGGTGTTATTGATACCAATAATCAGGTCGCCTTTCTGTAAACCAGATGCAGCCGCTGCTGAATCTTTTTCTACCGAATCGACGGAAACTGCTTTCACTTTTTTGTTTAAGTAATTACTTAATGTGGCACCTTGTAGTGCAGGAGAAAAGTTGTCTGCGCGTGTTGCATCAGCAGATTGTTTCTCTAATGTCACTTTAACATCCATTGGTTTACCTTGACGGATTAAGCCAATCAGGATTTCCTTACCCGGAGGGGTTGTACCGACTTTAGCTCTTAACTCAGCGAAGCTATTGATTCGTTTTCCATCAACAGAAATTAAAACGTCACCGGGTTTAATACCTGCTTTTGCTGCGGAGGAGTCAGGTAAAACTTCACTAACGAAAGCACCACGTTGTGCATCAATATTAAAGGATTTCGCTAAATCAGAATTCATTTCTGTACCGCGAATACCTAAGATGCCACGTTTAACTTCGCCATGAGAAATAAGCTGTTGGCTAAGATCACGAGCCATATTACTAGGGATAGCAAAGCCAATACCAATATTACCGCCTCCAGGTGCAAGAATGGCTGTATTAATTCCGATTAATTCACCATTTAAGTTAACTAACGCACCACCAGAGTTACCTCGGTTGATAGAAGCATCTGTTTGAATAAAGTTCTCTAAACCTTCAAGGTTTAAGCCACTACGGCCTAAGGCGGAAATAATACCAGATGTTGCTGTTTGACCTAAACCGAATGGGTTACCGACGGCAACAGCAAAGTCACCAACACGCAATTGGTCTGAGTCTGCCATTTTGATCGCCGTTAAATTGGTCGGTTTTTCAATTTGCAGTAAGGCGATATCTGTTTGTGGATCGCTCCCAATTAATTTTGCGTTAAATTCGCGACCATCATTAATTTGCAGTTGAATTTTATCTGCACCCTCAACAACATGATTATTCGTTAAGACATAACCTTTTTGTGCATCAATAATGACGCCTGAGCCTAGGCCTTCAAAAGGGCGAATGCTCTGTTGTTGTGATGGAAAATTAGGGCCAAAGAAGAATTTAAACTCTTCTGGCACTTGTTGGTTTTGTACCCGTGTCCCTGAAACATGCACACTGACAACGGCTGGTAGCACTTTTTCTAACATAGGTGCAAGGCTTGGGAGTTGCTCTCCTGATGGCATTACAGCCGGTAATGCCGCCATGCTGGTGGCTGGGATGGTTGAGAGTGAAAGTCCGACACTCATTGCTAATGCACTAAGTAATAATTTTCTTTTTTTAGTCAACATGAATTAGAGTCTCTTGATACAGTTATCAAAATAAAATTTATTGCCCAAAATGAGCGCGATGTCACTAAGACCTGTACTGACAAAGGAAAGTTCATTAAGACATGATGTGCTTTGCTTCCTTTTACATGGATTTACAAGACAAAAGCTATCTTTAAAACCATAGCAAATAATCGCCTTTTTATGATGTTTAATCGAAAGAGAAACGCCACAAGAAATGTGGCGTTTTAATATTAATTATCTTTTTTGTCTGTAGGTCTGAACAATCCGGATGCTCCTTCGGAGTAATCACGAGGTGGCATTTTTATTGGGGATTGATCATTAGCTGCTTCAGATTCACTTAATCGGTAATTAAATGGGTTATCTTGAGCGGGCATATCTGGCATAAGCTCATTAGAACTTTTTGCCATATGTTGGTAAAGCTGACGGTAATCTCTCGCCATATTATCTAATAGTTCAGCGCTTCTAGCAAAGTGGCTGACAAGCTCATTGCGATAAGTGTCCAATTCTTCTTTTTTTGTATCTAACTCTGCTTTGATAGCATCTTGTTGGCGAAGGGTACTGTTACCGTAACGCATTGCGAGTGCGCCGATAATAAGACCTACAACTAATCCAATCAGTGCATAAACCCAAACCATGGCAACTCCTTTTCATCTAATAGTGAGGACGATGGATTCTTATAACATCATAACCGCTAAAAGGCATGGGTGGAATAATATCCTTAAGCTTAATATGAAATTCCTGTGTTACGTTGATGTTAAAACAATTCTTAATGCTTATAATAGGGGCATTCGACAGACACAAATCAGTATGTCAGAAAATTAAGGATAAGAGGGCATTCATGACAGTTAGTACGCCATTATCACTTTATGAAGCCGCATTGATGCAAGGTGATTATCAACCTGATGATGTTCAGCGAAAAACGGTTCTTCATCTTCAACAGATATACCATGCATTATTAAAAGAGACCCCACCAGAAAAAAATTCGTTAGCACAGCGATTATTCGGGCGAATTCGTACAAAAAAACAGGTTACTGCACCAGAACGTGGTTTATATATGTGGGGCGGTGTGGGGCGAGGTAAAACATGGCTGATGGATATGTTTTATCAAAGTTTACCGACAGAGCGAAAACTACGACTCCATTTTCATCGCTTTATGCTACGCGTTCAAGATGAGTTAAAACGCTTACAAGGACAGGAAAATCCGTTAGAAATTATTGCTGATGGTTTTAAAGCACAAACGGATGTGCTTTGTTTTGATGAGTTTTTTGTTTCTGATATTACCGACGCCATGATCTTAGGCACGTTGCTGGAGGCCTTATTTGCTAGAGGCATCACACTGGTAGCAACATCGAATATTCCTCCTGATGAGCTTTATCGCAACGGGTTACAGCGTTCTCGTTTTTTACCCGCAATAGAACAAATTAAACATCATTGCGATATTTTAAATGTTGATGCGGGTATCGATTATCGCTTAAGAACGTTAACGCAAGCACATCTTTTTTTATTCCCACTAAGTGATAAAAACCGCCAAGAGATGGAGAGGATTTTTTCGCATTTAGCAACCAATGAACCACAAACTGATTGTATTTTAACAATTAATCATCGGCCAATGAAGGTCAGAAAAGTCGCTAACGGTGTATTGGCAGTTAATTTCGCAACTTTATGTATGGAGGCGCGAAGTCAGCTTGATTACATCGAACTTTCTCAGCATTATCACACCGTTTTATTACATGAAATGACGCAAATGAATGCATTAAATGAAGATGTTGCTCGCCGATTTTTAGCTTTAGTTGATGAATTTTATGAACGTAAAGTGAAACTGATTATTAATGCTGATGTGGAAATGAATGCAATTTACCAAGGTGATTTTTTACGATTTGAATATCAGCGTTGCCTCTCTCGTTTGCAGGAAATGCAAAGTGAAGCGTATTTAGTGCAACCTCATCTCGCTTAATATTTAATTCTTGAAGAAAGTCATCTTTCATTATGATAGGATGGCGCAGGTTAAGTTGCTTGATATTTTTTCTATGAAAATAAAGAACATTAGGCAGCTTACAAACGCTCTGGAAAGGAACAATTCTTCTCTTCAGGTAGCAAGAATTTATCAGTCAAATCAGAAAAAAGTGCCAGATTTGTTTTTTTCGCTGAAATATTGAAAAAGAATTCAATTGTTTTTCAATTATGACTCGATTTTTTTTTCTGACTTCTCTATAATCTTGCGACCCCACGTTGCAGCAAGTTTTTTATTTCCCAAAAAACTCGCATTTTAGAGTCAGCAGTGCTACTCGAAGGGGTAGGTTTGCTGGACACAAGAGTCGTGTGAACCTCAATAGTATTTGAACCGAGCGTTCACCAACGTGTAACTAAACATTGGGTAATTTTCAATAATGAAAACTTTTACAGCTAAACCAGAAACCGTAAAACGCGACTGGTATGTTGTTGATGCAGACGGCAAAACTTTAGGCCGTTTAGCAACTGAAATTGCTAGCCGTTTACGCGGTAAGCACAAAGCGGAATACACTCCGCACGTTGATACTGGTGACTACATCATCGTTTTAAACGCTGAGAAAGTAGCCGTAACAGGTCACAAACGTACTGACAAAGTTTATTACCGTCATACGGGTCACGTAGGTGGTATCAAACAAGCGACTTTCGAAGAGATGATCGCCCGTAGTCCTGAGCGTGTAATCGAAATCGCGGTAAAAGGCATGCTGCCAAAAGGGCCACTGGGTCGTGCGATGTATCGTAAACTGAAAGTTTACGCAGGATCTGAGCACAACCACGCGGCACAACAACCGCAAGTTCTGGACATTTAATCGGGATAATAGGCAATGGCTGATAATCAATACTACGGCACAGGTCGCCGCAAAAGTTCTTCCGCACGTGTCTTCATTAAGCCAGGTAGCGGTAATATCGTAATCAACAAACGTAGCCTAGAAGTTTACTTCGGCCGCGAAACAGCACGTATGGTTGTTCGTCAACCGCTGGAATTAGTTGATATGCTGGGTAAATTAGATTTATACATCACTGTTAAAGGTGGTGGTATTTCTGGTCAAGCTGGCGCGATCCGTCACGGTATCACTCGTGCACTGATGGAATATGATGAGACTCTACGTTCTGATCTGCGTAAAGCTGGTTTCGTTACCCGTGATGCGCGTTCTGTTGAACGTAAGAAAGTGGGTCTGCGTAAAGCACGTCGTCGTCCACAGTTCTCTAAACGTTAATTTGTTATCTTTTAGATATCAATTTGATGTTGAAAACCCGTCTTCACAGGCGGGTTTTTTATTTTTGGCTGATTTATGTTTATTAATAGTAAAAACATAATGTTATTAATGCATGATGCAAATACTCATAAAACAGGTTTTATATAAGATACTGACAGTATTAAAAAATCTATTTTTTAGATATTATCGCTAAATTATTTTATTTTTTGATATTATAATCTTACTTTTAAGGTATCATGGCATATTGTTTTGAATTATTTGCATTAGCCCCCCTAAGTAACATGAATTCTGATAGAATAGCGAGCTTTGGTGTCTTTCTTTCTATTATTTCATTATGTTGTCAATGGGTGTATTGATAGTAATGCCCGTGATTAATTTGAAAGCCATACCAAAATTATTATGACAATGATGATTGTTGAATGATTATTTTGGTATTACTTGATAATGATATGTGCCGCAAAGACAGGTGAGTTTTTAACCCTGTAAAATATGATTATCCCACGATAACACTGTTATACAGGTAGTTGCCCAATGCAGTTAATAACTTAAATGTTTATTTAGGTTTACTGCGTTTGTGTGCTTGTCTTTTAGGAATGGGGAAATGGAAAAGGCATTGTGCCAATTCATTTCTTTAATTGATTAACTTGGAGGTTTTCATGGCTGTCGCTGCCAACAAACGTTCGGTAATGACTTTGTTTTCCGGTCCGACTGATATTTTCAGCCATCAGGTCAGAATTGTCCTAGCGGAGAAAGGTGTCAGTGTTGAAATTGAACAGGTTGAAGCTGGTAATCTTCCACAGGATCTTATCGATCTGAATCCTTACCAAAGTGTGCCGACTTTGGTCGATCGTGAGCTGACTCTGTATGATTCACGCATCATCATGGAATATCTTGATGAACGCTTCCCTCATCCTCCTTTAATGCCTGTTTATCCTGTTGCTCGTGGTAGCAGCCGTTTAATGATGCATCGCATCGAGCATGATTGGTATTCTTTAATGAACACCATCGAGAAAGGAACAGAACAACAAGCCAATGCTGCTCGTAAACAGTTGGCTGAAGAGCTACTGGCTGTATCGCCTGTATTTAAAGAGTATCCTTACTTTATGAGTGAAGAATTCAGCTTAGTAGATTGCTACCTTGCTCCGCTCCTATGGCGTTTACCTGTATTAGGCGTGGATTTAAGTGGTGCAGGCGCTAAAGACGTACAAATTTATATGCAACGTGTTTTTGAGCGCGATTCTTTTCTTGCCTCATTAACCGAAGCAGAGCGTGAGATGCGCTTACCTTCAAGAGGGTAATAAAGTATGGAGATTATGGACATGTCTCCGCGTCGTCCGCATTTATTACGTGCGCATTATGACTGGATCATTGAAAACGAATTAACACCACATTTAGTTGTTGATGTGAATATTGAAGGTGTTCAAGTTCCAATGGAATATGCGCATGATGGTCAAATTGTACTAAATATTTCATCTCGTGCAGTAGATAACTTAGAGTTAACGCCGTATCAGGTTTTATTTAGTGCAAGTTTTGGTGGCATACCTCGTAAAGTGCGAGTGCCAATGGCTGCTGTTATGGCTATTTATGCGAGAGAAAACGGCGCGGGAATGATGTTTGAGCCAGAGCCAGCTTATGAATCTGGTGCATCATTGCAATTTGCTGAAGATGAAAGTGAAGAACGTACTTTAACGCCAGTTAATGAAGGCTTATCACTCGTCACTGATGAAACAGTAGAAACTGATATATCTTCACCGGATGATGATCCTGAGCCACCTCGCCCAACAGGCCGTCCAGCATTGCGTGTTGTGAAATAAGCGATTATTTTATCAATAACAATAAAAAGCTCAGTTCAAGTAAACTGAGCTTTTTTTATGTATAAAAAAACGCCCTATATTACTATAGGGCGTTTGAATATCTCATTGAATAAACGTTATTTCAGTAGTTCTTCTAAACAACCAGTATAAAGATTAACGGCAGTCATTAATTGTTTTTCATCGAAATCAAAGCCTGCTTGGTGGTGACCTGCCGTTCTATCAGCACCAACAACGAAGTATAGTGATTTACCACCACAACGTTGCACGCGTTTTGCTAATACAGTCGCATCTTCACTTCCCCCAAACGGGCGAGTGGCAACAGCTGTTAATTCAGGATGTTTACCAACGACTTTAGTCATGACATCAATCAGTTCTTGGTCATTTGTTAGGTCAACGGCTTCACCCATAATTTCGCTTTCCATTTCTAACTGGAAGCTATGCGCTGCACCTTCAGCCATACGTACTGCATTGGCAGCCATAAAGCTGTTGATCTCTTCATTTTCACCACGAACTTCGATTTGCATTTCGGCATTAGCCGGGGTGACGTTACGGCCTTCACCGGCTTTTAATACACCGATGTTGATACGTGACATCCCTTTCCCATGGCGAGAAATCCCCAGCATTTGTGTTGCTGCATGGCAAGCACCCGCTAATGCATTACGACCAAGTTCAGGCTCTGCCCCTGCGTGAGATGGCGCACCTTTAAAACGGAAGTCATATTTTGTGGTACACAAGAAATGTGTAGGGTTAATCACGATTTCGCCACTGTTTGCAATAAAGCCTAAGTGGGCACCTAAGAAGTAATCCGCATCATCAGCGATACCACTTTCCGCCATCGCACGAGCACCACGAACACCTTCTTCTGCTGGTTGGAATAAGATTTTAACTTTACCAACGACTTTATCTTTATTCTCAACAAGCCAGTGAGCTACACCTAAACCGATAGAAATGTGTCCGTCATGGCCACAAGCGTGCATTTCACCCGCGTGACAAGAAGCAAAGTTCTCAGCATGAGGGCGGTGTTTAGTTTCTGTTGCTTCGTTAACACCCACACAGTCAATATCAAAACGAAGTGCTACGGTTGGGCCTGCTTTACCACTGTCAAAGATAGCGACACAACCTGTTAGTTCTTTCATTTCATCAAGCAGAGCTTCATCAACTTTATGCTCTCTTGCAACGGCTAAACCTTTCTCAACGACTTGGCGACGACGACCAAACGCGAACTCTTG
Source organism: Proteus sp. G2626 (assembly GCF_009915985.1). Taxonomy (NCBI): domain Bacteria; kingdom Pseudomonadati; phylum Pseudomonadota; class Gammaproteobacteria; order Enterobacterales; family Morganellaceae; genus Proteus; species Proteus sp. G2626. The sequence goes on along the minus strand of NZ_JAABNH010000009.1, from coordinate 379,356 downwards.
GTTGATAACATCAGGGCCAACTTTAACATCTAAACCTAAACTACGTAATTCTTTGACGATTTTTGCTGTAGTTAAAAATTCTGACCAACCAATTTCTGGGTATTGATGAAACTCACGACGCCATTTTATTAATTTTTCAAGTGTAATTGCTGACATATTCATTTCTCCACTTATAACATGAATAACGCAACAGCGATGACTGCGATAATCATGCCTGGTGCAGTACGTTTTGCGATTTCCATAGGGTTAATGTTTGCAAGGCCAGCACAAACAATCGCCGCACCTGCCAGTGGTGACATAGTACGACCTAACGCGCCAGATAATGCCGCTGCCATACCCATATCAGGGATTTCATAACCGAATTGTGCAGCATGAGGTGTTACTGTTTCGTTGAATGCGAATGCTGCTGCGTCACCAGAGCCTGTGATAATACCCATTAAGAATGGCCCTAAAGTACCACCCCAGCGAGCAAATTCAGGAGAATGAGTTAAGAAGTTGATGAACGCGTCGATTAAACCAGATGCTTTCAGACCAGCTGCGAATACTGCAGCTGCAATGATGATACCTAATACATCACCATAAGCATTACCCATACCTTTAAAGAACTCTTTTGTAATTTGAGCCGGGTTAGTTAATGTGATGAACAGGGCATAGATAGAACCGATTAACATTGCTGCAGGTACTGACAATTTGAAAGTGCTAAATGTTTCAAAGAATGGCAGAACTAACAGGATTAATGGAATAAAAGGTGCTGTTGCGTATAAATAGTTAGGGCGAATAGCTTCTGGTGTTGCTTGTGCTGATGAAGAAGACGTATCACTGGCAACAGAAGCTATTTTGAACTCTTTTTTCACTAAAGCAACAACCGCGAGTGAAACCGCAGCAATACCACCAGCCATTAAGCTGTATGGGCTATGGCGAGCGATTAAATCAACCACTTCCATATTTGCCATGTTAGCAACGAAGGCATTATGCGACATACCTGGGCTTAACATTGAACCGATAGTACCACATAACACTGCACCACCAGCGATAGCCGGGTGAATACGTGCTGCGATTAATAATGGAATGAGTGTTGCACCTACCGCAGCCGCACAACCTGCTGCTGATGGGATTGCGATATTAATAAAGTATGTTACGACAACAGTGGCTGGAATAAGGAAGAAGCCCAGACGAGTCATTACTTTTGATAAAACATGAACCAGATGCATATCGCATTTGGTATATTTCATAACATAAGCAAAACCCATACTCGAACAGATTGCTTGAATTAATGATGAAGACACCATGCGCTCGCTAAATGCGGTAAGCGCATCTAATGGGCTCAGACTTAAAATACAGAGTAATAAGCCGGCACCAATTAGCACCATTCGGGTTTCATATTTTTTTATTAGCAAATAGACAGTTACAATAATAACGGCTACTGCTATCAGTTGCATCACCATAGTGATCCCCTAGTTAATTATGACAATATTATTAATTGTGAAAACGAACCTAACATCAATAAATTATATTTTTCTGTAAAGTTATTAGGTGACTCCATTATGAAGTTGGTAGATTGACAATATTTGATTGTTATCAAATTTAATAGTCGAAATAAAATCTATTTTTTTAGACTGTGATGTTATTAACAAATGCTGTAAAACCATTCCCATGAAAAGATGACGTAAAAGTTAAATAAAAAGAGATAAAGTAAAAAATACGAAAACAAATTATATTTACTATAGGTTAAGAGTGTTATTTTGATACAAAAAGAATATTTCTTTTCATCAAAATATTATTCAATCATTTTATATTAAATGGTAATGAGAATGATTTTTTAATGAGATATCTTGATGATCATTAAATGTTATTTATGGAAATAAAATATTAAGAAAATTATCCCACTTAAATTAAATGGGATAATTAACAAGAGAAATTGTTATTTTAATTATCAAAAACAAATGATATTTAACAGGATAAATACTGCAAAATACCTTCTGCCGCCTCTCTTCCTTCGGCTATTGCTGTTACAACAAGATCAGAGCCTCGAACAATGTCTCCTCCTGCAAATACTTTAGGATTTGTTGTTTGATTTGGTATTTCTTGATTATCTGAAATAATAATTCTGCCTGAAGATGTATATTCAATATTATTTTCATCTAACCACGGATAATGCGCAGGTTTAAAGCCAAATGCGAGGATCACAGCATCGGCAGGCAATTCATGCTCACTGCCTTCAATAGGAATTAATGTTTTATCATTTTGGGTTTTAATAACGCGAATACCGACCACTTTATTTTGATTATCGACGGTAATATCGAGAGGTTGAAGGTTAAATAAAAATTCCCCCCCTTCTTCTTTGGCATTTTTTACTTCACGTTTTGAACCCGGCATATTGCTTTCATCACGGCGATACACACACGTTACTTTATTTGCTCCTTGTCGAATGGCCGTGCGGACACAATCCATTGCGGTATCACCTCCTCCTAATATCACCACATTTTTATTTTTAAGGTCGATATAAGGTGTTTGAGGATCTTCATCATAACCCATTAAATAACGTGTATTCCCAATTAAATAAGGTAGTGCGCTATAAACACCATTAGCATTTTCATTAGGAAAATGACCACTTAAACTGTGATATGTGCCCAATCCAAGAAATACCGCGTCATATTGTGTTATTAGGGTATTTAGGGAGACATCTTTGCCTATTTCCGTATTGAGGCAAAACTCGATACCCATTTCACTAAATAATTCGCGGCGTCGGATCATCAGTGATTTTTCAAGTTTAAAAGAAGGGATCCCAAAAGTAAGTAACCCTCCAATTTCTGGATGCTTATCATAAACAACGGGTTTCACACCTTGTCGAATAAGAACATCTGCACAAGCAAGACCAGCAGGACCCGCACCAATAATTGCGACTTTTTTATCGGTCATTGTGACCTGAGAGAGGTCAGGGCGCCATCCTTGGGCTAATGCAGTGTCATTGATGTAACGTTCAAGGTTGCCGATCGTCACCGCACCAAAATCATCATTAAGTGTACAGGCGCCTTCACAAAGTCTATCTTGAGGGCACACTCGACCACAAATTTCAGGCAAACTATTCGTTTGGTGAGAAAGTTCAGCCGCTTCAATTATGCGCCCTTCATTTGCTAGCTTTAGCCAGTTAGGGATGTAATTATGAACTGGGCATTTCCATTCACAATAAGGATTGCCACACCCTAAACAGCGATCAGCTTGTGCGGAGGCTTGTTGCGGTGAAAAGGCCTCATAGATTTCAACAAATTCGATTTTGCGAATAGCTAATGGTTTTTTGGTCGGCTCAACACGATTTAAGTCGATAAACTGATACACATTCTGACTCATAATATTCTCCTATTGTGCCTGAACGCGTAATTCAGCGGATGAACGACGAGGGTGACCGAGTAACGCATTGACATCACTGGATTTTGGCTTAACTAATTTAAAGTGTTGTGACCAATATTCCCATTGTGAAAGTAATCGTTCACCTTGCTGTGATCCTGTGAGTCTGACATGTTCTGCAATCATGCCACGTAGATGTTCAGCGAGAATGGCAAAGGATGCAACAGGAAGTAGCTCAATCGATGACGTGTTGATCCGTTGGGATAACGTGAGATCTTCATCTAATAGATAAGCAAATCCTCCAGTCATTCCTGCACCAAAGTTAATCCCTGTTTTACCCAGAACGCAGACAATACCGCCAGTCATATATTCGCAACCGTTATCACCAACACCTTCAACAACAGCAATCGCGCCTGAGTTTCTCACCGCAAAACGCTCCCCAGCCAAGCCCGATGCATAAAGTTTTCCACCAGTTGCGCCATAAAGGCAGGTATTTCCCATAATGGTTGCGTGATGATTTTTAAATGCAGAACCAACCGGAGGTGAAATTACAATACGGCCTCCAGCCATGCCTTTGCCCACATAATCGTTAGCATCACCCACTAAGTTTAATTCAATGCCTTGAGCATTCCAGACACCAAAGCTTTGCCCTGCTGTACCTGTAAAATTAAGTTTTATAGGTGTTGCAGATAAACCGCTTTCACCATATTTTTTTGCGATAATTCCTGATAATGTTGCTCCCACAGAGCGGTCTGTATTGCGAATATCAAAATAGTATGTTTGGCTTTTTTGCTGTTCAATAGCATCGTTGGCTTGAGCAACAATTTGCTGATTTAGCTCACCTTTATCATAAGTATTATTATTTTCCTGACAATAAAGTGCGTGACCTGATGGCGACATTACCGTTTCTAACAATCTACCTAAAGCGAGTTTTTGCTGTTTACTCGTCACCCCGTCTAAGCAAGCAAGTAAATCAGTGCGACCGATTAAATCAGTTATTTTTCGGACGCCGAGTAGCGCCATTAATTCACGGGTTTCTTGCGCAATAAAACGGAAGTAGTTAATAACACGTTCTGGTAATCCGTGATAATGATTACGACGCAACGTTTCGTCTTGGGTTGCAACACCCATTGCACAATTATTTAAATGGCAAATACGCAGATATTTACAACCTAATGCCACCATTGGACCTGTACCAAATCCAAAACTCTCTGCGCCTAAAATCGCTGCTTTAATAATATCTAAACCCGTTTTTAATCCACCATCGATTTGTAAACGAATTTTATGGCGCAGATTGTTTGATACTAGCGCTTGTTGAGTTTCAACTAAGCCTAATTCCCACGGGCTTCCTGCATATTTTACCGAAGTTAATGGGCTTGCTCCTGTCCCTCCATCGTAACCTGCAATAGTGATCAAATCAGCGTAGGCTTTAGCTACACCTGTGGCAATAGTGCCGACACCCGGTTCTGAAACTAATTTTACAGAAATCAGTGCGGTTGGATTGATCTGTTTTAAGTCGAAAATAAGCTGTGCTAAATCTTCAATAGAGTAGATATCGTGATGAGGTGGCGGTGATATTAGGGTGACACCGGGTACAGCATAACGCAGTTGCGCAATATAAGGTGTGACTTTATCGCCAGGAAGTTGTCCGCCTTCGCCGGGTTTTGCTCCTTGTGCCACTTTGATTTGTAAAACATCAGCACTCATTAAATAAGAGGGGGTCACACCAAAGCGACCAGAAGCAATTTGTTTGATCCGTGAGACTTTATTGGTGCCGTAACGTGCCGGATCTTCACCACCTTCCCCTGAATTTGAAAAACCACCTAAGGTATTCATAGCTTGTGCAAGGGCTTCATGAGCTTCTTGACTTAATGCGCCAATTGACATCGCCGCAGTATCAAAGCGTTTAAATAATTCGGTTTCAGATTCAACTTCTTCAATTGAGATTGCTGTTGTCTTGTTATTGAGTACTAACATATCGCGCAATGTTGTTATTGGGCGTTGTTGCACGAGGCTTGCATAATGCTGATAGTCTGCATATTCCCCGCTATTTACTGCTTTTTGTAAAGCTTGAACGACATCAGGATTATAGGCATGGTATTCACCTTTATGTGCATATTTCAATAGCCCGCCAGTTTCTAAAGGATAGCGGGTTAGCCAAGCTCGTTTTGATAGATTAAATAAGTCATGCTCAAAATCACTAAAGTCAGCACCATTGATCCGATTATCAACACCTGAAAAACACAAATCGACAACGTTATCGTTTAATCCGACGGCTTCAAAAAGCTGAGAACAACGATAAGAGGCAATGGTTGAAATACCCATTTTAGACATGATTTTATACAGGCCTTTATTTATACCGTTGCGATAGTTCAGCATCATTTGAGCATAAGTGCCTTGGAGGATTTTTTTATCAACACGTTGTGCTAAAGATTCATAAGCAAGGTAAGGATAAATGGCCGTCGCACCAAATCCGAGTAGGACGGCGAAATGGTGAGGATCACGGGCACTGGCTGTTTCAACAATAATATTGGCATCACAACGTAAATTATTATCTACCAACGCTTTTTGTACGGCACCGACAGCCATAGGTGCAGGAATAGGTAATCGCTCTTTAGTAATATTTCTGTCTGATAAAATTAGTAAAACAGCACCGTTGCGGACTTCCTGTTGTGCTTTTACACATAATTGATGTAAGGCTGTTTCTAGGTTAGATCCTGTTGGTTGATATGTGATATCAAGATGAATAGCTTGGTAATAAAGGCTTTCTTGATTAATAAGTTGTTGAAAATCGCTATAAAGCAAAATAGGCGATTTAAAACTGAGTCGATGAGCCTGGCCTTCAGCTTCGCAAAACACATTCATTTCACGCCCAATGCAGGTTGCTAAAGACATGACATGTGCTTCTCTTAATGGGTCTATTGGTGGATTGGTAACTTGTGCAAATTTTTGTCTAAAATAGTCGTAAATAAGGCGTGGGCGTTGAGATAATACTGCAAATGGGGTGTCATCGCCCATTGATCCAGTGGCTTCCTGTCCATTTTCTGCAAGGACATGCAAAATACTTTCAAGTTCTTCTTGGCTATAGGCAAATTGTTTTTGATAAGTTGCTAATAATGTGTCATCAAAGGCACGTTGTCCTGTAGCTTGTTGTTCTGGTAACTCTTCAAATGGCGTTAAACGTTTCACGTTACGTTCAAGCCACAATTTATAAGGATGGCGTCTTTTTAAATCTTCATCGGTTTCAGCTGAGTGTAAAATACGCCCATGATGAGTATCAATTACCATTAATTCGCCGGGGCCAACACGTCCTTTTTCTAACACTTCATCAGCTTGATAATCCCAAATACCAATTTCAGAAGCACAGGTGATAATGTTATCCGTAGTGATAACATAGCGAGCAGGGCGTAATCCGTTTCTATCAAGAGTACAAGCCGCATAGCGACCGTCCGATAACACAATACCTGCTGGGCCATCCCAAGGCTCCATGTGCATTGAGTTAAAATCAAAAAATGCCCGCAAATCATCATCCATTTGAGGATTATTTTGCCATGCTGGTGGGACTAATAAGCGCATGGCACGAACAATATCCATACCGCCATTAAGAAATAGCTCCAGCATATTATCGAGTGAGCTTGAATCAGAGCCACTCTCATTCACAAAAGGGGCCGCGTCTTGTAAATCAGGAATAAGCGGAGTATGGAATTTATAGGCGCGAGCTTTGGCCCATTGGCGATTTCCTGTAATGGTATTAATTTCACCATTATGTGCTAAATAACGAAAAGGTTGGGCGAGTGGCCATCTTGGTGTAGTGTTGGTGGAAAAACGCTGGTGGAATAAACAAATTGAAGATTCCATGCGTAGATCAGCAAGGTCGGTAAAAAAGCGCGGTAAATCGATGGCCATACAGAGGCCTTTATAAACAGTAACTAAATTAGAAAGACTACAAATATAAAAATCACTGTCAGTAATACGTTTTTCAATTCGTCTACGGGCAACAAAAAGCCGTCTTTCAATATCACTTATTCGCCAACCTGCAGGGGCATTAACAAAGACTTGTTCAATTAAAGGAAGAGAAGAAAAGGCAATACTTCCTAAAATATCGGTATTAATAGGGACTTTACGCCAGCCGACAATGGAAAGTGTCTCGCGTTGTAGCTCTTCTTCAACGATGAGACGACATTGCGTGGCAATATTGGTGTCTTGGCTTAAGAATAGCATCCCCACAGCATAGTTTTTTGCTAAATGCCAGCCTTTTTCTTGTGCAATTAATTGAAAAAAACGCTCTGGTTTTTGTAAGAGTAAACCGCAACCATCGCCCGTCTTACCATCAGACAGAATAGCCCCCCGATGTTGCATTCTGGCGAGACCATGAATGGCATTTCTGACAATCTTATGGCTGGCTTGCCCTTCAATATGTGCGATTAATCCAAACCCACAATTATCTTTTTCCTGAGTCTTTTGATAGAGCATTTTTTGCTTCCTACTTAGTTTGCTGGGCACCTCAAAAAAGAGCGCAAAAGGAACGTTTCGGCTCAAAGTATGTAGATAAATTTATGGGTACTCAGTCGGGTGATGTTGTGTTTGCCTAGCTTGGTGTGTTTTTTATATTGCTACGCAATGCCTTTTCAACTTATCGATAAATAAAAATCAGGTCAATGTGTGAGGATATTTGGCTAAGATAAGAGAGATAAGAAAAATTTTATTTTAAAATATTGATTAATAACTAAATTATTCTATTTTAAAATAGTGTGAGAGTGATTTTTTAATGTGAGCTATATCACTTTATTTGAGTGATTTAGCTTTATCTCATCCTTTAATGATAAAAACGAGTAGTGAGTTATTCTGATGAATGTATTAATTTTAGATTTTTATTGTTTTTATACATTTTGTATAAAAAAAGACAAATTGAATTTTTTCTAATAAGGTCTATTTATCGTTGATCTCGCTATCGTTTATATGACTTAGTTTGGCATTATTTTTATGTATGCATATATCTCGGATAGACTCGTTGAGAGAAAATAAGCAGTTAAATCAAACAAAATAATGAAAAATAACCTCTCTTAATTAGATTTCTGAATGTTCGCCACTGCGCCAATCATTTTTGGGTTATCATTCCATGGATTCAATATATTGGAGTTTTCAATGAAATTGCTCAAAGGGCTTGCCCAATACTACGTTGACTTAATGATGAGGCTGGGGCTTATCCGCTTCTCATTGTTGTTAGCTTCTGCATTAGTTGTTTTAGCGATGGTTGTTCAAATGGCGGTAACATTCTTGCTTGCAGGTGATGTTACCAGTATTGATCTTGTTCGCTCTATTTTCTTTGGGCTGATTATTACGCCTTGGGCTGTCTATTTTCTTTCTGTTGTGGTTGAACAACTGGAAGAATCACGGCGTCGCTTATCTCGTATGGTGGATAAACTCGGTGTAATGCGACAGCGTGATTTAGAGCTTAATTCTCAATTAAAAGAGAACATTGAGCAATTAAACTTGGAAATTCAAGAGCGTGAAAAAGTTGAAAAAGCACACCTTGAACTCTTAGAAAAACTTAAAAGTGAAATGAAACGTCGTGAATTGACGCAAATAGAACTTGAACAACAATCTTCACTTTTACGTTCATTCCTTGATGCCTCACCTGATTTAGTTTATTACCGTAATGAAGATAACGAATTTTCAGGATGCAACCGTGCAACGGAATTACTCACAGGAAAAAGTGAGAAGCAGCTGATTGGTTTAACACCATTAGATGTGTATGACGAAGATATTGCGATAAAAGTGATGGAAACTGATGAGAAAGTCTTTCGTCATAATGTCTCACTGACTTATGAGCAATGGCTAGTTTATCCTGATGGGCGAAAAGCGTGTTTTGAATTACGTAAAGTGCCGTTTTATGATCGCATAGGTAAACGTCATGGTTTAATGGGCTTTGGACGTGACATTACAGAGCGTAAGCGCTATCAAGACGCGTTAGAAAACGCTAGCCGCGATAAGACTACCTTTATCTCAACAATCAGCCATGAATTGCGTACACCGCTGAATGGCATCGTTGGATTAAGCCGTATTTTATTGGATACCGAGCTTTCTCCAGAACAACTCAATTACTTAAAAACGATCCATGTGAGTGCGATTACGTTAGGTAATATTTTTAATGACGTGATTGAAATGGATAAGATTGAGCGTAGAAAAATCCAGCTAGATAATCAGCCAATCGACTTCACAGAGTTTATTTCTGATTTAGAAAATCTTTCAGGATTGTTAGTTCAGCCGAAAGGATTGAAATTCACACTCGAAGCGGAAGAAACCTTACCGCATAAAATAACCTCTGACGGAACTCGATTACGCCAGATCTTGTGGAATCTCATTGGTAATGCTGTGAAATTTACGCAAGAAGGTGAAATCAAAGTTCGCATTTGGCAAGAAGCTCCTGATAAGTTGTTCTTCGAAGTCAAAGACAGTGGCATTGGTATCCCTAAAAGTGAGCTTGAGAAGATTTTCGCAATGTACTATCAAGTCAATGATAGCCAAGGTGGACGCTCTGCAACGGGGACCGGTATTGGACTTGCCGTTTCAAAACGCCTAGCACAGCATATGGGCGGAGATATTCATGTAGAGAGTGAGTTAGGTAAGGGATCTGTCTTCACGCTCTCTATTGTCGCTCCTGCGATTGAGGAGCATCTTGATATTGAGAATGATGATGAATTCTTATTGCCAGCGTTAAATATTCTGCTTGTTGAAGATATTGAGCTTAACGTCATTGTTGCCTGCTCGGTTTTAGAAAAACTAGGTAATACCGTTGATGTGGCGATGACAGGGCAAGAAGCATTATCGATGTTTAAGCCTGATGAGTACGACTTAGTGCTATTAGATATTCAATTGCCTGATATGACAGGGTTTGATATTTCAAGGAAACTGCGCCAAGAATTCGACAGTAATGAACTTCCGCCATTGATTGCATTAACGGCCAATGTGTTAAAAGATAAAAAAGAGTACTTAGATGCGGGAATGAATGACGTGCTGAGTAAACCACTTTCTGTGGATGCGCTTACCGCAATTATCAACAAATTCTGGGGGGATGGGGCGGTTTCTGTGCCATGTAATGAGTCATCGGAATTGTTGAATAAAAATGAAGAGTTATTAGATATAGATATGCTGAATCAATACATCGAACTTGTCGGACCTCAATTAATCACTGATGGTTTAGATGTTTTTGAAAAGATGATGCCAAGTTATATGTCTGTCCTTGAATCTAACATGACTGCACGTGATCAGAAGGGCATCACTGAGGAAGGACATAAAATCAAGGGCGCTGCAGGTTCTATTGGTTTAAAACATTTACAGCAACTTGCCAAACAGATCCAATCACCTGAATTACCTGCTTGGTGGGACAATGTGCAAGAATGGGTAGATGAGCTAGGGAAGGATTGGAGAAAGGATGTGGAAAGTTTAAGAAACTGGTTGGCAGACGCTAGAAAAAAATAACCCCAACCGAAGGTTGGGGTGCGCGAATACTGCGCCAACACCAGGGAAACTTTTCTATCCGCTTTTTTTGATTCTCATTACATAGGCGAATAGGATGAAACTATTCCATACATCATACAAGCAACAAAATAGCAAAGATAAGTTTTTTTGTTACAAGAAACATTTAAATATGTGATGGCGATTGGTGTTTACACCTATAAATGGGTAACTAGTAATCTACTACAAATGGAGAAAGATATGAAATCAATTGCGGTAATTTTAAGTGGCTGTGGCGTGTTCGATGGGAGTGAAATCCATGAATCAGTGCTCACAATGCTCACTTTAAGCCAAAATAATGCTGAAGTTCATTATTTCTCACCTAATGATTTTCAACCAACTGTAATTAATCATATTACAGGTGAAGAAAAATCAGAAAAAAGAAATATGATGGAAGAATCTTCACGTATTTCTCGTGGAAAAATATCCCCTTTATCAGAAGCAAGGGCCGAAAACTTCGATGCAGTCATTATTCCTGGTGGTTTTGGTGCAGCGAAGAATTTGTGTAATTTTGCAACAAAAGGAACTGAGTGTGAAATTAACAAAGATCTCTTAAGATTTGTTCAAGCGATGCATCAACAGAAAAAACCATTAGGGTTAATATGCATTGCTCCCGTTATGTTACCAAAAATGTTAAATGCTCCAATTAAATTAACAATTGGAAATGACGTAGAAACGGCAAGTGCCATTGAAAAGATGGGCGGAGTTCATATAGATTGCCCTGTTGATGACATTGTTGTTGATGAAGAATATCGAGTAGTAACCACTCCTGCATATATGCTTGCACAATCTATCGCACAAGCGCAGATAGGTATTGATAAATTAGTTAAGAAAGTCCTTGAAATGGCATAATTGGTAGGTGAAAACAGCAGATGGTACTGGTGAGAAAGTTAAAGAAACTATTAATTATCCTAATTGCTTTATGGCTGTTAATAGTTGTGCTGTTTTCTTTTTTACCCGTACCTTTTTCTGCTGTTATGGTTCAAAGACAACTTTCTGCTTGGAGTGAGTTTGATTTCTCTTATGTGTCTCATTCCACTTGGGTGGGAGAAAAAGAGATAGCGCCCGCGATGTACTTGGCAGTTATTGCTTCTGAAGATCAAAATTTCCCCAAACATTGGGGCTTCGATTTTGATGCCATTGAGAAAGTTTTCAAAAGAAGCCATAACAGTGGAAAAACATTACGAGGTGCATCGACAATTTCGCAACAAACAGTCAAAAATCTCTTTTTATGGGATGGTCGTAGTTGGATAAGAAAAGGGTTTGAAACAGGTATGACGCCAGTTGTCGAACTTATCTGGTCAAAAAAACGTATTTTAACGGTATATCTAAATATTGTTGAGTTTGGAGATGGGATTTTCGGTGTAGAACAGGCCTCTCAACATTATTTCAGAAAGCCAGCCAAACAACTTACCCAACAAGAAGCGGCACTATTAGCCGCCGTTTTACCTAATCCACACATCTATCACGTTAATAAACCTTCAGCTTATGTTTTAAAACGGCAACAGTGGATCTTAAATCAAATGCGATTATTAGGCGGTGTCACCTTTTTAAAGAAAAATAATTTGTCATAACTTTATAAAGTTTGAAATATTTTTTTATCGGGCTCTGCAATTTTTTCTGACAGTTTTGTTATCGCGGAAGGATCATTAGCTTGACGAGACTGAATACGAAATTGTGATGGCGTGATACCGTATTTACGTTTAAACGCATCGCAAAAATAGGCGTTACTACCAAAACCACAACGATGACTGATTTGAAAGACAGAATAGTTAGAAAATGTCAGATAATTTAAGGCAATCCCCATTCGGACATCTAATAATAATTGGCAAAATGAAACCCCTTCTTTATTTAAGTGCCGACGCAGTGTTGATGGGGTGGTAAAGAGCGTTTTTGCTACATCGTCTAAATGCCATTTTCGTTGTGGATCTTGTGTGATTAAATGTGTAATTGCCTGATTTTTAGGTTCATCATAATTAAATCGGAAGATGTTTAAAATATCGACACCTTCTTGATACACCGCCATCAAAATAAAAAATAGGCACTGTTGCATAAACATGGTTTCTTGGGATGGGGAGCCGTGTGGTAATGGTAGACACTGTTTGAGTATGCTGAAGTTACTCTTTATCACTTCGGGCGTAGATAAATGATAAGCCGGAAGATGGCTTGTTAGCGGAGAGCTAGATTTAATTAAAGGCTTTAGTAAAGAAAAGACAGATTGAAGTTCTGTTTCGCATAAAACGAGCGTATGTAGCTCAATCGATTTATGCGTGAATTGGTTAACAATATCACAAGAAACCTGGCTATATTTGGGAATAATAAGTGTTAAGTGGGTTGATACATCAATAGTTTGACCATTGATGCAAATTGTCCCTTTTGCGCCACTAACCATCGCTATCATCGGGTTTTCGATGTAAAACGTTTTTAAAGACATTTGGTTAGAGGATAGAATGTGTTTGTATTCCATAATCTCCAATATACCGCAGGCAAGCTAAGTATCAATGTTGCTTAAATAAACACTGTTTACAGTGAACTCAATTGTTGTATAAACATAGAAGTCACCTCTAGAATAAATAGAGAGGTTATTCTAGTTAACAATGAGAGCCGTCATGTGAAATGCATGAGAGTGGCACAGAATATAATCCCGTTGGTGAAAGATGACAATATAGATATATGCTCATTTTTTACATTTATTTTAATCAGTGTCATTTTTTCTAAATAAATTGCTATTTATTTAAAACGCATTTTTTGTAATAAGGTGTAGAATCGCGCGTCACAGACGAAGGGGATTATCCTGTTCTTAGGGTATCACGGTTTGTCTTTTTACCCACACCCTATCCAACATTCATTAGCTTATTTTCTATTTGATTTTGAATGACTCAATCTTATGGATAGTGCTGTATGTATTCACGTATTTTCCTGATTTTTTGATAATTTTGCCAAGTTGGCAGGAGTGAGTATGTCTGACTTTTCAGGGAAAGGTTGGCTTGCTGAAATCGTTTTACGTTATGAAGTAAAGCGCGGAATGACACGTCTTACAGAAAAACGCCATATCGGCCCATTAATGGTTCAGCGACCTTTTTATCCTGAGCAAGGTATTGCACACACTTATTTACTCCATCCTCCTGGTGGTGTAGTAGGTGGTGATAATTTATTGATTAATATTGATGTTCAAACGGAAGCTCATGCATTACTTACCACGCCTGGCGCAACCAAGTTTTACCGTAGTGCTGGTGGCGTGGCTCGTCAAATTCAAACATTAAATGTCGCATCACATGGTTTTTTAGAGTGGCTTCCACAGGAAAATATCTTTTTCCCTGATGCTCAAGTACACCTAGAAACACATATTCATATTGCATCTACTGCCAAATTTATTGGGTGGGAAATTCAATGTTTTGGTCGCCCTGTTTTAAATGAGTGGTTTGAAAATGGCAATGTTAAAGGGCGTTTTAACTTTTATATTGATGAAAAGCTGACATTAACAGAATCGCTTTTTGTTAATGGTTTACAAAATAAAGCCGCTGCAATGCGTGAATTTCCTATGTTGGGTTCGCTTTATATTTATCCTGCAAGCGATGAATTAAAAAATCTTATTCAACAATGTGTTGAGGCTTTCTCAGCTTCTTACAATCATGTTATCGAATATGGTTTAACGGATGTAGACGGTATTTTAGTTTTACGGTTATTAGGCTCACAAACAGAGCCGATGATGGCGTGTTTTGCTCAAGTTTGGCAAACCGTCAGACAACACTGGTTAGGGTATTGCCCTGAGCCGCCTCGTATATGGGCGACATAATCGTTAATTTTAGGAGCAGAAATGGAATTAACACCAAGAGAAAAAGATAAATTACTGCTTTTCACTGCGGGTCTTGTTGCTGAAAGACGTTTAGCGAGAGGGCTTAAGCTTAATTATCCTGAAGCAGTAGCATTGATTAGCTGTGCCATTATGGAAGGTGCTCGTGATGGCAAAACCGTTGCTCAATTAATGAGTGAAGGGCGTACTGTTCTAACAGCAGAGCAGGTGATGGAAGGGGTGCCAGAAATGATAAAAGACATTCAAGTTGAATGTACATTTCCTGATGGCACTAAGCTTGTTTCTATTCACGATCCTATTGTGTAGGTAATAACATGATACCCGGTGAAATTAGCGTTAACCAGGCATTAGGGGATATTGAACTTAATGCAGGTAGAGAGACAAAAATAATACAGGTTGCCAATCATGGTGATAGACCCGTACAAGTGGGCTCTCATTATCATTTTTATGAGGTGAATGAGGCACTGAATTTTGAGCGAGAAAGCACATTGGGCTTTCGTTTGAATATTCCAGCAGGTATGGCGGTTCGTTTTGAACCCGGTCAAAGCCGTACCGTTGAATTAGTGGCTTTTGCCGGAAAACGTGAAATTTACGGCTTTCATGGCAAAGTGATGGGTAAATTGGAGAGTGAGAAAAAATGAAAACTATCTCACGCCAAGCTTATGCAGATATGTTTGGCCCAACAACAGGCGATCGTCTGCGATTAGCAGATACTGAGCTTTTCCTCGAAATAGAAAAAGACTTCACCACTTATGGTGAAGAGGTCAAATTTGGTGGTGGTAAAGTTATTCGTGATGGCATGGGGC
Source organism: Proteus sp. G2626 (assembly GCF_009915985.1). NCBI lineage: Bacteria > Pseudomonadati > Pseudomonadota > Gammaproteobacteria > Enterobacterales > Morganellaceae > Proteus > Proteus sp. G2626. The sequence goes on along the minus strand of NZ_JAABNH010000009.1, from coordinate 363,873 downwards.
AGAGTCAAGTTGTGAATGCGGCGTGTGTCGATGTCCTTATCACTAATGCCATTATTTTAGACCATTGGGGTATAGTCAAAGCGGATATCGGTATTAAGGATGGCCGTATTGTCGGTATTGGCAAAGCGGGTAATCCGGATGTGCAACCCAATGTGGATATTATTGTTGGGCCTGCTACAGAAGTAGTTGCGGGTGAAGGTAAGATTGTTACCGCAGGTGGTGTTGATACGCATATTCACTTTATCTGTCCGCAACAAGCACAAGAAGGTTTAGTGTCTGGTGTCACCACGTTTATTGGTGGTGGGACAGGGCCTGTTGCTGGAACTAATGCAACCACAGTAACCCCAGGTATTTGGAACATGCACCGCATGTTAGAAGCCGTTGATGAATTGCCTATTAATGTGGGGTTATTCGGTAAAGGCTGTGTGAGTCAACCAGAAGCCGTTCGCGAACAAATTGAAGCGGGTGCTATTGGCTTAAAAATCCATGAAGACTGGGGGGCAACACCAATGGCAATTCATAACTGCCTTAATGTTGCCGATGAAATGGATGTGCAAGTTGCTATTCACTCCGACACCTTAAATGAAGGTGGTTTTTATGAAGAAACCGTAAAAGCAATTGCAGGTCGCGTGATCCATGTTTTCCACACAGAAGGCGCTGGCGGTGGACATGCTCCGGATGTGATTAAATCGGTGGGAGAGCCCAATATTCTACCTGCCTCAACAAATCCAACGATGCCTTATACCATTAACACGGTAGATGAACATCTCGATATGTTGATGGTTTGCCATCACCTTGATCCTTCTATTCCTGAAGATGTCGCTTTTGCGGAGTCACGTATTCGTCGTGAAACTATCGCAGCAGAAGATATCTTACATGATATGGGGGCTATTTCTGTTATGTCGTCAGACTCACAGGCAATGGGGCGTGTAGGTGAAGTGATCCTTCGTACTTGGCAATGTGCGCACAAAATGAAATTACAGCGTGGCACATTAGAGGGTGATACCGCTGAAAGTGATAACCATCGTATTAAGCGTTATGTGGCGAAGTACACTATTAATCCTGCTCTAGCGCATGGTATTGCGCATGAAGTTGGCTCTGTTGAAAAAGGAAAGTTGGCTGATTTAGTTTTATGGGATCCGGCTTTCTTTGGCGTGAAACCTGCACTGATTATGAAAGGTGGCATGGTGGCTTATGCGCCAATGGGAGACATTAACGCCGCTATTCCAACACCTCAACCTGTGCACTATCGTCCAATGTATGCCTGTTTAGGAAAAGCAAAATATCAAACGTCGATGATCTTTATGTCTAAAGCGGGCATTGAAGCGCGTGTCCCTGAAAAACTCGGCTTAAAAAGCTTAATTGGTCGTGTTCAAGGTTGTCGTAGCGTGACAAAAGCATCGATGATCCACAATAGCTATGTGCCACATATCGAGCTTGATCCGCAAACCTATATTGTGAAAGCGGATGGTGTGCCATTAGTGTGTGAACCTGCGACGCAATTACCGATGGCACAACGTTATTTCCTCTTTTGATAACGGTTTATCGAGAAGATAGAGAATGAAAAGATTTACTCAAATTATAGATAAAGAGAAAGCGCTTGAAATGGCAACATCGGAAAAGCACGTCCTTACGTTGTGTTTAACGATGGATGAAAGAACCAAAAGTCGCTTAAAAGTCACTTTAAGTGATGGACAAGAAGCTGGGCTCTTTTTACCCCGTGGCACAGTGCTAAAAGAGGGCGATGTTTTACGATCAGAAGATAATATGCTAGTCACCATTGAAGCAGCTAAAGAACAAGTTTCCACGGTGTATAGCGAAGATCCACTGTTACTAGCACGAGTTTGTTACCACTTAGGCAATCGCCATGTCCCATTACAAATTGAAACTGGTTGGTGTCGTTATTTTCACGATCATGTTTTAGATGATATGGCGAGAGGTTTAGGGGCAAGTGTTGTTGTCGGCTTGGAAAAATATCAACCAGAGCCGGGCGCTTATGGTGGATCGTCTAGTGGTGGCCATCATCACCATCATCATGATCATGACGATCAGCACCACCACTAATTATTTGAATAAGGGAGCCTATTGATGCTTGCAGATCTGCGCTTATATCAATTAGTCAGTCCTTCTTTACCCGTAGGATCGTTTACATATTCTCAAGGGTTAGAGTGGGCAATTGAAAAGGGGTGGGTTTGTTCTCCTGAAACATTAACGGATTGGCTAAGTACCCAAATGATAGGCACTTTAGCAACGTTAGAACTCCCTATATTACGGCGACTACAAGAAAGTTTGGCACAAGCTAAAATGAGTGAAGTGAAGTATTGGTGTGATTTTATTATCGCAAGTCGTGAAACGAAAGAGTTGCGACAAGAAGAGCGCCAACGTGGTATCGCTTTCGCTCGCCTACTGCCTCAATTAGAGATTGAGTTAGATGAAAACTTACAAGCGTGTGTAAAACAGACACAGCTTATGGCATTTGCGTTAGCAGCGGTGAAATGGAATATTTCAGCTGAAAAGTTATGTTGTGCTTACGCTTGGGGGTGGCTTGAAAATACAGTGATGTCAGGTGTAAAACTTATTCCATTGGGACAAAGTGCGGGACAGAAAATATTATTTACATTAGCAGCGCAGATCCCTGCGATTGTTGAGCAATCCGCACTCTGGCCAACGGAGGATATTGGGAGTTTTACACCAGCGCAAATCATCGCCAGTAGTCGTCATGAAACACAATACACTCGACTTTTTCGTTCATGAGAAACCTATATGCAAGAATATAATCAACCACTGCGTATCGGTGTTGGTGGCCCTGTTGGATCAGGAAAAACGGCACTGTTAGAAGTTCTTTGTAAAGCAATGCGAGATACTTATGAAATCGCGGTTGTCACTAATGATATTTATACCCAAGAAGATGCCAAAATCTTAACACGTGCTGAAGCATTAGATGCCGATCGTATTATTGGTGTAGAAACAGGAGGATGTCCTCATACCGCCATTCGTGAAGATGCATCGATGAATCTTGCCGCTGTTGAAGAATTGGCAATGCGTCACAAAAATCTTGATATTGTTTTTGTAGAAAGTGGTGGCGATAATTTGAGTGCAACGTTTAGTCCAGAACTGGCGGATTTAACCATTTATGTGATTGATGTAGCTGAAGGGGAAAAAATCCCACGTAAAGGTGGTCCTGGTATTACACATTCGGATTTATTAGTAATTAATAAAATCGATCTGGCACCTTATGTTGGCGCATCATTAGAAGTAATGGAAGCGGATACGGCTAGAATGCGTCCTGTGAAACCTTATGTTTTCACCAACTTAAAAGAAAAAGTAGGCTTGAAAACTATTATCGATTTTATTATTGATAAAGGGATGTTAAGACGCTAACGACATGTTTTAATGCAGCCCGATTTAGTTAAGCGAGACACTGTCAGTATCGGCCGTTATTCACAAGGGCCGATACTGACAGGATAATACAGAAACAATATCAAAATGTGGGGTTAATTAAGGTAAGTAAATGCGGTTGTTACTTTCACAACCCCTTTGGTTTCACTGGCGATTTTCGCAACAGCCGCGCCTTCTTGGCGGGTTAAAATGCCAAATAAGAACACTTCACCATTTTCAGTGATCACTTTGACTGAAGACGATTTGACTGAATCACTGCCTAAAATTTGAGAGCGAACTTTAGTTGTTAACCAGGTATCTGAGGAGGCTGTGCCTAATGTCACTGGTTCGCCTTGGCGGACTTCGTTATAGACGTTATTTACACCTTCAACTTTACTTGCGACTTGTTTTGCCGTATTAGCCACAGACATATCAGGACTTTGACCTGTTAATAATATATTGCCTTGATAAGCTGTAGCCACAATACGTGAATTACTTTTCTTGATCTGTTCGTTTTTATTTAGAGCACCAGAAACACGGGCTTCCAATGTACCATCATCAACTTGTTGCCCTAATGAGCGAGGATCGGTTGCGGTTTTGCCTGCAACTGCAGCCGTGCCGACAACAGCGGCACCGATACAGCCTTGTAGTAACAGTGCAGAGCACAGCACTGCGGTGATAGGAAGCAATTTCATAGTAACTCCTTAGTCATCCTGATGTGGGAATAATGTATTATCAATTAAATCACAGAGACAATTGACTGTTAGCATCTGAACTTCCTGTATTCTGACGGTGCGTTGAGAAGGAATGCGAATTTCAACGTCTTGCGGGCCTAATAACCCAGCAAGTTCTCCGCCATCATAGCCTGTTAATGCAACAATGGTCATATCTCGTGTGACTGCGGCTTCAACGGCTTTAATAATGCTTCGACTGTTACCGTGTGTCGAAATAGCAAGTAGTACATCACCAGCTTGTCCTAATGCGCGTACTTGTTTAGCGTAGATCTCATCATGTTGCTGATTCCCCATAATGGCAGTCATCACCACGCTATCTGTATTTAACGATAATGCAGGCAAGCTTGGGCGTTCTGTTTCAAAACGATGGATCATGCTTGCGGCAAATCGTTGTGCTGTTGCTGCCGAGCTACCGTTTCCACAGCTTAATATTTTATGGCCGTTTAACAATGATTGAACCATCATCATGGCGGCTCTGGAAATGGCATCAGGTAATGCTTCTGCTGCTGCAATTTGAGTTTGAATACTCTCTGTAAAGCAGACTTTGATTCTATCAAGCACGTTAAGACCTATATAATCTAATTTAACGAATAAATTCCGTATAATCGAGAATGTTTTTTAACCATATTAACTGGCGTTGATTAAATGCACAAACATCAAAGCGACAGTCTGATGTCTCGATACTTTCTTGGCGCTGTGCTAACCAACACTTTGCTGTACGCCATAAGCGACGACGTTTAGGGTAGGTAATGGAGCTTATCGCATCACCTAATAAGGTGTTGTATCTAAAACGAACCTCAACAAATACCCATGTCCTGTTGTCCTGCATAATAAGATCAATTTCTCCGCAGGGATATCGGACATTGCGTGCAATGAATCTTAATCCTTGTTGGCGTAAGTATTTTAGCGCTTTTTGCTCATAGTACAGCCCTAAAAAGTAAGGGCTTTTAGAAAAATCATCCATGATTTTCTTCCTTTATAATTCATAAAACAAACCGCCATAAAGGCGGTTTGTTTTTATAATAACAGCATGCATCTATTACTGTGTAACAGGTTCAATTTTACCTTGTTTAAATTGCATCCAAGGAAGTTGTCTATAAACAGTACAGTTATCTTCAACACGTAATGAGCCTGAAATACCATTAAAACGCAGGGTACCTTTTGTTAGATCATTGTAATTGTTTGCTAATGACCATGCATCAATTCCCATAGCATAAAGGCGCATTAATGAGTAATCGTTCGCAAATTTACTTGACGCTTTTTGCATTAACGGCAAATTAGCACCCGCCATCAATGGAATATCACTAAATTGAATACCGTCCATTTCCATACGGAAATCAGGTCCTGTTCCACCTTGATTGCTACGTGAACTGACATAGATCGGCGGGCGTTTTTTCGTACTGATCGCCATATCGATCATAGGTTTAATTAAGGTTAATTCATCACTAGTGGCAATGATATAAACCGAATCAATCGAACCACCAGCAGATGGAATAGATTGAGTGTCTAATGGTAAAGGTGCATTTTCTGTTGGTAACACAGGTGTTCCTGTCATACGAATACCCACACCACGATTAATCGATGCTTTTAAGCTTTCAACAGAACTGAAGGTTTGTTGTAAAACAGTCCCCCCACCTGTGCGTTGCCATTCATCAGCAAAAGTTTGTGCCATTCTTTGACCAAATTTATTATCTGGAACAATAATTAATGGGGTCGATTTTTGTTGCTGACGTAAATGCTGTGCAGCATTACGGGTTTCATCTTCAGGTGAAAGTGAGAAGAAACAGACGGTTGTTGCAGAAGGGATCGCATCTAACTCATTTAATGCTAATACTGGCAAGCCACTTTGAAGTTCAATGGTTTTCATGACTTCAGGTTTTAACAGTGGACCGACAATTAAGTTAGCGCCATCTTGTTGTACTTTTTTCAGTAAGATATCAAGAGGTTGGCTATTGGTATCATAAACGATCACTTGACGTGCATTTTGAGCAACAGGATCTAAACGTAGAGTGGGATCACCTGAAAATGCAACGCTCTCTTTTTCTTTATCTTGAGTCGCTTCAGTCTTTTCAGTTGGTTCTTGTGCGGTATCTGTTATTGGTGTTTCAGTATTGCTGATACCTAATTCTTCTAAAATGGAAGCAAGACTGTCATCATTTTTAGGTGCTTCTGGTTCGGGTATTGCTTGGGGTTGTGGTAAACCACTTTGCGCATCAAGAAAACCTTGGCGAATAGCTTCACCGAACACTTTAGCCTGCCCTGTTAAAGGTAATAATAAGGCAATTTGACTACTTGCACTGACAGAAGGCTGTGAAAGGCGTAATAATGATACAGGAAGCGTTAACGCGGCTGGGTTACGAGGATAGCGAGTTTGCCATTCTCTAATGGCCATTGATAACTTATCAGCATCATCTTTGTTGTATTCATATGTGTTGAGTAAGTCTAACCAACCTTGCAGAGTATTTTCATCTGCTTTGATAACCACACTACGGCGTTGTTCAGGTGTGAGTTTGGTCAGTGTGAGCCATGTATCATCAATATTTTTCTGATGTAGCTCAGGATCGGTAATTAATGTTTCTAGTCCAATATAGGCTCTAATAACATCTAAAGATGCTTGCCCTTGAGCATCATCAATTACTTTTTGAAATTGTTTCATCTCCATTTCTGCTTTTGCAGCGGGAGTGAGAGGTGGTTCTTGTTGCCCCGTCAGGGTACAACCTGACATAATCAGCGCAGAGAGTATCGCAGTATAGGATAAACCTGTTTTAAAACGCACAAAAATTGAGGAAAGCATACTGTACCCAGTGATGTTTTATAATTATGCTCAATTTTAAATCGGTCATTCGGAATAAACAATGAATCAACCTAATCGAGCAGCGGTAACGACATCCACACTGTACATAGTACCCACACCTATTGGTAATCTGGGCGATATCACCCAGCGGGCACTTGATGTGCTGTCTCATGTCGATTTAATTGCTGCAGAAGATACCCGTCATACAGGGCTTCTATTACAGCACTTTGCCATTAACGCACGTTTGTATGCGTTACATGATCATAATGAACAGCAAAAAGCAGATCAATTAATTAGCAAATTACAACAGGGGCTAAGTATCGCATTAGTCTCTGATGCAGGTACACCATTAATTAACGATCCTGGCTATCATTTAGTCAATCAATGTCGTAAAAATGGCATAAATGTAGTGCCACTGCCTGGCGCTTGTGCTGCTATTACGGCACTTTCTGCTGCAGGGCTTCCTTCTGATCGTTTTTGTTATGAAGGTTTTTTACCAGCAAAAACAAAAAGTCGCCAAGATTGCCTACGTGAATTGTCAGAAGAACCTCGTACATTGATTTTTTATGAATCAACACATCGGTTGTTAGATAGTTTAGCTGATATGGTGACAGTTTGGGGTGAAAATCGCTATGTAGTATTAGCGAGAGAGCTCACAAAAACGTGGGAAACTATTCAAGGTATGCCAGTAGGTGAATTACTCAAATGGGTACTTGAAGATGAAAACCGCCGTAAAGGTGAGATGGTTCTCATTGTTGAGGGATATGAAAAACCGGTCGATAATGATTTTCCCCCTGAGGTATTACGAACACTCGCGATTTTACAAAAAGAATTACCGCTGAAAAAAGCAGCCGCAGTGACAGCTGAAATTTATGGCGTGAAGAAAAATGCACTTTATAAACACGTTATTGAGCAAAATGGTGAAGCTCAAGACGAGTAAAGTGATTTTTTAGCTTCTTTTGCTATACATTTTCTATCAGAATCCCTATAATCCGCACCCTGAGTTGACTAGACAACCGCTGCTTTATCGTTGTCCCTTCGGGGAGACGGATAGAGGGGAGGAAAGTCCGGGCTCCACAGGGCAGGGTGCCAGATAACGTCTGGGAGGCGCGAGCCTACGACAAGTGCAGCAGAGAGTAAACCGCCGATGGCCTGTTTACAGGATCAGGTAAGGGTGAAAGGGTGCGGTAAGAGCGCACCGCGCAACTGGTAACAGTTTGTGGCATGGTAAACTCCACCCGGAGCAAGACCAAATAGGGGTTCTTATGGTGCGGCCCGCATTGAACCCGGGTAGGTTGCTGGAGCCAGCGCGCAAGTTCTGGCCTAGATGAATGGTTGTCCACGACAGAACCCGGCTTAACGGTCAACTCACCTCATAAAAAACCCTCGATTCACATTGTGTGTCGAGGGTTTTCTGCTTTTAAGCCCATCTAAATTAATTATCATGAGATAATATCAATAAATAAACCACGAAATTCAGCCGAGCTTTTCAATGTAATACTATGGCTATCTTGAATAAAAGCGCCATCGCCACACTGGATTTGTCCATTTTCTTGTGTTGATGTTTGCAAATAGGTGCCGCCTTTTATGGATTGCAAAAAGCCTTTCTGTCCTTTTATTGGCAGTGTAATTTCATCGCCTGCTTGCAAATGAATATGATAAAGCCAAATAGTTTGCCTTAACATTAATGAACCATCATCACCCGTAGGCGAAGCTAATAATTGATATTTTAAATTTTCATCTAATATCAATTTTTGTGAAGCTAAACTTTCTTGTTGTGGACAAGCATTTAGCCACAACTGGATACGGGTTAATGGCGTGTCTGGACTGCTATTTTTCTCAATATAAGTTTCTGTATTATGGGGTGAAATAAGTAAGCACTCATTTTCTTTTGCTGTGACTGTCCGTCCCATATTATCAAGGTATGTCGCTTCTCCTTGAAGAATAAGATTAACCACATCAACATGAGGATAAGTCTTTGCTTTAAATTCTGAATTTGGTGCAAGCACTTCTTGGTTAAGAACTCTTAGCGTGCCATAGTCTAAAAAATGAGGGTCAAAATAGTGGCCAAAGGAAAATGTGTAGCGAGCTTGTAGCCATCCATAATCCGCTTTACCACACTGTTGTGCTGTTCTGTATTTTATCATAGCGGTATTTTTCGAGTAGATTATCAATATATTTATCATAGAGGTATGGACTGTCTATTGTTAGCAAGTTAATCTGGTGCCTATAATCAAATTATTTGATAGAGATAAGTATAATGAGTAAAGACAAAGCCATTACATTGGAATCTTTACGAGTCATGGATGCCATTGATCGTAGAGGGAGTTTTGCAGCAGCTGCTGATGAACTAAATCGAGTTCCATCGGCACTCAGTTATACCATGCAAAAATTAGAAGAAGATTTAGACGTTGTCCTTTTTGACCGTTCTGGACATCGAACTAAATTTACCAATGTCGGTAGAATGTTGCTTGATAGAGGGCGCATACTGCTTGAGGCGGCTGATAAATTAACGTCAGATGCAGAAGCCTTAGCAAGAGGTTGGGAGCCACATATCACCATCGTTTGTGAAGCGCTTACACCGGCTTCTCGACTCTTTCCTTTAGTTGATAAATTAGCTGAAAAATCTAATACGCAACTTTCGTTAGTCACTGAAGTCTTAGCAGGGGCATGGGAAAGCTTAGAAAGCGGTAAATGTGATATTGTGATTTCACCCGATATGCATTTTCGCACTTCATCTGAAATCAACTTTCGCCCTTTATACAATACCACCAGTGTTTACGTTGCCAGTCCAGATCACCCTATCCATAACGAGCCTGAACCATTAGCAGAAGAAACTCGCTTAAAATATCGGGGTATTGCAATTGCAGATACCGCAAGAGAACGCCCTGTTTTAACGGTCTTATTATTAGATAAACAACGTCGTTTAACGGTCAGTTCTATTGAAGATAAGCGCCGAGCGTTAATTGCAGGTTTAGGTGTGGCGACAATGCCGATTGATTTAATTGAAGATGATATTAAAGAAGGGCGATTACGTGTTGTTGGCCCAGAATATCATCATGAAAATAATATTATTATGGCATGGCGAAGAGACAGCATGGGTGAAGCTAAATCGTGGTGTTTACGTGAAATACCTAAACTCTTTGCGAGCGATAAAAAATAGTTTTTGTACTTAAGTATTTTTATATTTTAGATATCGATAAAAATAGAGATGCGAATATTAGGCGGAAGTCTCCGCCTAATTAAAAATAGATCACTCCGCTGCCATTAAGACACAACCCTTTAAACAACCGCATTGCACTTTATGCCCTTCTAACGCGACGGGAATATTGTTTATTTTCATCATGGTATCTCCCTCAATAATTTTGCCTTTTTGCTGACAAGCAGGGCAATAGACTTCATCGCCTAAACAGGCAATTTCATGTGTTTGTTTTGCTAATAAAGAACCGCTTAATACGGTTCCTTTAGTATCAGTTGTATCATTTTTTAAAATGATTTTTCTTCCTTGAATTGTGCTACGCATGTTTAACGTTCTCTTTATTATTAATTAATTCCCTGAGATTATTCCAAACTGCCAAGGAATAAGTTCTGGAAAATCTAATTTTCCATACCACTTTGGCCGTAATATATCTTGAAAACAACCTAACTCATCAATATATTGAGCTATTATACAGAGATAAGTAATAGCACTTTTATTTATAGACAAAGGTTGAATGTTTTTAATAGCATTATTAATAAATAATTTTTTTTCCTTTTGTGGCTCTTTAAATCGACAAAGAGGATCTTTAAAAATAAACTTATCAATCTCTTTTTCTAATGTTGATTGTCCAGTACTGATATAAAAGTAACTGTTTTTAACATCCTTAATAAAATAATCAGTATTTTCTTTTACTATTAAATCTTTTTTAAGTCTGATTTTTTCTTGTAACCAAGATTGACTTTCTTTATTTCTATAAGTGATAACATTGTTCATGTTTATTTCTAATTTTTTATGAAAAAAAGATTTTTTATAAAACTGACCAAAATAAATCATTAATATAGTTTGAAAAACGCATAAATATTGGCTTGTACGATGTTGTTTATCAAAATAGTGATAATTGTTTTTCAAAATTTCCAATAGTGCTTTTTGTTTAATATTATAATAATCCAACACTAATTTATGCTCATCTTCAAGGAATTCTATTGCTTCCATATAGAATTCCTGAAGAATGTTGTCCTTAATTATCTGTTTGCTTTTTGCTGTCAGTATCATTTTATAACAAAAGCCTTCGTTTAATTTTAATTAAGACTAAAATAATGTATGAATGACTTTTAGCTCTGGATTTATTTTAATTAAATCATCTGTAATTTGATGATAAATTTCAGGCATAGTCTCTAACCAACCCACCATATCAGGACGATGATCATCGATAGCCATCGGTGTTTTTAATAATGGATGATCGATTATGGGGGTACTTAAGCCATGACGAGCACGAAAATTTTTCACGGCTTGATATTCAAAAGGCCAAGCAATGAGTATTTCCATATCAACTTCATAACCAGTTGCACTTTGTTCATTTTCATTATTTCGAAATAATGCTGACCACTGAATATGCTTATCGCATAATTCTATTAACCATGGGATTAAAATTTCATCATTTTCACAATAAAGAGCTTCTTGGCAGAAGCGCTGATAGAAAGGATCAATCGGAATACCTGCACTTTCCCAATCAATAGTTTCCTTTTTTTCACTGGCTAACATTTCAATCGCTAGTACGCCTAATTTTTGAGGGCGCGTATACATGGGGAGCGAGTTTGCCATTTTACCTGATTGAATATTTTCTATTATTTTATCGTAACAAATTTCACTGAACTTAAAATAATTACAAGCAAAATTCATTAATAAGATTTCACCTTGTTCTGCAAGATTTAAAAAAATTCTTTTTCTATTAAAACAATTAAAATAATCCAAAATAAAATATATATTTTTATGATAAAAAAATCGCTCAAAAGAATATGGTACTTTATTTGTATTTTTATATATTTGATATATATCTATATAATAGAAATAGCACCGGACTCAATTTTTAAAATTGACATATATCTTATATATTTATCCTTGCGAGAATTATTATCATTTTGAATTTCCAAAACATTATCAATAATATCTTCATTAATTAACTTTTCAATATCAGAGACATCTCTAATTTTTTATTAACTACTTCTTTTTCAATGTATTTTAAAGCTTTATTGAGTCTAGTCATTTTTAAGATTCTCTATTATATAAAATTGATTATATTTATTGTTATTAGAAATATTAAATTTATTATCTATACCTACTGTTAATTTAAATCCAACCAAATTTTTCTCTTCGCAGGATTCAAGTATATTTAATAAAATTTTCCTTTCTTTTTTTCCTAAACTATATTCATTACTTCCTTGATAAAAAGATTCCTTAGCTAATAATGAATGTTTATTTATATTTTCAAAATAACTTTTTTGTATTTCACTAGCTTTTCCTCCTGTGGGCGTTGTGTTAGCACCAAATTTATCTTTCATCACTGTTTTTATTTCAAAAGTCACCCAATCTGGCGGAGGTGGAGTCGGCTCTATCTTACAAATCAAATCTATTCCTTGTCCTTTTTTATTTTGCAATGCTATCATTTTTTCAGGATCAAAGCTTTTACCATATAAAGGGTTTAATATATCTGTATTGCCATTTTTAATCCTAGATTCTTTGTTAGCAAGTGGTGCCTTTCCACTTCTTGTTTTTAAAAATAACTTATCAAATAAGGTTCCCTTTTTAATTTCATTAATAACGTGGCTTTCATCCACATACCCAACAAAGTGAGCCAACTTTAATGATGTGACGCCATCATAAAAAAGATTGGACTGTAATATCTTATTAAGATCATGATGTGATTTTAAATTAATCTCTATGTGTCCAGTCACTCGATGCGTACTTCCCTTGGGTTTACCTTGGATACGTAAAATACATGAGCCATCCGCTTTGGGACCAAAACAAGTGACAATTGTATCATCAAAATGCGTTTGAAATGTTTTTCCTACCATTTTAAATTGAGTAATATTAACATCACCTAATTTTTTATTTCATCTTTATTTGTGACGCTGACATTAATAGAGTGAGTCTCATCATATTTGATAGGTCTTGGCTTATTAGCCATAAATATAATCCTTTATATTTTTATTTATTAATATCCATAATTTGAGGTTCCCCCGTAATTGAACTTACAGAAATCACAGTTCCTAAACTCGTGCTTATTCCACTTGTTATTACTTGGGTTTTAACTTTCTTACCAAAACACATAAACATATTCATGGCATGATAGGTTGTGACAAAACCTTTAGTCCCACCTGTTTTCGAATCAAGATATTTCATTGAGTTTAATAAAACATTATATCCTTTATCATTATTATACCCCCATAAGGCAGAGGTATCTTCTATTAACTCATTTGTTGTATAGATTATATTAAATCCTTCCGCAATTAATGGTAAAGCTCTAGCACCATTTTTAGCTAACGTTAATACACCACCAATACCTGTTAATAAAAAGGCTATATCAACAACAATTGACTTTCCTAATTCTATTTTTTCTTTAACTTCTTGTTCTTTAATTTCAGAAATAATAAAAGAGACTAAATCACTGGCTAATTCATCGTAATCCTTTTCAGTTACCTTATCTTTTTTTCCTTTTCCTAACTCTAACCCTTGTATTATTAATTTAGGGGTAATTGTAATCGTTCGTTTTTTACTTTTATAATCAACATGAGATAACATAACATTTTTATAGCCAAGCAACATTTTGATTTCATCTTGTTGATCTATTGCACCATCAATACTGTCGAAGTCTTGTATTCCATGAACTTGAGTTCTTATTAATTTAAAATCAATTTTATAATGATATTTATTATATTTCGATTTCATTCCTTTATAGGTTAATCCGGCATCTTCTGGCCTTTCATTTGCAGGTATAAATGCAAGCATGAAATTAAGAAAATCTTCAGTATTTTCGCCACCATCAGGATCAAAATGATTACGAATAGCTTCTTGTAATTTATCGTGACCTTTAATTTCTTCTGCTATTAACCGTATTTTAGGATCGAAGGAATCATCTTGGCTAACTTGGTCAACATAGGCCATTAAAGCATCAAGTGGGATACCTGTCGGCATAGTTTCATGCGCTAATTCTCCTGGAAATTGTTCACTTTCTACTTCTTCCCAATCTTCATCAAAAGGGCTACGAGAAAACTTATCTAATGCATCAATAATGTTTTTATCGTCAGATAAAAAAACACCTTCTTTAATGTTATTTTCGCATGGCTGTGTTTCTATATTATTATTCACAGCTTCATCTTTAAATTTATCATCTAATGCCATTACATATCCTTATTGTAATATTAAAATTTGGTTAGATTTGATATCATCAGCTAAAATAAATAGGATATTATCCATAAATTGGATATAGTCCTTAACAGGTAGATAAGGTAATAATTTTTTTACTGTTAAGGGATCATAATATCTAAACATTAACCAGCTATTTGTTTCCTCATCAAAAACCTGATTAAATTTACGTAATTGGTATGATAATTCGTTTAAAGATAATCGTGAAAATAAATAGATCCCGATGGGGTTTTCAATGCTATTATCAAATAGCCAATTGGTGAAAGGATGCTCTAAGTTTAACTTAACTAAATAAGGTGCATAGTAAGAATAGTTTTCAGCACTCTTTCCTTTCCCAAAGGCAACAGTGTTCTGTTTCAAATATATCAAGTAAAATAGCAATATCTGGTCTTTTTATTGCATCAATAATAGTCCAAACATGGCTATCAATAACTTCACTTCCTTTTATAATATGTTTATCGCCATAACGAGAAAAAGGAATGCCATTAAATAAATACGATGTTATTTTTTTTAATTTATTTTCTTTATCAATATTTAATTCATAAGAAATAGAAGCTAAACGAGATACTTTACTCATTATCTTTTGCTTCCTTTTTTATTTTTGCACAAACTTCACAAAAAGGAACACCTTCTTCTGTTGCTGCTGTTAATGCATTTATTTGATCAACACCTCCACCATCAATATTGACCGATGAAGCATTAATTTTTAATTGTTTGGCCTTTATCGTGATACCCATCTCGTCAATAATAATACTTCCACCTGAACCCGCTAATGTCAGTTTTTTCTCAGCATGAATAATATAAAGTGGTGATTGTGATAATAATTTAGTTTTAATTTCCTCATGCATATTGCCTTCAACTATTATTTTTTTCTGACCACCAATTTGAATAAGTTGATCAGCAAAAATAATTGATTTCTTACTACTATTAATAACTTCTGTTTTATTTCGATCGATTTGAATTTCTTGATCTTGAGAAATATGAATAACAGAATTACGACCTATTTTTTCGTAATGATCTCTACCTACTTCTGTTCTTTTATCATTACCAATCTTTTCTTGTTGATCGACACCCACCTTTTTCTGACGACTATGATTAATGGTATGAAATTCATCATTTAATACATGAGTGCGGTGATCCCTCTGCGCCACCGTTATCCGCAGAGGGTTGTACACCATGATGTGAAACGCTGATCACTTGCCAACGTGAATTCATACGTGCACTTGGATGATGGGTTAAGGTAAACACTTTGCCCGGCATTAACGCAAAACAGTTGGTACTTGCCGAGCCTGTTTGACGATAATTTTGAGATTGCTCATAACGCAATTGATTCAATGGCTGAGCTTCTGCCTCTTCTTGAAAACGGCCATAGCTTTCAAAAACAGGATGTTGCTGATGAACGTCACCCGTTGTGTTTTGCGATAACGGATAAGAAGGTCGTATTGGGTTATAGTCTTTATCAATACGCACATCACTGCATAAACGTTCGGTATAGCGCCATGTGGTAGCGGTGGTATCCGTAATATCCGTTTCCGCTTGTGGGTTATACGTCAGCGTGATCCCCGCCGTCATACCTAAATGATTGTCGCTATAAAACAGTTTTGGCCCTTCTTCAAACCAAAAGTTGATCCCTTCTTCAAACGCTAAACGACACCAGAAAGCATAAGCAGATTCACGCTTTTGCGTGATATAGCGACGAGTTTGATGCAGTTCGGGTTGATAGAACTGGTTGTCATATTTGATATGCGCTTCATCTAGCAATTGCTGAAGAATTTGAGGCACCGTTTTATGTTGGAATATACGGCTGTCTTGATTAAGCGTCATCACCCACATTTCAGGGCGAATAACAAATTGATACCACGTTTTAACGCCGTCGGTGTTGCCTTGTTCTGCACTCGCCAGTAAGCCTTGAACCGTGCGGATTGTTTTACCGTCACGACTGACGGTTAATGATGAAGCCACACCTAATTGGTTGGCAAAATCAATATCACGCTGCTCACTCACCGCGTGTATTGAAAGCGTGAAAAGCGCTGATAATCCTTCGTTTAAATCAAACTGAGTGACTTGAAAAGTGCTTTTAGGTAAATCGCCAATTTGGCAAGTAAACACTAACCCCGTATGAAGTAACCCCTTTACCTAGGGTTTCAAGTAATTCGCTGTATTTTTTAATGCGGGCTTGTTGTTCAGAGAATGTCATCCCTATTTTGAAAGAGGGTGATGATGTTGGATCATCTAATACCAAACGGGGTTTAGGGGTATTGTTAGCGTCATTCGTTGACATAAAAGCTCCCATTTAAATGTGACAAACACGCAATAAAAAAGACAAAAAATGCAGAGAACAATGGGCCCATGACAGAGCCCATAAATAAAGTGTGAAGAATTAACCTTCGAGTGGCTCACGCCAGTCGTCAGAGCTTGATGTCCCTGCAACGGTGTGTTCCCAATCAATTTTGCGATAAGAAAGAGACACTTCGATCAGTTGAGTGAAGTCAGACTTAGTCGGATCTTGGCAGTGTGGCATTTGGCAATCGATATTGACGATAGTGGCATCAGTTAATGTGGTGGTGAAGAAATGCTCTTGCTTCCCTTCAACCGAGGTGCGATACCATTTTAATGTGATTTTTGGCAACATTTCGCCCGAGGCTAATGCGTTATACAGCAGAGGAACCGCTTTGTTTAACGCCACCGTAAAACGGAAAGGTTTATGTGCACGTTGACCTGAAGGCTGACCTGATTGTGGATCAGTGGGCACAGTCACTACATGAGAGAATGCTTGCACCAGCATTTCATCTTCGTGGCCTTGAACATAAATATTTCCTACTGATTCAGCCGTAAATGCACCCGCAGTAATATTACCTTGGGTTTTTCCTTCAATGGAGATATAGCAGGGAGTTGGCATGGCAAGTCCTTAATTAACTATCAGTTATTGTTTCTCAACAAAACTATTATTGTTGATGTCCTTTTCAAAAAATCAGCCAGTGTGCACCGCGATTTGATTAGAGTAGCTTAAGTAATTTTAAGGGGAAGTAAAGGGAGTGACGGAAAAGAAGGACGTTGTATCCTCGTAGGATAAGTGACTTAGCGTAAAATAATTGTTCACACGTTATTTACTGCTTTCGTTTCTTAAAATAAGTGTATTTACTTATATCATTCTCTTTCGTAAATATCCGAAATCTCGCTAAAGCCAGTCAGTTCTAATGTACATGGATTTTTAATATGTAACAAAATGTGTATTTTTTTTCAAATTGTAATAGCGTTGATTTGTAAGGAAAAAATAGTCCTATTTTCAAAATAATACGCAAACTACGATTTTTATTCTCAAAGGACAAAAAATGCGCACCTAAAATTTAGTGTATCGCAGAAGATCCCTTTAAATAGAGGCAAAAATATCACCCATAGAGTGATTGTTAGATAATTAAAAAATCTTTATCAACAAAAAAAAGATCCCCTAAGGGATCTTTTTTGTTTCTAAACTTGTTATTACCAGTTTTTATTGAAAATACGATCTAAACTCCATTTACCAGGGCCTGTCACAACGAGTAATAAATATCCGCCTGCAATTGTCATGTTTTTCATAAACATTAATTGGTTCATGCCTTCAGCAAAATTACTGTGGAACAGTAACGCGGTTAAGAGAGTAAAGATCGCAGTAAAGATTGCTGTGGTGCGGGTTAAGAAACCAAATAAGATTGCTAATCCACCACCTAATTCTAATAAAATAGTCAGTGGTAATAAGAAACCGGGAACGCCCATTGCTTGCATATATTGCTGTGTACCTTCGTAACCACCAATTTTTCCATAGCCTGCGCTGATAAATAAAATTGGCATTAAAATACGGGCAATTAATAATGCAATGTCTTCAAATTTTTTCATGATGTTTATTCCTAATCAAACTCTATTATCTGCAATTTATATCTGTTTATATTTGTATTTTCGTTGGTTAATTTTCTTTTTTCAGAATTAATAACCACGGCTACAGTGTGAGAGATACAATAATGGGAAATTGAAAAAGAGGATATTAAGAAGAATTAACATTCATAGACAAAAAAATTGATGTTTAATCTGAGGTTTTTTTGAATGACTTCTGTATTGCTCTAATTAAGCCAAATGCACCGATAGCGCGTTGCCCTAACCGTATGATTTTTTTAGGGTGTTTAATACTATAAAGCGACATAAAACTGGCGCCTACTAAAAGGGCCGGTTTTAAAGAGACTAAAATGCGCCATGCTTTATCATAAGGCTCTGTTACATCAAGCCAAATTTGTGTACTTTGCCCTAAATCAGAGCGCTGTTGCTGAATTTTATTCAACAACAGCTTTTTACGTCTTGAGAGGATCGCCTGTTTATTTTGTCTGTTCATCATGATATTGCTCCAAAAGACGTTTATCTAATTCTAATTGCTGGCGAGTATCGCCTAACAGGGTAGAATTTCGCACTTTTCTTAATGTCATGATGGCGCCAATAAGCGCACAGATAAGTAAAACAGCCGTTGTGATAGCTAAAGCATAAATTCGATATTCAGGAGAAATAGCCCAAAAAACCAGTATAAGTAAGCTCATTAAACCAAATGCAGTGAGTAACAAGGTGACCCCAGTCATGAGAATAAGCTGGATCAACGTTGTTTTTTCTTCTTCTAGTTCAATGGCAATTAATCGTAGGCGAGTTTCAATCATGCCTATAACGATTGCACCAATTCTACTGAGAGAATTCAGAACCCCGGAAGCGGGGCCCTGTGGTCTTTGCGTGTCACTCATTATCAATTATCGTTTGGCAAGTAGAACACCAAGAACAACACCGACAGCAGCACCGATACCAATACCTGTCCATGGATTTTCACGAACGTAGTTATCTGCTTTTCCTGCCATTTCTTTAGTGTTATCAACAATTTCTCGGCCTGCATCGCTGAGTTTTGCTCGAGAACCTTTTATGGCAGATTCTGCTTTGGCTCGTAGGCTTTGGAGCTCTTCTTTGGATTTATCTGCAGAGGAGTTCAGCACTTCTTCTAGAGTATCAGCAAGAGATTTCAATTCACTACGCAGATCTTCGTTTGAACGTTGATGAGACATAAGTAACTCCTTTAATAGAGATAGAATGTGATACTTATAACAATAGACTAATTTGACAGCTTAATGAAATTAAATAATGACTTGATGGTAAAAAAAAGAGATAAATCTTAATTAAGTAGGGGGATTAAAAGAATGAAACAGGGATTAAGGAGTGAGCATTTGAAGAAAAAAGGCCTGTTTAATAAGATGAAACAGGCTTTTTTTACTGTGTAATGACAGTCAGAAAATCTTGATATTATTTGATAGGGATTAAGCCTTTGCTTTTTTTTTCTTTTTAATTACAACCCAGATACTACCAATTAAACCGATTACTAATAGGCAAACAGGTAATAGCATCAGGAAGTTCATTAAATGGTGTTCATATTGACGAAATAGTGGGCTATTACCTAATACATAACCCAATGTGGTCAGTATACCAACCCATAAAAGTCCACTTAGCCAATTGAAAATTTGAAAGCGAGTATTATTCAAGCCAGCAAGGCCTGCAATCGTTGGCAACAATGTTCTGACGAAAGCTAAAAAGCGACCGATAAGTAATGCGGCTAAGCCATGACGATGAAAAAGCCCATGTGCACGTTGGTGGTAATGTTCTGGTAGATGCGATAGCCAACTACGTACTAACTTTGTATTACCAAGCCATCGTCCTTGAAGATAGCCCAACCAACAGCCTAGGCTCGCACCTGCGGTTAAAATAAGTAAGGTTAATGGAAAGTCCATTGTGTCTTTAGCAATTAACACACCCACTAAAATTAATAAGCTATCTCCTGGTAAGAAAGCCGCGGGTAATACTCCGTTTTCTAGGAATAGTATGGTGAATAACAAAATGTAGATAATCCATATTAATGAGGGATTAGCTAAGGTTTCGTAATCTTGATGCCATAGCGCCAAGAAGAGCTCTCTTACGATTTCCATATAAAAGGCTTCCTAAAACTGAGTCATTTGGGGGTAAATATAAATTCAATAAGTGTTGTAATAAATTTACCCGTTTTCCACTTCATAGGGTCTATTTTTCATTGTTTAAAACAGCAACACTCTAACAAAATCAGGAAAAACTAGACAGAAAATTTTTCAACTCTATTACGATACAACTTACCCATAGATATGGGATCTTGAAAAATAGACATTTAATCTCTTTTTGAGTTCAGAGTAGGTGATTTTTTAAAAGAAAACCTTGAGAGAAAAGATATTAAAAAGAGAAATATCACATTTTATTTTTATCAAAAAAGATAAATTTTCAATATCAATTGAAAGAAAATAAAAGGTTATCTTATTTAAATCATTCATCTTTTTTGTTTATTATTTATACAAATTGTGCTTGGAGAGAGTGCGTGATTGTTAGTGATTATGTTAATAAAAAAACTATCAGTTGATTAAGATAACAAAAAAGAAGAGAAGAAAAATAAAAAACAAGGTATTTGGGTAAGTATAACTTACTGATAATAATAATTTCTTTCATTTTTGGTTGGTATACTAAAAAGAACAAAATCCTATTATGATCACAGATATGTTATTTATTTGTTAACAATGATGATTAATGCTGTATATTTTGCATAATCAGCTTTTCAGCGCGATTCAATTCCTTATACTGGCATTGCAAACACTCAAAAATGCCTTTTTTAAATATTATTTTAAGTAATGGAATAGCTATGGATAAACAACAATCCAGAGTCTTCAGCCTGTTCTTTAGGGGAAGCCTCGTCAAACAAATACTCATTGGTTTAGTTGCAGGGATCTTACTCGCTTGGTTAGCACCAGAAGTTGCCAAGATGATGAGCTTGTTAGGTACTCTGTTTATTAGTGCGCTGAAAGCCGTGGCGCCAGTGTTAGTCTGGGTTCTGGTAATGGCTTCGATTGCAAATCATCGCCAAGGGCAAAAATCGAATATTCGCCCTGTATTAATTTTATATCTATTAGCAACGTTCTTTGCTTCTTTAACGGCAGTTTTTGCAAGTTTTATGTTCCCATCTGTTTTAACACTAGTGGTCAACGAATCGCAATTAACTCCACCTGAAAATATCGCGGAGGTACTCAAAGGGGTGTTAATTAATGTGGTTGCTAACCCTGTTGATGCACTTATCAATGGTAACTATATGGGGATCTTAGCATGGTCTATTGGTTTAGGTTTGGCATTACGCCATGCAAGTGATACTACAAAAGCATTAACGCAAGATTTAGCTGACGCTGTAACAAATGTTGTACGTGTTGTTATTCGTCTAGCGCCTATTGGTATTTTTGGGTTGGTATCATCAACGATAGCAACAACAGGTTTTGAAGTTTTAGCCGGTTATTTACATGTTCTGGTGGTGTTGATTGGCAGTATGCTATTTGTTGCTTTAGTCGTGAATCCACTGATTGTATTTTGGAAAATCCGCAGTAACCCATATCCATTAGTATGGGCATGTTTGCGTGAAAGTGGCGTCACCGCCTTCTTTACACGTAGCTCAGCGGCAAATATTCCTGTGAATATGGCGATGTGCCGTCGCATGAATTTAAACGAAGATACTTATTCTGTTTCAATTCCATTAGGTGCGACAATCAATATGGGCGGAGCCGCAATCACCATTACTATTTTGACATTAGCCGCGGTAAATACATTGGGTATGTCTGTTGATGTGCCTACGGCATTGTTATTAAGTCTTGTTGCTGCTGTTTGTGCTTGTGGTGCATCAGGTGTTGCAGGGGGATCTTTACTGTTAATTCCATTGGCTTGTAGCATGTTTGGTATTAGCAATGATATCGCGATGCAAGTGGTTGCTGTGGGTGTGATGATTGGTGTATTACAAGATTCAGCAGAAACAGCACTTAACTCATCAACCGATGTTCTTTTTACGGCAACCGTCTGTATTGCTGAAGATAACCGTATTTCAGATAATCCATTAACTGAAAAAAATAATGGGTAAAATGGGTAAGTAGTAAGACAGGAAGAGTAGTAAAAAATAATAATTAATAATAAAAAAAGAACCCCACATTTTTATGTGGGGTTTCTTTTTACTCAGACATTGAAAAAGATATTAAATATCGAGCGCTAATTCTGTTCCTTGCCTAATAGCACGTTTTGCATCTAATGCACTGGCATCTTTGGCACCACCAATAAGATGAACTTTTTTATTGTCACTTTCTAAAGGAGCAAGTAATGGATGGTAAGCGCGTTGCCCTGTACACAAGATAATATTATCTGCGGGAATAAGTTGTTGTTTTCCCTCTTGTTCAATATAAAGCCCTTCAGAGGTGATTTTTTGATAAGCACAATGAGTTAAGAAGTTAACACCTTTATTTTCAAGTGTTAAACGATGTATCCACCCCGTTGTTTTACCTAAATTTAGCCCTATTTTGCCTGCTTTACGTTGTGTCATAATAATTTGTTTATTATCATCTTTTTTGGGGGTTGCAGGTTTTATACCACCACGATAAGAAAGTGTCGGATCAATACCCCATTCTTTATTAAAAGCACACGGGCTTAGGCTACTGCATTGGCCTTTTTGCGTAAGATAAAGGCCGGTATCAAAACCAATACCTCCGCTACCAATGATCACCACATTTTTACCTACAGCTTGATGGTGCTTTAACACATCAAGGTAAGTTTTAACAATCTCATTCTCTTGGCCGGTAATGTTAGGGCTGTGTGGAGTTACACCACTGGCTAAAATAACTTCATCAAAGTTTACCAGGTGATGAGGAGTGGCTTCGGTATTATTTTTAACAATCACCCCAGTGAGTTGTAGTTGTCGTTTAAAGTAGCGCAAGGTTTCTTGAAATTCTTCTTTGCCAGGAATTTGTCTGGCAATATTGAGTTGCCCACCAATTGCATCTTCTTTTTCAAAAAGTGTGACATGATGACCTCGTTTTGCCGCTGTTATAGCAAAAGATAATCCGGCAGGCCCTGCACCGACAACAGCTAACTTTTTAGGTTGTTGAGTTGGGATAATTAAGAGCTCGGTTTCTCGACAAGCAAAAGGATTGACTAAGCAAGTGGCTGGTTGGCCTGAAAATATTTCATCAAGGCAGGCTTGATTACAGGCAATACAGGTATTTATCTCATCTTCACGCCCTTGTTGGGCTTTAAGGACAAATTCTGGATCTGCGAGGAAAGGGCGTGCCATTGAAACCATATCGGCACAGCCTTCAGCCAAAATAGCTTCTGCCGTTTGTGGGGTGTTAATACGGTTTGAGGTGATGAGAGGAATATTCACTTTTCCCATTAGTTCACGTGTTACATTGGCAAATTGACCTCTTGGCACCATGGTAGCAATTGTTGGGATACGTGCCTCGTGCCAGCCGATCCCCGTATTGATCATGGTTGCACCCGCTTTTTCAATGGCGTTGGCTAGATAGAGTACCTCTGATGCATCTGAACCATCTTTAATTAAATCCAACATAGAAAGGCGGTAAATAATAATAAATTTTTCACCCACCGCTTTTTTTATACCTTTAAGAATACGTAAGGGGAAACGACAACGATTTTCAATATTTCCCCCCCATTGATCGTCTCGCTGGTTGGTATGATTAACTAAAAACTGATTAATTAAATAGCCTTCAGAACCCATAATTTCAACACCGTCATAACCTGCTTTTTGAGCTAATTGCGCACAACGAATGTAATCATCAATAGTTTGTTCTATTTGTTCATGACTCATTGCTCTCGGCATAAACGGGGTGATCGGGGATTGAATTGCACTTGGTGCAACTAAATCAGGTTGATAGCTATAGCGACCAGTATGCAATATCTGTAATGCAATTTTACCACCTTGCTGATGAACAGCATCAGTCACCAATTGATGTGGTGCAAGCTGGCATTCAGACATCAATGTTGCTGCGTGGGGTAATAATACACCCTGCTTATTAGGTGATATTCCACCTGTAACAATGAGTGCAACACCAGCCGCCGCCCTTTGTGCATAAAACTGTGCAAGTTTTGGAGCATCTTTAGGATCTTCTTCGAGTCCGGTATGCATAGAGCCCATTAAAATACGGTTTTTAAGTACAGTAAAGCCTAAATCAAGGGGCGAAAATAAGTGAGAATAATGTGCCATCAGATACCCTTTTTATACTGGTCAGATGAGATATCTATAGCATAACGAGAAGTGAGAGGTTAAGAGTTCATTATGTTAATAGGTTGTGATCTTAATCATGGAAAAGGTGATTAGGGTGTTATAAATCGATAATAATCTAAGTAATCGATTAATGAGAACAAATAATGATAATAAAAACTACACTCATTCATAATTATTCATCATATAATGGTTAATACCTATTAATACGTATTAAAAACACACATCATTATTTTGAATTTGGAGACGTTATGATTAATAAATTTAATCAACTTGTTGACTGTTCTGACTTGGGTAAGCTTGTACTACGTGTTTCTCTTGGTGTTTTAATGTTGTTGCATGGTCTTCATAAAATGGAACCAGGTGGATTAGCAGGTATTCAGGGAATGTTAGCTAACTTTAATCTACCTGCTTTTATTGCTTATGGTACGCTGGTTGGTGAAGTTGTTGCGCCTATTTTATTGATTATTGGTCTATTTACACGAGTATCTGCTTTGGTTTTAGCAGGTACCATGTTTGTTGCTGTACTCATGGTTCATTCTGGTGATTTGTTTGCATTAAACCCTAAAACAGGGGGATGGGCACCAGAAAGTGCTGGTTTCTATCTATTTGCTGCGATTGCAGTGATGTTTTTAGGTAGTGGCCGTTTTGCTGTTAAAAAAGATTAATAAATTTTATAGTCAGTATTCTTGAATGTGTTTATGGTGACTTGATTAAATTTGATGAATAAGCGCCCAGTTTAATAACAAACTGGGCGTTTTATTTTTCACTCTTCAAGGCTTATTTTTTATTGGGTGGTGTTAATTTAAAGACTTTTTCATTTTCTCCTAACCATTGGCGGGCGACTTGGTTGATATCATTCACTCTTAATGTTTTTATAATGGCTGGATTGGTGAGTAAACGCTGATATTGTTTGTCATCGGTTGCGACTTGTGCAAGGGCCTCTGTCCAATAACTTGCACTGTCATTGACCTGTGAATTTTCAGTTAGCCAGATATTTTTAGCCTCTTGTAACTCTTTCTCTGTAATACCTGATCGCTTAACTTCGTTGACGACTTTACGAGCTAAAGTGATAAGTTCATCAGCACGTTCTGGTGATGCGGTAAAATTTAAACGACCTGCGTAGTAACTTGTCGGTAATTTTGTGAGTATTTCAGAAAAACCCAGTGAGTAAATTCCACCTGCTTGTTCGCGTAAGTTAAGTCTTAAGCGTTGACTAACGACGGTATCTAGTAAATTCAGTGCCAGCACCTGTTGTTGTGACCATTGAGCAGGCGCTGCATATTGAATACTTACCATACTCTTATCACTGCTTGCGATAGGATATGTTTTGCTAAAGGAAGTCAGCTTTGGATTAATGGCTGGATCTGCCCAGAATAGACGTTGTTCAGAGCGTGTTGGCAGGCTGGCAACCCAGCGCTCAATCAGCGGTTTTATCTGATTAATATTGACAGAGCCACTGATAACTAATGTCATATCAGCAGGTTGCCCTAAAATCATTTGGTTGGTTTGTTTTAATTGTTGAGCTGTAAACTGTTTCCAAGCTCCTTGAGGCGAAACGATTAGACGCTCACCATTTTGATAACTTTCTTTATTGATATTATCTAAGAATGTGCGTTCAACAGGTGTTTTTGAAATACCTAATGCCATGGCTTGCTTCTGTTGATCTAACTTCTCACCATTAAACTGTGGAGAAGTTATTTTTAGATGCATTAATGTGAGTAAGGTTTCTAATTCGTCAATCGGGGCTTCGCCACGGAAACCATGGAATAACAGTTCACTGTAAGGACGTAAACTAATTTGGTGTTGTTTGGTAAATAACGCTAATTCACGTGCATTATAATGACCGTATCCACTTACTTCAGGTAATTTTAATGCCCACTGCACCATACCTAAGCTTTGATTCGTT
This sequence comes from Proteus sp. G2626, assembly GCF_009915985.1. Lineage (NCBI taxonomy): Bacteria > Pseudomonadati > Pseudomonadota > Gammaproteobacteria > Enterobacterales > Morganellaceae > Proteus > Proteus sp. G2626. Next base: position 337,542 of record NZ_JAABNH010000009.1, on the reverse strand, counting down.
TCAAGTGATGAGCCTCCTGGAATACGCAGAGAAACCTGAATATTATCTTTAAGATAATTGTCATTTTTTACAATCACTTTTACGTTATTGCTCAGTGTCCATTCTTGTGTTTTTTCAATCGGCAATGATTGTGTTGAAATAATTGAACCTGTGAGTTCAGGTTTAATATCTAACACAACAGCTTGCGTTTTTAACGTAAATGCCCCTAGGTTTGATTGTCTAATTTCTTGCCAGCGTTGTGCGACTTTGGTTGCATTAAACAAATTAGCATCACTATCAGGGCCAATGACGGCAACTCGTGGTGATGATTGTTTTAGGTATTGAGCAAAATAAGCTGATAATGTTTCAGGTGTGACTTTATTGATTAATTGATAACTTAAATTTAGCGCCTGTTTTTTAGTTTGAATTGGCATCTCCAATTCAATTGCCGTTGTGATTTGGTTGGCTAAATAATTGTGCTCATAATGCTCTTCACCCGTGGCTTGTTGGCTTAGACGTTTTAGCATTGCGTTACGGGCATTATCTAACTCTTCTTGAGTTACTGGAACAGAGGCTAGGCGTTGAACTTCTGTAAATAAGATATCTAATGCACCTTGATAATCATTGCCTTTAGGGTGCGCAATCATCAATTGTTGTGAACGACGAGAGTTCAGCATTGCGCCTTGCGTATTCGCACTAATAGAGGTAATTAAGCCATTATCAACGATAGTAGAGAAGCGTTGATTTAAAATTGATAACCATAATGAATCCATTAAATCTTCATATTGGCCCTGGCGACTGTTTAAAGGGGCGGGCAAAGTACGTTGCAAGGTGAACTGTAAGATACGTGAACCTTGCTCTTTGTCGAAAATCGTTTTAACCAGTAGATCTTTATGGTCAATAAAATTGTGCCAAGATGGTGAGTCAATGCCTTTATTCTCGCTATTTTTAGCATTAAATAGTTGTTTAATATCCGCAATAGCGTCACCTTGATTAAAGTTACCGACCAGCACTAATGCCATTCTTTCTGGTTGATACCAAGTATCATAATAGCGTTTGGCATCTTTGACATCGCCGTGCTTAACGATTTCCAAATCACCAATAGGATCACGTTCCAAATAACGACTACCGTAATAACGCAATTCTTCTAACTGACGGTTAATACGAAAACCGATACCTTGGCGTAAACGCCACTCTTCAACAATAACAGGGCGCTCTTTATCAAATTCAATAGGGTCAAATGTCATTTCAAATGCCCAGTCTGATAAGATCCTTAACCCTGTTTTAATCTGGATCGGGTTTGCATTCGGCAATGACAGTTTATAGGTCGTCGCATTTAAGCTTGTCGCGGCATTAACATGACTACCTAATTTCATGCCTAGGCTTTCAAGCTGTTTAAAGCCCGTAGTTCCCGGAAAATGAGTTGTCCCTTTAAATGCCATATGTTCAGTAAAGTGTGAAAAACCAAGCTGTTTTTCATCTTCTTGAACAGAACCACTTTTTACCAAAAGACGCATTTCAACACCTGTTTGTGGGCGTTGCAGTAAGTAGACCTCTAAACCATTATCTAGGGTAAAATGGCGAATATCAGGACGCAGCAATAGCGTGCTTTTGTCATTTTGATTCGAGGTGCTTGTCGCACAACCTAAAAGTGAAAGACTGACTGAAATAATCAGTAATTTACGATACATATTCGGTAACTCCAGCAGGTTGAGAGGAGGACTCGGTAGGGGCTTTGAGTGAAATCACATTATCTGCAATCACATGTGTAAAGCGTTGGTGGCTCACTAAGGCAATACCTGTAGTTGGCAGATGTTGTTTTAGCAACTGCAACATATTCAATGCATTTTGTTCATCAAGTGCAGAGGTGGTTTCATCTAATAAAATAAGATCAGGTTTATTGAGCAATAAACGGGCAAAAATAAGACGTTGTTGCTCACCGCCTGATAGACGTGTTGTCCAATCCGTTTCCAGTGAAAGTTGGTTTTTTATTTTGTCTAAGCCCACCAAATGAAGTACTTCTTCATACTCTTTAGTGGAGAATTGATTAGGCTGACAAGGATAAGCGAGCAAACTGTCTAAACGAGCAAAAGGCAGATACATACGTTGTGGGATCCAACACACATTTGGTGAACGTTGAATTTCCCCTTTGAAATAAGGCCAATGCCCACTTAATGCTCTAAGCAGTGTTGATTTACCTAAACCAGAGCAACCTTCAATAACGGTTAACTCACCTGCTTTTACAGAGAAGTTAATATCTTGGATTAACAGGCTGTCATCTTGCATAAACAGAGAAAGGTTGGCTTTCAATTTAGTCTGTTTATCATTTAAATCGGTGATTTCTGGCTCATGATCATGCTCTAAAAGTACCACGAAGTTATAAAGACGAGTCACCGTTGCCTGCCATGCGGCAATCTCTTTATAAGAGAAAATAAACCAGCTTAATGCACCTGCAACACTAGAGAATGCTTGTCTTAATTGCATTAATCCCCCTAGCATTAATTCGCCAGCAAGGAATTTAGGTAAGGCAAAAATAATCGGTGCCATTGCAGTCGCTTGTTGATAGCCCACAGTAAAGAATGCAAGATTTCTTTCGTAGCGAATGAGGTTGTTCCAGTTACGAATAACCCCTAAAAAACGACCCATTAATTCATTACGATCGCTCATTTCACCCCTCTGACCTGCAATTGCATCACCATGTTGTTTACGGGTGATGAGAGCAGTACGGTAATCAGCCTCTTTGCGCTGTTTATCCATATTAATCTTACGCAAGGGGGAGCCAATAAACTGCGTAATGGTGATCCCGATAATGGTATAGATAATGCAAGCCCAAAACATATACCCAGGAATAGTCCACTCACTCTTCCCTAATGTGAAAGAAATGGCACCAGACAATGACCAAAGAATGGTAGCAAAAGAGATAAGTGTGAGTAACGAGTGTAAGAACGTGACCGTTAAGCGCATTGTTGATTCAATTAGTAAACGAATATCTTCTGCAATACGCTGATCCGGGTTATCAGGCTCTTGAGACGTCAGTCTTAACATGTAGTGTTTACTGTTTTTTGATAACCAGCGACCGAGGACTTGTTCAGTCATGCCTTCTCGCCAGCGAATAACCATTTTTTGGCGTAAGAAATCACCCATTACCACGACAGTCATTAATCCCGCAATAATAACAACAAATTGTTGAAGAAGTGTGTAGAGCGCTTGTCCATCAAGTTGCTGTAATGCGTTATAGAAACTGCCATTCCATTCATTCATTTTGACGTTAAACCAGACGGATGACAGGGTTAAGGTCAAAGAGACAATCAATAGACACCAGCAGTAAAGGGCTTCACGCTGCCCCCAAAAAGGTGAAACTAAATAGAAAAATTGTTTTATTGTTTTCATTGCTTATTGGTCATATTTTTTATTGTGTATCGACTTGGTTGCTCACATTAACTTCAACTTCGGCAATTTATTAATAGTCGTAGCTGACTTGTAACCAGAACTGACGACCTGGTTCATACGATTTGTATTCTTTATCTTTGTAAGTAAAGTGATCAGCAACGTTTCGAGTATTTAATACGTTGTTAACTTCAATTGACATACCAACACCATGAGCAAACTCAGGTTGCCAGCTTAGTTTGGTATCCCAAGTAAAGCGGCTACTGTAGTTCTGTTTTTTATAGGCATAAATATAACCCGCTTCAGGTGTTTTAATTGGGTTGCCGTTATTGGTTTTTTCTGCTTGAGAGCGCCAGCTATTCCATTGTAATTGGTTAAACCAAGTCACATTCCATTCATCCCAAACACTCGTAAGATCTGCTGTGATTTTTAATGGAGAGTTGAAGTTACCAGAGGGTAAGTCTTTGGCATCAATGATTTTTCCGTCATATAGCACTTTGTTTCGGTTAACGTTTTGAGTATTTGGACTAAAGTCAGCATAACCTGAATCTTTAGGGGTATTGGTTTTGCTTTGTTGCCAACTTATTGAAGCATTAAAAATATGATCAGCTTGTGCTAATTCCCAAGGCTGGCTATTTTTCACCGATAAAGTCACAGTATCGTGTGAACTACGACCCTTGTTATTGAATGCACGAATATTCATTTTTTCGTAATTAGTGCTACCTGGATATTTTGTATCACTACGCACTTCATCACGACCATTACGATGAACGTATTGTAAACGCCAAGTGGTTGAGGCGATTTCTTGTTGCAAGCCTAATGTGAATTCGTCGTTGTAAGGCGTTTTTAAAGAATCTAGACCGTCAAAGTCTGTACGGTTATTCCAATTGGCATTAGGTGATTCGCAATTGAAGTAACAGTGTTGCAAGCCTGCATTTTGTGCCCCATACAATGCATAAGTTAACATGGAGCGGCCGTAGTAACGGTTTACACCACCGATTAAGAGCGTATTGCCTGTGCCCCAAATATCATAAGTACCACTTAAACGAGGTGAAATATTGTTTCTTTGAACAAAATCATCTCTATCTAAACGAATACCAGGACGCAGTGTTAAGCGTTTATATTGAATATTATCATCAAGATAGATTGCATAGTTTGTATAGGTTGCACTATGGCTTCCTGATCGGAAGCGTGTTGTATTTGAACGTCCGCCACTCCACTCGTTTGTATCGGGATTAGTTATTCCTGTATAGAAATAACTATAAAAATCTTTATCTCTGATATAAGAGCCTTTAGTTCGAGCAACTTCAAAACCCGTTGTGGGCTGGTGTATGGTTGAGCCTAAGTCGAACGCGTTAAAGCGCATTATCGCTTTAGTGCTTACGGTTTCTTGATTACTCTTTAGATCACCCTGACCCCCACTGTTATAACTTGTTGGTGTTGACCAACCAGTAATTGCATCATCTAAACGAATAAAGTAATTTTGATCATTCGTTCGTTTATCTTCTAGTTTTTGATAACCCGTTGTTAATTCTAATGTACCGAGATCTAATTTATGTTTATAAAGCGCAGTGAAACTTAAACCATTATGCTCATTATCATAGCCTGAGTTATAGACTGAACCTGAGAATAAATAGCTTTTATAACGCGCGATATTACTTGATAAATCAAGAGATTGGGTCTCTGAAATATCCCAAGAATATTTAATAAAATAGTTATCTGAAGTACGAGTTTGGTCGCGATAACCTGCGTTTTGTTCAACTTGTTCTAATTGATAGTCAGGTGTGTGAATAAAACCACCCGCACTACTCATCATCATCGGAATGGTTGATTCACGGCGAGAAGCAGAGAATATTAAACCTGTATGCTCAGTTAACCCTGTTTCAAACCAACCACCAAAGTTTTGTTTGTCGTATTTTTTCTGGAAACGGGCAGGATTACTAAAATCATTATTGGCTGTATCAAAATTTAGTTTTGGATCAGTAAAAATATTATTCCAACTTGAGCGCGTTGTGCGGTAATAAGCATTAGCATGAGTTTCACCAGACCAGCGACGACTTTGCACATCAACGGTGCCTCCTGTAAACCCGCCAAATTCAACAGGAATATTGTTATCGTAAACCGTGACGCTATCAATTAAACGACTATCAAGGTACATCCCTTGTTCATCACTGGTCACTCGAGTATTGGTTTCACCATTACCTGAATTAGCCGGATCAAAGTCATTGTTAAAACTGACACCATCAAGTTTATAAGAGTTTTGATAACTGCTAGAACCATGAATAGAAATACGTGAAGGTTTAATTTCACCCTGATTCATTGACGTGCTGTCATTATTGGAGAATTGAACTGCGGGGTTACTTTTTAGTAAGTCAGTGATGTTGCCATCACCGGTATTACGCTGTTTTATCTCTTCTGACGTGAGGTATTGAGGTGCTGAAACAACATCGGTAGCAGGATGATAAGTACTACCGACACCCGTGACTTTTACTTCAGGAATAATAATCGCGTTAGTCGTTACGAGAGGGCGAATAACAAATCCACTTCCTTGTGGAATAATGTCTAACCCACTACCTATTAAAACTTTTTGTAATGCAGTTTGAGTGTCAAATTGACCAGAAAGTGCTGGAGCACGTAGATTTTTGACCGAATTTGCATCAAATAAAATTTGGACTTGTCCTTGTTTTGCAATAGTGCTCAATGAGTCAGCCAAAGACTGTTCTGGTAAGGCCACAGAAATGGTAGATGCATAAGCACAAGGTACAGCAATAGTGGTACTTATAAGTAACGCTAGCAGAGACCTCTTAAGGGTCTCTTTTTTGTTATTCATTTTCATTTCACCAATCCCATTCACTAACTTAATAATTGTTGTTACTAAAGAAGAGGTGGAAATGAGAATTATCCTCACATGCAAAAAAGAATATTTTTCATATTTATTTTTACTTATTGATAATTAACGCATTATTTTTATCGGTGAAAACGACATTAACCGGCAATATAAGTGGGATTGCAGTAATAAAGCCTTTTGCATCGCTAATATTGGCAACACCAGAGACTTTCATTTTGGCAATATCGGGTGAGGCAATTTGAATATTAATATCAAGGTAAGGTTTGAGTTTAGTTATCACTTCATTCAATGGTTGTTCAAAGAAATGCAGTTGACCAAAACGCCAACTTCCTACGGCATCAATATTAACCGAAGAGATAACAAAACTATCGTTGTCTAATTTGCTGGTGGCCTGAGAACCGGCATACAAAAAAGCTGGAGAAGATTTAGGAGTTGCTTTTACTTCAACGATCCCTTCATGTACTGCAACATTAATTTGGTTGTTATTATAGCGATTGACTTCGAATTCAGTACCAACAACTTTGATTAATCGTGAGTCTGCTTGTACATAGAATGGACGATAAGGATTTGATTTTACTTTGAAATAAGCTTGACCTTTATCTAGCCATAATCGTCTTTCTTCTTGTACATAAGCGACTCTGACTTGTGTATTTCTGTCTAAGTAGACTTGAGAGCCATCAGCTAAAGTCATTTCTTTTGGTAAGTCGCTGGTTGCAAGCGTCATATTATCCATTAGTAATGCGGGTAAATGACTATAAGGGAGATATAAAACAGTGAGTAGGCAAAAAGTTGCGGTAGTGTGGATGACGGGGCGCCAAAGAGAACGTTTTTTCTTTTCAACAGTAGTTATTGTTGGTCGTGATAATGCATCACATTGACGCCAAATACCCGCAATATCTTGATACGCTTGCTGATTGACATCATTTTCTATCCAGTCTTTAAATTCTTGGCGTTGTTTGGGGGTCATCCTTTGGCTGTGTTGTCGGGTGAACCAAAGGGCTGCTTGCTCGTCAATAGAATCATTGAGTAATTCATCATCAGCTCCTAAGAAAAGAGGAGCGGTTTCCTCATTTGTATGAGGTTTAGTTTCCGGTATGTTTTTTTCCGGCTTACTCATCATTCGTGCATTTCTCCTGTCCTGCATCGACGTATCTTTTGCAATGTAATAGCGCAGCTGCAATATGTTTTTCCACCATACTGATTGAGATTTCCATTTGTTCTGCAATTTCGCTTTGTGATAAACCATCAAAACGATAAAGAATAAACGCTTCTCGTCGGCGTGGGGGCAATGTTGCAATTGCTTCACTAAGTAGATCTAAACGTTGTTGATGCTCTAGGACATACCCAGGATCGAGCTCAGTTGTATAATTTTGAGCAACATCATCTAATTGATAATCATCCTGATAGATATCTTTTTGCTTTTGATTTTTTCTCCAATGGTCAATCAAAACATGGTTCGCTATTTTAAACAGAAAAGCACGCTGTTGTTGCACCGGTGTTTGTTCTTTTCTGTTTAACCATAGTGTAAACACATCTTGAGACAAATCATCCGCATCATGGTAATTCCCCGTACGTTTGTGGAAAAAACGCACAAGTTGTCCATAGGTTGATTGATAGGCACAACTAATTTTTTGTGCCAATGATTTATCGCTAGCCATATTCTCTGGTGTCTAAAAAAGAGTGAAATAATAAGCTCTTACTGCTTCTCAAGCGAACAAGTTATAATAATTATCAAGCTAATTTTTTATTGTATTATTAATAATAAGCAATATCATTTGTGTTTGTATTATGCCTATAATTCATCAGAAAGAAAATCAGAGGCAAGAATTATGAGTAGTATGTCGGCGACTTTTCAACGCCGTTGGTCGTTTTCTCTTGGTGGATTAACTGCCAGTATTTTATTTCATACAACGCTAGTCGTTATCGCCATTGGCTGGATAACCTCTAAAGATGAACGTCATGGCGTTTTACCTCCCGCAATGACAATGGATCTTGGTATCTATCAATTAGCTCAGACAGAAACAAAAGATGTTCCTGTTGGGCCTGAAAAAGTGATGTCTGTTCCTGAGCCCGCAGAAACAGAACCTGAGCCAATTAAAGAAGTATTGGATTTACCAAAAATGCCGGTGGTTGAACAAGGAACTTATGAACATATTCCCGAAAAGCCAAAAGTAAAGCCAGTGGTTAAGCCAAAACCCGTTGCAGTAAAAGTCCCTGATGATCTCCCTATCTCAGAAGCCCCCTCTGAAGTAACGAGTGCACCGATTTCTGGGACGAGTACAGCCAGTAGTGCGCAATTTAATAGTTTCTCATCTTCTTCCGTAAGTGGGCAAATGGGGTGGGAAAGTTTGGTACATAGTCATATTGAGATGTATAAACGCTATCCAAGAACAGCGATACGTTTTAAAGCGACAGGTGTGACACAGGTTTCTATTGTGTTAAATGCCAAAGGTGAATTATTAGAGGCCAAAGTGGAAACATCATCAGGTAATCGCATTCTTGATCGAGAAGCGTTAAATACTATTAAACGGGCTTCGCCATTTCCTGCACCAGAAAGTTATCGTTTAGACAATGGGAGTATTTCATTTACAGCGCCTTTAAGCTTTGATTATAGGCAAGAGAGTTAATTAATACTGATTTACAAGTATTTATTAAATAAAAGATAATAAAAGAATTATTTAAATATAATCTAAATACAAAAAAGCAGAGAATAATCTCTGCTTTTTTGTTATCGCATAGAGTCAATAAATTCGATTATTTACTCATACGTTTGTACTTCATGCGACGAGGCTGAATAGCATCGTTACCTAATGTACGTTTTTTGTACTCTTCATATTCAGTAAAGTTACCTTCGAAGAATTCCACTTTACCTTCATCTTGGTAATCGATGATATGTGTGGCAATACGGTCAAGGAACCAACGGTCATGGGAAATAACCATGGCGCAACCAGGGAACTCTAACAGCGCATTTTCTAATGCACGTAAGGTTTCAACGTCGAGGTCGTTGGTTGGTTCATCGAGCAGTAACATGTTACCGCCAACTTGTAGCAGTTTAGCAAGGTGTAAACGACCACGTTCACCACCAGAAAGTTCGCCAACACGTTTACCTTGGTCAACGCCTTTAAAGTTAAAGCGGCCAACATAAGCACGACTTGGAATTTCAAAGTTACCAATACGCATAATGTCTTGGCCACCTGAGACTTCTTCCCAAACAGTTTTACTATCATCCATGCTGTCGCGGAACTGATCAACAGATGCTAACTTAACAGTATCACCTAGCACTAAAGTACCTGAGTCTGGTTGTTCTTGACCTGAGATCATACGAAATAGCGTTGATTTACCCGCACCGTTAGGGCCGATAATACCAACAATAGCACCTTTAGGGATAGAGAAGCTGAGATCATCAATCAGAACACGATCACCATAAGATTTTGTTAGATTATTAATTTCTAACACTTTATCCCCTAAACGTGGCCCAGGTGGAATAAAGAGTTCACTGGTTTCATTACGTTTTTGATAATCAACGCTATTCAGTTCTTCAAAGCGAGCCAGACGTGCTTTGCCTTTTGCTTGACGACCTTTAGGATTTTGACGGATCCACTCAAGCTCTTTTTGAATTGATTTATGGCGAGCAGCTTCTGTTGCGGCTTCTTGCTCTAGACGCGCATCTTTTTGCTCTAACCATGAAGAGTAGTTTCCTTCCCATGGAATACCTTCACCACGGTCAAGTTCTAAGATCCAACCCGCGACGTTATCAAGGAAGTAACGGTCGTGCGTGATTGCAACAACAGTACCTTCATAATCGTGTAAGAAGCGTTCTAACCAAGCCACCGATTCAGCATCTAAGTGGTTAGTTGGTTCATCTAATAACAGCATATCTGGTTTTTCTAACAGAAGACGGCAGATAGCAACACGACGGCGTTCACCTCCTGAAAGTTTCTCAATTTTTGCGTCCCATTCAGGTAAACGCAACGCTTCTGCTGCACGCTCTAGTTGATTTTCAAGGTTATGGCCATCATGAGATTGGATAATTGCTTCTAATTGACCTTGTTCTTTAGCTAATTTATCGAAATCAGCATCAGGATCAGCATAAGCAGCATAAACTTCATCGAGGCGGTTTAATGCGTTTTTCAGTTCGCTAACGGCTTCTTCAACGGCTTCACGTACTGTATGTTCGGGGTTTAATTTTGGTTCTTGTGGTAAATAACCAATTTTGATACCAGGTTGTGGGCGTGCTTCACCTTCAATATCGGTATCGATACCCGCCATAATGCGAAGTAATGTTGATTTACCGGCACCATTTAGACCCAGTACACCAATTTTCGCACCCGGGAAGAAGCTGAGTGAAATGTTTTTAAGGATATGTCGTTTGGGTGGGACAATTTTCCCGACACGCAACATACTATAAACGTATTGAGCCACTATAATTACCCTTTGATTATAAAAGAGATTTTCTCTGAGGCGCCGTTTTTCGCGATAAAAACAAATTTTTTGTAATTAAGTCGCGTTTTTAAGGCACCTAAATGAACAATAGCAAAGTCAATGCCAGTAATTTGCCAAAGACCCGAAAAAGATGAAAGTCGCCAGTATACCCGATTTATAAAAGAAAACCTTAGTCAAAAGCGAGGTTTTTATCTACCTTTCGTGCTTCCTCTGAAAGTAATGAAAATTTCTCTTAAAGAGGGGAACTTACATTGTTAATGATTATCATATTAGCTAATGTATTCAGTATTTGGTGGTTTATTCGAGGTGGGAGATATTACGTGGTTAAGCAAAAGTGGTCATTAGCAGTCGCAATAGGAGCTTTGTGTTTTTCAACATGGGCACAAGCAGATTCATTAAGTGAACAACGTGTTCGCTACCAAGAGATTAAGGCTGCATGGGATCTTAAAAAAACAGATGAAGTAGAAAAATTACTCCCGACATTAGAAAACTATCCACTTTACCCTTATCTGGAATATCGCCAAATTACCGATAATCTTGATGTTATTGCACCGGCTGTGGTGACTGAGTTTGTGGCCAAATACCCAACATTACCACCAGCAAAAGCACTTCCTTCGCTATTTGTAAATGAATTGGCTAAGCGTCAAGAGTGGCAAAATCTACTGACCTTTAGTCCTAATCCACCAAATCCTAAAGCGGCTAGATGTAACTATTATTATGCTAAGTGGGCAACCGGTGATATTCAAACGGCATGGATAGGGGCTAAAGAAGCATGGCTAAATGGCACATCAATGCCATCAAGTTGTGATCCTCTTTTTGATGAATGGGAAAAAGCTAATCAATTAACACCAGAACTAGTATTAGAACGGATTAACTTAGCAATTAAAAATGGTAATACAGGGCTTGCGGCATATTTAGCAAGACGTCTTCCAGAAAATTATCAAACGATGAGTGATGCGTTGGTTGAATTACAAGACTTTCCAAACTTAGTGGGGCGTTATGCAACCGTGCTTTCACCGACTGATTTCTCTCGTTCCATCATACAATCTGCATTTTCACGTTGGGCGAGAAAAGATGCAGATGCAGCTCGAGCTCAACTGGATAATATTGCGCATGCACAAAAAATGACGGCAAGTGAACGTCAGTTAATGCGTGATACCGTGGCATGGCAATATATGCCTTATGCGACACCTGAGCAGGTAAAATGGCGCGATAGTGTGATCCAAGATACTGCATCTGATACCTTGCGTGAACGTCGTGTACGTTTAGCATTAAGCCAAAATCAACCTGCTGAATTGTCATTGTGGTTAGAAAGGCTCTCTCCTGAAAGTAAAAATAAGGAAGAGTGGCGTTATTGGCGTGCAATGGTGTTGCAATCACAAGGTAAAAATAGTGAAGCACAAGCGATTTTAGAAGCACTAACACAAAATCGTGGCTTTTACCCAATGGTTGCTGCTTCTAAGCTCGGTAAGCCTTATGTAATGGTGATAGATAAAGCACCGAGTGTTTCATCAAGCATCCCTAATCAGCCAGAAGTACAACGTGTTCGTGAATTAATGTATTGGCAAATGGACAACTTGGCGCGCTCAGAGTGGGCAAACTACGTTGTCTCACAACCAGCACAAATGCAATCTCAATTAGCACGTTATGCATTTGAACAAAAATGGGCTGATTTAGCAGTACAAGCCACTATTACAGGAAAAATGTGGGATCATTTAGAAGAGCGTTTTCCACTTGCTTGGAAAAATGAGTTTGAGCAATACACAAAAGATAAATCTATAGATCGTAATTATGCGATGGCAATTGCTCGCCAAGAAAGTGCATGGAACCCACAAGCACGCTCTTCAGCTGGTGCAACAGGGTTAATGCAGGTAATGCCAAAAACTGCTGAGTTTACAGTAAAACAAGCGGGTATTACCGGCTATGTCAGTAGCGCGCAGTTAACAAACCCGGTGAAAAATATTGAGATTGGTACTGCTTATCTGGATTCTGTCTATCAAAGGTTTAACCAAAACCGTATTTTAGCTAGTGCTGCATATAATGCAGGCCCCGCGCGTGTTGATCGTTGGTTATCTGATGCAAATGGCCAATTAGATGCTATTGCGTTTGTAGAAAGTATTCCTTTTGCAGAAACCCGTGGTTATGTAAAAAATGTACTCTCTTTTGCTGTTTTTTATAGTTATTTTGCGGGCGAACAGCAACCGATATTAACTGAGAATGAATGGAATAGCCGTTATTAAGGGATAAAACAGCGATTTATCGTGAGAGCCTCTTTGTCCATTAGCAAAGTATGATATAGTTTGTACTAGTTAATGAGTGTGGCAAAAAGAGGCTTCCACGATGCAAGATCCTGCATTATCACCTGAAGAGAATGAGCACTGGCTAAGATTTGTTGAGTTATTACAACATGCATTTGAGCAAGATGTGCAATTTCCTATTTTACAGCTTTTAATGACACCTGATGAACGTAGTGCTTTAGCGACACGAGTACGCATTGTGCAAGAGTTAATGCGGGGAGACTTAAGTCAGCGTGAGCTAAAAGAAGAGTTAGGCGTTGGTATTGCTACTATCACTAGAGGCTCTAATAGTTTAAAAACTGCGCCACATGAAGTGAAGTTATGGCTTGAAAAAGAGCTAATGACAAAAAAATAGTTGCATTATGACTATGTAAATTAGAATAATAAAAAGCCATTTAATCACATGATTAAATGGCTTTTTGCTTTCTTTTTATCTAAAAAAACCGATCAGGTTAGTTGTTAATCTTCTTTTTGATTGAGTTCTTTATAGATAGCATGAGTTACAGGCACTAATGCCAGAACTAATGCTTGCTGATAAACAGACGTACGACTGAGTAGGCCATCGGTAAAATAACCAATTGCACCACCGCGCTGTTTAATGTTATCAATTTTGGTTAAGAAGGCCATTTCATCACCAAGCTCTCTGCCTTCACGGATCCCTTTTAAGATCTGTTCTGGTAGCATAAGACTTGCAGAGCGTGATTCACCTCGAATTTGTCCATGCTCGACAACAATCCAAGCAAAAGTCATATCATCTTCAATACCGGCTTCAACACCAACCCAAAAATCTGCTTCTGGACGAACTTGTCGGGCTGCCATCACGCGTTGACGTGCGCCAGTTCTCGTTTCTGTATTTCCGATAGGTTGTTGTGGAACACGGCTATCGACATTAATATCTTCAATATCAAAGGTATCTTTACCGAACACTTGCTCAAAAGCGAGTTTTATCGCGTTGATTTTTGCTGGATTCGTAGTGGCTGCAATGACATGATACATAATGAATTAATCATCCTTTGAAAAATTAGAGCAGTATAACGGAAAAAATGTATGTTACAGGTCTATCTTGTTCGCCACGGTGAAACTGAATGGAACGTGGCGAGACGTATTCAAGGGCAATCTGATAGCCCACTGACAGCAAATGGTGTGCGTCAAGCACAGCAAGTTGCTGAAAAAGTAAAATCAGCAGGCATTACCCATATTATCTCAAGCGATCTTGGCCGTACTCGTCAAACGGCAGAAATCATTGCACAAGCTTGTGGCTGTGAAGTAATCACTGACTCACGTTTACGTGAACTCAATATGGGCGTTCTTGAACAGCGAGAGATCGCAACATTAAAGACACAAGAAGAGGCTTGGCGCAAGAGTTTGATTGATGGTACACCTGATGGGCGAATTCCCCAAGGAGAATCAATGGCAGAATTAGCGACCCGAATGAAGGCTGCGTTAAATCAATGCCTTGATTTACCCCAAAATAGCCGTCCACTTTTAGTGAGCCATGGTATTGCATTAGGGTGTTTATTGAGTACAGTTTTGGGATTACCTGCATATGCAGAACGTCGTTTAAGACTGCGTAATTGTTCAATATCACGTGTCGATTATCAAAATAGTCCTTGGCTTGCCAATGGTTGGGTGATTGAAACGGCAGGTGATGTAAGTCATCTTACTGATACTGCATTAGATGAAGTTCAACGTTAAAAAATAAAAGCTCTCTTTGAAATGATTATCAAGAGAGCTTTTTCTTATGCGGTTACATCTTCACGTTTAATGGGGATGTAATATTCAAAGCGTTCGATATGATCTTGTGGTTCAGTTACCATCTCATTACTGTAACGCACATTTTTAAGATAGTATTTTTCGACGTCATAACCTTTACGGCGAGTTAGCCCCATAGTGGGTAAACAAACACCATAAATCAGGAATAAAAACTCCTGCATTGCACCTCGTTTCGCCTCACCTTCGAAATCAAAGCGAATATAATCGCCACCGGCTAATGAGACCTCATTGGCTGCATCATCCTCAATAAATGTTGCATAGTCAGGTTCAACTGCAGTGGTGTAAAGTACACGTTGTTCATCTTCATGTTCATCACTATGTTGTGCATGATGAAGACCATAAACTTGGTGAGGAACCGCATTTATTTTGCTCATATAGTAACGCCAAAATGTTTGGCGCATATCAGAACAGGCATCAGCCCATTGTTCAAGTGTATGGCTACATGTTTGCTCAATACCAATGAGTTTTTTCTCAGATAACTGCACAAATTCCCATTTAGGTAAATGTTGAGGATCTAAGGTAATTGGTGGGCAAATTCCTACCGCACACCATTCATCAGTGCGACGATAAAGAGCTGGAGTTCTATTAAATTGCTTTTTAAAAGCACGGGTAAACGTTTGTTGGGAATCAAAACGATATTGCAAAGCAATGTCTAAAATAGGGCGGCTCGTTAAACGTAATGCAACGGCAGCGCGAGATAGACGCCTTGAACGAATATAAGAACCAATCGCTTGTCCTGTAACTTCTTTAAACATGCGTTGTAGATGCCACTTGGAGTAGCCTGCTTTGGTTGCGACATTATCGAGGGATAATGGCTTATCGAGGTTACTATCAAGCCAAGCGAGCAAATCACGTATGATGTTGGTTTGATCCATACATCTCCCTTAGTCATATTCGTTTATTTATTGTTGTAGATGGTAAATAGGCTAAACACCTATAACAAGTTATATTGTTAGGTAATCGTAAAATATAGTCTTTTTCGGTGATAGATGTACACAAATTCTTCTATCAGTTAGCAAAAGATTGTTTTATTCTAGGTTTAATTATTTTCTCATCTTTTCAATGGAACAAAGTAAATATGTTAAATTTCAAAAAGATGCTAGCTGTGTCTATCTTACTCCCTTTTTCTTTGATGGCAAAAGCGGAAGAAATTGGCTATGTCGATACTGTGTTTAAGTTTTTTGGTGCTAACCATAAAATTGTGATTGAAGCGTTTGATGATCCTGAAGTTAAAAATGTGACTTGCTATTTAAGCCGAGCAAAAACGGGAGGGATCTCAGGAAGTTTAGGTCTTGCTGAGGATACGGCAGATGCGGCAATTTCTTGCCAGCAAGTGGGGCCTATTGAGTTAAGTGAAAAGGTGATAAAAGGAAAAAATCGAGGTGATGTTGTTTTCCAAAAAAGAACGTCTTTAGTCTTTAAAAAGCTTCAAGTTGTCCGTTTTTACGATAAAGAGCGTCATGCGCTGATTTACCTAACCTATTCCGATAAAGTCATTGATGGATCGCCAAAAAACGCGATTAGTGCAGTGCCTATTATGCCGTGGAAAGAGTGATTTTGAATTATTAGATAACTCAATGGTTAATAAAATTAATCTGAATAAGGTTTGAAATTTTTTTTAACAAGTCGCTCTATTTTTTTTCAAAATAGTTGCTGAGATCAATTTTCACCTTTTGTGATTTTATTAAGACGATTTTAGATAAAAGAAAACCCCCGAATAAAAATCGGGGGTTTTTTTATAAATTAACTATTTGATATAGAATCAAATTACTCGTCTAAATCACCACAGAAACGATAACCTTCACCATGGATTGTGGCAATGATTTCAGGAGTATCTGGTGTAGATTCGAAATGCTTACGAATACGACGAATTGTAACGTCGACAGTACGATCATGCGGTTTCAATTCACGACCTGTCATTTTCTTCAGTAATTCTGCTCGAGTTTGGATTTTTCCAGGATTCTCGCAGAAATGTAGCATCGCACGAAATTCACTGCGTGGTAATTTGTATTGTTCACCAGCAGGACTGATCAGTGAGCGACTATTAATATCAAGCTCCCAACCATTGAATTTATAGCTCTCGACTAAACGGCGTTCTTCTGTGCCATTAACTAAATTCATGGTACGTGACAACAAGTTACGAGCACGAATCGTTAATTCACGAGGATTAAAAGGTTTAGTTATGTAATCATCAGCACCAATTTCAAGGCCTAAGATTTTATCAACTTCATTATCACGACCCGTTAGGAACATTAATGCAACACTTGCCTGTTCTCGTAATTCACGAGCCAGTAACAGCCCATTTTTACCAGGAAGGTTAATGTCCATAATGACCAGATTAATATCGTGATCAGAGAGAACATTGTGCATTTCGTTGCCATCAGTGGCTTCGTGTACGATATACCCTTCAGCTTCGAATATGCTTTTCAGGGTATTACGAGTAACTACTTCGTCTTCAACAATCAGAATGTGCGGGGTTTGCATATTTGCTACCTAAAATTACCAAAAATAGAAAAAGGAAATCTGTGTTTAACTTCTGTGTGTGCACTTGTGTGGTTATTCATTTTTGTTATTAGCACGCAAAAACTAGACCCAGATTGAAATTCGATAAATAACCATCACGTTATTACAAAAAAATTACGATTTTAATCGACAATGAACGCTAAAATCAGAATGCAAAACGCCCATAGTCTATTAACAGCAATATAACACCAGTTGTATTAAATACCATCTAAAAAGCTAACTTTTGTTGACACATATCAAAATCAAGATAACAGCTTAACCCTGATTTCAATAGTTAACTATATAATTTGATTTATGTAATGTAAAAGAAAAATATATGTTAAATATAGTGGGGATTATTTTTTTTACCAGTTTTGTTACACAAATTAAAGGAGCCTAAAATACCTTATTCCTTATAAAAGTACAAATCCCCAAATAACACCAAAATAGTAGCTTTATTTTCTTTATTTATCCCTTTGTGATAGCAATATCTATACTACAATAGGAGTAACGATCGAATATATTTCATTTAGGTGAAATTTATTTTTTGAGTAAAAAAAAGAAAAAAATTGACATCTCTCTCGCTTTGCTTTAACCAGTATATAGTCAAACTAAATTTGAGACAGACAGGATAGTTATGCGTAGTTACAGCCCAGTTAAAATGACAATTATTACCACCACCGGAATTTTATATTGCGGGACGGGCTGTCGCATATAAAAAACGAAAATCGAAAAAGCCCGCATTGAGAAATGCGGGTTTTTTTTTGGGTGAAAAATCAGGAGAGTTGTATGCGAGTGTTAAAATTTGGAGGAACTTCAGTTGCCAATGCCGAGCGTGTGCTGAATGTTGCTGATATCGCTGAGAAAAAAAGAGAGCAAGGACAAGTCGCTCTTGTATTATCAGCACCAGCTAAAATAACAAATTATTTGGTTGCAATGATTGAAAAAACGGCAGAAGGCGAAGATCCCCTCACTCAAGTACGAGAAGCCGAACAAATTTTTGCCAATTTATTACAAGGTTTAAGAGAAAAACAGCCTGGTTTCGATTATGAACGTTTAAAAGATAAAGTTGAGCGTGAATTTGCTGAAATTAAACATATCCTTCATGGAATTTCGTTATTAGGACAATGTCCTGATAGCATCAATGCGGCAATGATTTGTCGTGGTGAAAAGCTCTCGATCGCCATTATGGAATCGGTTTTACAAGCTCGTGGCTATAATGTCACTGTTATTGATCCTGTAAAAAACTTACTCGCACAAGGTCACTATCTAGAATCTACCGTTGATATCCCTGAATCGACTCGTCGCATTTTGGAACTTAATATCGTGAAAGACGATATGATTTTAATGGCAGGTTTTACCGCCGGTAATGAAAAAGGTGAACTGGTTGTATTAGGTCGCAATGGTTCAGACTACTCAGCTGCAGTATTAGCAGCCTGTTTACGTGCTAAATGCTGTGAAATTTGGACTGATGTTGACGGTGTTTATACTTGTGATCCACGTTTAGTGCCTGATGCACGTTTGTTAAAAGGCATGTCATATCAAGAGGCAATGGAACTGTCTTACTTTGGTGCCAAGGTACTTCATCCTCGTACAATTGCGCCTATTGCCCAATTCCAAATACCTTGTTTAATTAAAAATACGGGCAATCCAGATGCGCCGGGTACCTTGATTGGTGATGGTCAAAAAGATGAGAGCACACCTGTTAAAGGAATAACTAACCTTAATAATATGGCAATGATCAACGTATCTGGGCCTGGAATGAAAGGAATGGTAGGAATGGCGGCTCGCGTGTTCTCGGTAATGTCGAGAGCGGGGATTTCAGTTGTTCTAATCACACAGTCTTCTTCTGAATACAGCATTAGTTTTTGTGTGCCACAAAAAGAGCTGATAAGAGCGCAAAAAGCATTATCAGATGAATTCTATTTAGAATTAAAAGATGGCGTACTTGATCCATTAGATATTATGGAAAATGTAGCGATTATCTCTGTGGTGGGTGATGGTATGCGTACCCTGAAAGGGATTTCAGCACGATTCTTCTCTGCATTAACACGTGGCAATATCAATATTGTTGCTATTGCTCAAGGGTCCTCTGAACGTTCTATTTCTGCGGTTATTGCTAATGATTCAGCAACCAATGCGGTACGTTTATGCCATCAAATGTTATTCAATACAAATCAAATTGTTGAAGTTTTTGTGATTGGTGTGGGGGGAGTAGGTAATGCATTAATCGAACAAATTCATCGTCAACAGGCATGGTTGAAAAATAAGCACATTGATCTTCGTGTATGTGGTATTGCTAATTCGCGCGCGATGTTAACGAATATGCAGGGTATTGATTTAGATAATTGGCAACAAGCATTAAAAGAAGCCAAAGCGCCTTTTAGCTTTAGTCAACTTATTCGTTTAGAAAAAGAGTACCACTTCTTAAATCCAGTGATTGTTGATTGCACATCAAATGAGGAAATTGCGCAACAGTATGCAAATTTCTTACAAAATGGCTTTAATGTGGTTACACCAAACAAAAAAGCGAATACGCTGTCGATGGATTATTACTATCAAATCCGAAAAGCCGCGGAAGCTTCACGTCGCAAATTTTTGTATGACACTAACGTGGGTGCCGGTTTACCAGTTATTGAAAACTTACAAAACTTGCTTAATGCAGGTGATGAACTAGTTCAATTTAATGGTATTCTCTCTGGCTCGCTCTCTTACATTTTTGGCCAGTTAGATGAAGGTAAGAGCTTGTCAGAAGCAACACTTTCAGCGAAAGAAAAAGGCTTTACAGAACCGGATCCTCGAGATGATCTTTCTGGTATGGATGTCGCACGTAAATTACTGATTTTAGCTCGTGAAGCGGGTTATAAATTAGAGTTAAGTGATATCGATGTAGAGCCTGTATTACCGGCTTCATTTGACAGCACGGGTGATGTTGCTAATTTCTTAAGCCGTTTACCTCAAGTTGATGTTGAGTTTGATGCTAAAGTCGAAGAAGCGCAGAAAGAAGGTAAAGTATTACGTTATGTTGGTATTATTAATGAGGGGCAGTGCCAAGTTAAAATGATGGCTGTTGATGCTAATGATCCTCTGTTTAAAGTAAAAAATGGTGAAAATGCTTTAGCCTTTTACACTCGCTACTATCAGCCAATCCCATTAGTGCTACGTGGGTATGGTGCGGGTAATGATGTTACTGCTGCTGGAGTGTTTGCAGATGTATTACGTACCTTATCATGGAAATTGGGAGTTTAAGCGTGGTTAAAGTTTACGCACCGGCATCAATAGGTAACGTGAGCGTCGGATTTGATGTTCTCGGCGCCGCAGTTTCACCTATTGATGGGCAATTACTTGGCGACTGTGTCGCAATTGAAGCAGCATCATCATTTACACTGGAAAGTAAAGGGCATTTTGTTAGCAAATTGCCTGCTGATCCTAAACAAAATATTGTGTATCAATGTTGGCAATTATTCTGTGAAAAACTAGGCAAAGAACTTCCAGTTGCAATGACACTTGAGAAGAATATGCCAATTGGTTCAGGTTTAGGATCAAGTGCTTGTTCTGTTGTTGCCGCATTAGTTGCACTTAACGAATTTGCTAAAAAACCCTTCAACGAAAGACAATTATTATTAATGATGGGTGAATTAGAAGGGCGTATTTCGGGGAGTGTACATTTTGATAATGTTGCGCCTTGTTATTTAGGTGGATTACAACTCATTCTTGAGCAAAATGATATTATTTGCCAATCAGTGCCTGCATTTGATGACTGGTACTGGGTAATGGCCTACCCAGGAATTAAAGTCTCTACGGCACAAGCTAGAGCGATTTTGCCAAAACAGTATTCAAAAGAAGATATTATTAATCATGGCCGTTATTTATCTGGATTTATTCATGCTTGCCATACACAGCAATCCGAGCTGGCAGCCAATTTAATGAAAGATGTGATAGCAGAGCCTTATCGTACTCAATTGCTTCCGGGATTTGAAAAGGCCAGAGAAGCTTCTCAAAAAAAAGGGGCATTGGCTTGTGGCATTTCCGGCTCAGGTCCTACTCTTTTTACCATCACCGATTCATTAGAAATTGCACAAGATATGGCCGAATGGTTAAAACAACACTATGTACAAAACAGTGAAGGTTTTGTGCATATCTGCCGTTTAGATACGCGTGGCGCAAGACAGATAGGGTAAGTCATGAAATTATACAATTTAAAAGATAATCAAGAGCAAGTGAGCTTTGCTCAAGCAGTAAAGCAAGGTTTAGGTAAACACCAAGGCCTCTTTTTCCCACAGGACTTACCATCGTTTTCTAAAGATGAAATTGATGAATTATTAGCGCTTGATTTTGCAACGCGCAGTAGCCGTATTTTAACGGCATTTATAGGTGATGAAATTCCAGCTGATGTATTAGCAAAACGAATTAAAACTGCATTTGCATTTCCTGCCCCAGTGACTCAGGTTGAAGATGATATTAGCTGTTTAGAGCTTTTCCATGGCCCCACACTGGCATTTAAAGACTTTGGTGGCCGCTTTATGGCGCAAATGTTGTCAGAAGTAGCAGGCAATCAACCGGTTACTATTTTAACTGCAACATCCGGTGATACGGGGGCTGCTGTTGCTCATGCATTTTACAAATTAGAAAATGTACAAGTGGTTATTCTTTATCCTGAAGGCAAAATTAGCCCATTACAGGAAAAACTGTTCTGTACATTAGGTGAAAATATTCACACTGTTGCAATTAAGGATGACTTCGATGCTTGCCAAACATTAGTAAAACAAGCTTTTGATGATGAGTTTTTAAAGAAAACAATGTATTTGAATTCAGCAAACTCTATCAATATTAGTCGATTACTTGCTCAAATTTGTTATTACTTTGAAGCGGTTGCTCAAATTCCTACTGAAAAGCATGAACAGCTCGTGATTTCTGTACCAAGTGGTAACTTTGGTGATTTAACGGCAGGTTTGTTAGCAAAATCTTTAGGTTTACCTGTTAAGCGTTTTATTGCGGCAACAAACGTCAATGATACAGTTCCTCGTTATTTAGATAATGGAAAATGGGAACCCCATCGTACTGTTGCAACATTGTCTAATGCAATGGATGTTAGTCAACCTAATAACTGGCCTCGTATTGAAGAATTGTACCGTCGTAAAGGGTGGGATCTTTCTGATCTTTCTCATGGTGCTGTCACGGATAAAACAACCGAAGAAACTGTACGGGAATTAGCAAAAAAAGGTTATATTTCAGAACCTCATGCGGCAGTTGCTTACCGTTTACTGCGCGATGAACTTCAAGAGGGAGAATACGGACTATTTTTAGGTACTGCACATCCAGCAAAATTCAAAGAAAGTGTAGAACGTATTTTAGGTGGTGAGTTGCCACTTCCTAGAGAGCTAGCAGAACGTGCGGATAAAGAATTGTTATCACACTTCTTACCCGCCGATTTTGCTCAATTACGTGCATTCCTACTTGAAAGAGCACCTAAGTAATAATTACTTTAAATAATTAAATTTATATTTAATTAAATAGCCCAATAAAGTATTGGGCTATTTTTTTATTAAAAATAAGAAAATAAGCATTTAAAATAAATAAAAATTAATTTATATAGTTTATTTCTAATAGCTTAATTTTATAAAATAAGGAAATTAAATATGAATGGATTCAAAAAAATTGCATTTAATGATGATATAAATAAAATTGTATTAAAAATAGAATGTCATATAAAAGAAAATAATAAAGAGTTATTCTTTTCTCTTAATTCAGTAAAAAGAGTTTTAATTGAAAACTATATATCCATTTTTATTTCTCAAAATGAGTATGCGGCAAATGAATTTATAGAAAATATAAATAATAATTTTTTACTCTATAATAAAAATGAATTTACTAAATGTCTTGATTTTATTAAAAAAGAAATTAATTCAAGTATAGAAAATTTGTTTTTTAATAGTGCAAAATTAGCAGGGAGAGAACCTAATAAAATACAAAAAGAAAAACTAAATTTATTAATGCGCCATAATTTATCTGGTGATTATTACCTTACGTTAGAAAATGGAAAATTATTTATACAAATAGATAATGAAAGTCATAATTTTAGTATTATTGATTTTGATGGGAATGTTGAGTTCTTTTATGATAAAAATAACCTCATTAATAAAATTAATGAGGTTATAAAAAATAAAGATAATAATAGTTTCTTACATTATCGATTTTATAATAAGAGAGAATATATTGGTTATTTTAATCTAACTCAAAGTTGGAAAGTAAGTAATAAAGATATTATTAGAGAAATTATCAATGATATTAAAATAAAAAAACAGATAACTATTAATAAAGATATCAGCATCGAACTTAATGAGAGTTATTCTTATAAAAATATCTTTATTATTAGGGATAAACTAAATAAGACAGAAAAGGTACTGCATATTTATGTCGATGATATAGAAGAAGCATTTACAATTGCAAAATCTAAATATGCTCAGATAACAGACAGTGGAGAACATTTACTTTATAAAGTTGGTACAGGTTGGTTTATTACTAAAATGAAAAATAATAGTATAAAAATTTTTTCACAATATATTGATCTATTAAAACCACTAGAAAGAGTAATGAGTCGAGTTAATCTAATTACTTCCACAGAAACTAATTATGATTTTAGTCATATTCATACTCTTGCTGGGTTATGTTATGGCCTGAGTTTGAATTATTTAGTTGAAGTTAGAAATAATGGTCTAGAAGGAGGAAACAAATATTTATTCTGGTTAAAAGAAAATATACGTTCTTATCAAGATAAAATTGAAGTCATAGCTGATAAATTTGATTCTATTATATTTAGTGGTATACAAGAATATGAAATATTAAATCTAATCAAAGAAATTAAGAATATTATATTGTCTCAACATTTTCAAATGGAGAGATTAAGTGAAAAAGCACAATATTTTATTTTTGACTCATTAAATTCGACTGAATTTAGCAAAATATTAGAGGATAGAGGACTAAAAAAATCACATATAAAAAAAATAGTGTTTGATAAAGATAAAATAAATGAACACTTAGAATATGTTATGAAAAATTATGATGATTATTATGCTATTATTGCTTTTAAAGATCATGCGATTGCTATTTCGTACAAAAAATATTCTGAAAGTAATCATAAATTTTCCTTGTTTGATTCTAATAGTGAATTACTAGAGCATTCTAGTATTTCATCTATAAATGAAGTTTTGGCGAGTAAAATGGATTTTTATGGATCTCATGAAGTTGATAATAAAAAATATATTATTTTTGATGAATATAAAAGAAGAGAAACTTCAAATTACCGAAGTGCATGGGACTATAATAATATAGAGATAAATAAGGGAGTTGCTGAAAATATAAAGAAGATAGGTTTTGCATTACCTTTCAATGATAATATTGTTGGGCGTGTTATTCATTATAGTGAACAAGTGGGGCTTGTTGTCGAGCTTAAAATAGAGAGTAAAATAGTAGAAGTCATTGTGAAAAATTCAAATGTTGATGACGGTGTTTATTTAATAAAAAATCATCTTGAGCAAATAATAGAAAATAGTGAAGCAAGTAAGATTATTTTAAATAAATATGATAATGACGATTTTGATATCGAAGAAGTTGAATTTGGTTCTTTTCAAGAAATAAGGAAAGGTAAGGGATATATAGAGTTTAGTGATACATACTATCCTGAATTAATTAAGATTAATAGCTACCTATTAAAAGGGAATAAAATAGTTTTATTAAATGAGATAATTTCTTTAATAAATGGGTTAAATGGGAATATATATTTTGATAAACTAGTTTCAAGCTTTTCTCTTATTAATAAAATTGGTATTTTTAATCAGAATAATAAAAATATCTCACTTAAAAGTATATTGAGTAAAGTAAAAGATAAACTAGAGAATAAATTATTTTATGATGAGTTTATTTATGGAAAAAATAATTTGATAGCACTAGCTGAAAAAAATAGTTTAGTTGCTGCAAAACTTTATCAATTAATGCTTAATGAAATTAATGAAGGTACAAGGGGTATTAGTAACTTTATTTATGATAATATCATTGAAAGCCCTTATTTATTATCGGATAAAAATAGAAATATGGGCGTTTATGGATATGATTATACTATTGAATTTAAAGAAAACTACCAATATTTAAATGAGATAATTAAAGGAATAGATATTCCTGAATTAAAAAATACATTATTGATAGAAGATCACAACAAACTACATCTAAAAGATAATTATAAAAATCTATTAGAGTATAAAAACAACAAATATGTAAATAAGTTACTTGATTTAATTAAGAATGAAATAGATTTAAAAAGAAATAATAGGTTGGGATCTTATCATGATTTATTTTTTGATTTTTTTATAAACCAGCAATTTAATAATAAAATGATTATTCATGAAATAGGTCAGTTAGAAAATTATTTTCTTAATCATTATAGAGAAAAAAATTATGGATACCATCTAAAGGATTTCTATATTCATGAAGATAATCCATATGTTCTTTTAGAAAAATCATTATGGCAAAATAAAAATAAAATAGATTGTAGCTATTTATTATTTGATGATGATGATGAAAATTTTAAATTCTTATTTTCTGAAAATTCGACTCTGACGGGTAAAATAATAGACAATATTATTGTTGATAATATAGATTATTGTTATCAAGATGATATTATAATATACTTTTATAATGGAGTTAAAAGTGAAGAGTTAGCACTCTACTTAGATAATAAGCCAGAAATAAGTCAGTTTTTAGATTATTGCTTAAAAAATAGAATACGTGTTACTGTAACAGGAAATCAAAAGCAAAATCTTTTTAATCAATCGTTTATTAGACAAAAAAATGAGGTTGAATCCTTATATAATATTATTATAGAAAATCAGTTTTTTAATGAAAGAACAATAATTTTTGCTAAAAAAGAGAAGTTGTTAAGTTATCAATACGGTGATTTTTTTATTGAAGGCATTGCTCAACGATTAAATATGCCTATTTATAAAATTAGTAATAATACGATATCGCTCTCAAAAGAGCATGTTATTATTAAGCCCGTTACGGAAAGAAATTATATTGATAAGCCGTTGTTAACGAATGTAACATTGTCTAATTTTATTACGCCTGAAGCGGAATATAAAGATATTACATCTATTTCATCAGAGGAAAAATTAAAAATAGAAAATAAACATTTAACTAAAGATGTTTATCAATTTGTTTCTGAGTTATATCCTAGTTATCGTGATAATATTGAATTTAAAAAAGGCTATCGAAAAGATATTAAAACCTTAATATATGATTATTCAGATAATATAACTATAGCAGATATTTTTAACTATATTCAAATAAATCGTTATGATCTTACAATTGAAGAAATTGGAACGTTAATTAAGAAAGTAGATATTATTAATAATGAACAGCATAGAGAGGTATTAAGAGATCTAAGTGATAAAATTATTAATAATAATATTTCTATACATGATGCCTATTTAATATATCCAGAATCGTTATCAGCTATTTTTAGAGTCGCTGATGAAAATATGATCAAAAGTCAGTTTATACAAGTAATATATGATCCATTAATTAATAGAGAATTTAATAAATATTTAATGGGTGAAATTTCTTTTGACCATGTATTTTTAAATCACCAATATGAAGCTGATAATTCAACATTAACTGAAAAAGCAAATAGAGCAATTGAACTGATTCATGCAATATATGACAATCCAAGTTTAATAAAAAATTTAAGTTTATTATCAGAAAAATTACTTTCTTCATTTTTTGATGAAAAGAGAAAGGGTATTTTATATAGAGTATTATTAGATGGAATTTCTACATTTGAAAACTATAAATATTTAATTACTAAGCTTCAATGTATGATTTATACAGATAGTGATAAAAACGTATTTGAGGGATTGTCGCCTGCCAAAGCAATTGACAAGATAAGTCATTTAAATATTTTAGATTATCTAAATAATAGTAATAATATTTTATCTAATAAAAATAAAGAAATAGTAAAAATAAATAATCTTTCTTTTGATAAAATGCTATTAATTCATCTAGGAGCAAAAATAGATGGTAAAAAAATAGATTTAATTTCATTAAGTACTATCGATAAATGGGAAGAAAAATTAACATTTGATCCATCTTGTTTTAATGATTATTTTTTGTCACTTTCTGGAACTGAAGAAGATAAGAAAGTCATTTCTATTTTAAAGTTTCTATTAAATAATAAAAAAGATAAAATTAAATATCTTCTTTCTAGCGATACAAATAGAATTGATTATCTAGTAGCCTCTGAAAGATTGTCTGAAATTATTAATCTAGATAATAAAAAATATGATCATAATGATTGGGATACTTTGAGGCAGTTCTCATTAAATATTCCTCGCCATATGCGAATAATTAGTAAAATTGGTTACTCAAATATTACTTTTAGCACGTGGCAATCTATTAATGCTACATTTATGCTTGCTGAACAGCTTAATAATCCACTATTAGTAGCAAAAGAACGTAAAGAAATTATTCATAATCTTGCTATTATGTGGTCTGAAATGGCTTACAATGGTCTTTCTGAAATAATTGAAATAGCTTTGGCTAAAGGATTATTAAAATATCGTCATAATCCATTAGAATATATCAATAAAATAAGTACTAGAGTTGGTGTCGGTCTTAATATGCTTTCTATTGGATTTGATATTTATAATGTTTACGATAATTTTAATCGAATTTCAGATGCGCCTAATGAAAAACAACGTATTGATTATATTGTCAATGGCTCTTTGGCTGTAGTATCTGGATTGGTAACATTGGGGGTTTCTATTGCTATGCTCGCAGGCTCTACTATTGCAGGCCCCATTGGTATTGTTGCTGGTGCTGTTATTGCTTTAGCAACCTCAATTTATACAGCAGTAAGACTAATTGAAGAATCAAAAACAAAAGTGCATTTTACGCCATTTGAAGAACTCAATAATGGCTTTTATGCATTTTTGATGGGAGATCTTATTCCGGATAAAAAAAATGAAATTATTTATTTGGAAACGGAAGCGCAATTAGAATTAATGATTGATAAAAATGCGATTAATTATCTTGATGAAATAAAAAAACAATCTGATTCTGCTCGTTATTTTTATACTAATGAAAAACAAATATATCAAGAATATTATTATTATAAAGTTATTCCTAATTTAATGGGAAAAACATTAGATTCAATTTTAAATCCGCTTGGTGAGTATGTTGCTCAGCGAATATCATTAAACATGAGCCAAAAAGAAGCAGAGAAAATAGCTGCACTCTCTTATCATTTTCGTTTGGAAAAAACAGAATATAAATATTATATTCCTAAAGAAGCTATAGCTACAAATGAAATACTTATTTTTGATATGGATTTTTATATTAATGAATTGAAGCGTTATTCTATAGATATTATTTCTGATAATGATTCACCTATTTTTGATGATATCGTTGAGAGTGACTTTTTTAGAAAAATAAAAACAACACGAGAAAATAGTATTCTTCTACTGGGTGAAGAAAGGATTGCTGAAAATTTAATAAAAGTTAACCAATATAAAAAATATTATAAATCAGATTGGAGTGAATACGACGCTTTCTATTTTAATACTTATAATGGTGATGATATTATTGCCGCCCCTTCAAATACTCAAAATAACTTCGATATTTATAATGGAACGAAAAGAATAAGTGGAGGAAATAAAAGTGATATATTCAATTTATTTACTTCAGATTCACCTCTTTATGCCAGTCGTTTTTATGGACGAGAGGGATGTGACACACTTCGTATTATTAAAACAACAAATAAATATACTGGTTATGAAGTGAGTTTATTAGATAATTATGTTAAATTTAAAAAATCAGCAGAAGAAACAAATAGCCAAAATTTTCATTCTAAGCTTTTTCTCTATCAAGAGAACGGGCGCCTTTACTCTAAGCAATTAGTTGATTCTATGCCTAACATCGTATTACAAACTCAAAAAGTTATTGCTTACTTAGACAGTATTGAAAATGTCATAGGAAGTGAAATAGGCAATGACACTATTTATGGTAATCAAGAAGATAATTATTTAGATGGAGGTGGTGGTACTGATTTATTATATGGGTTAGAAGGAAATGATACTTTAGTATTACAGGAGGGATATGCTGAAGGTGGCGAAGGAAATGATAGTTATATTATTTTAAGATCATCGTTAGAAAAAAATTACAATGTTCAGTTTGAAACTATTATTAATGAAAAAAGTGAATTGCAATCTAGTATTGTAAGGTTAAATTATAATTTTGATGAAATATACTCTATTCGACGTTATGGGAAAGATATTGTTTTTTATATTAAAGTTAATGATGGAAATAGAAATAATGAGACTATTTTTCATTTAATAACACTAAAAAATGTTTATAATGAAAAGGAAAATAATTTATTAGCTCATCGATATACTTTAACTACAATGGATGGTTTTATCTTGACAGCGAATGAAAATAAAACCATTGAAAATAATATATTATATAAATTTAGTTATATAGATAAATATAGTAATAATAAAGAAGAGCTTCAATCTTTATATATAGATGATGAAACTCATTCCTTGCTAATTTCATACCCTAATAAGACTAAAAAAATTAATTTATTGCCACAATTACAATATAGTGGATTTTCTTCAGGTGAAAATTTACAATTTACTATTCTGGGAAATAATCAAGATAATCAATATGTTGGTATTACAAAGAATTCGTTTATTACGTTAAGTGCAGGCAATGATAGTTATCAAATTAGAACATTTTTAGTTTCGGATAAAAATGACACTATCAGTCTTTCATTTTCTAAACAGATAGACATATTATCTCAGCACGATACTAGTAATTTCTTTTTATCCGATATTAGTGGTTTTGATTTGATATTTAGTGACGGTATTTTATCACATCGTTATCATCCAGACTCACACTTAAAACTGTTTTTTGAGCCGTCGAGTATTAACGCTATTTTTGGATCGGGTATGAATCTTCGTTTTATTGATAAAGATAATATTATTTTTACTCTTCCAACCAAAGAAAGTATGCAACGTTTGCTTATACCTATTACTGATTTAAATTTAGCGATGAATACAGAAGATAATGTACTGATGATCCCTGAATCACTAGCCTTAAATAAAGAGGCATTATCTGCCTATTCTCTTTATCCTTTTGACTCTCAATTAATGCCTATTCCCGTCACCTTGCAAGAGGAGCAAAGTCAAGCGATAGACTTATTGTCAGTTCTCTATCTTATGGATGGGAATGATATCGTTGTTAATCATAATAAAAATAGTTCTGTCATAGATGCGGGGGCAGGAGATGATCATATTGTAGTGAATCATGGACATCATATTTTAATTGCAAGAGAAGGTAATGATAATCTCAGTGCTGGGAGCGGGAATGATTTATTAATCTCTGAGTTTGGTAATGACTATTTAAGTGGTGGGGCTGGCAATAATGTTTATATTGTGAAAAAACGTCATGGTGAAGTTATTGTTTATGATGAGGGAAATCACAGTCACCTTTTTATTTCCGGATTATCTGAACATGAGAGACTTACTGCTTTTCAAGTAGGGGATGATATACAGTATAAAACTCAGGATAATCAGTTTGTTTTAACTGTAAAAAAGAAGCCAAATGAGATTAATCGATCCGTAACGGTTATTGAAAAGCAAAGTATACTGTCTGAGGCGTCTCTTGCGGTTATTATTCAAGAAATGGCTCAATTTAATGAGCAACAACTGACAATAATGCAAGGCAGTGAATTTGTTCCATCACCTACATGGTCACCTTTACCGTTAGTAACAAAACATTTGTGATCCTTAATATAAAAAACAGCACTTATTTTAGTGCTGCTTTTATTGTTGATAACTAAAGATAAATATTTTTATTTGACGAGTGATTCAGCGCGTTTAAATACTAAGGTGTTGCCTTCTGATGCGGCTGCATTAAACTGATAACCCTCTAAATCAAATTCTTTAAGTTGTGTTTTATTAGTGAGCTTTTCTTGAATAATAAAACGGCTCATTAATCCGCGAGCTTTTTTAGCATAAAAGCTAATAACTTTAAATTTGCCATTTTTTTCATCAAGAAAAACGGGTTTAATAATCTCTGCATTGAGTTTTTGTGGGTTAACTGATTTAAAATATTCATCAGACGCTAAATTAATTAAAATGTTATCACCTTGTTCTTCAAGAGCTTTATTTAGCGTTTCTGTAATGGTGTTTCCCCAAAACTGGTATAAATCCCTACCTTTTTTATTTTTTAGTTTTACTCCCATTTCAAGGCGATAAGGTTGCATTAAATCAAGAGGCCGCAATACACCATATAAACCTGAAAGTATGCGCAAATGTTGTTGAGCAAATTGAAAATTATCTTCAGAAAAAAGCTCAGCTTGCATTCCCGTATAAACATCACCTTTAAATGCTAAAATGGCTTGGCGTGCATTTTCTGGTGTGAAATTAGGTTGCCACTCACCGAAACGAGCTGCATTTAATCCGGCGAGTTTATCGCTTATTTTCATCAAGCTTGCAATATCACTTGAAGATAACTTTCGACACTCTTCGATAAGTTGCTGGGAATATTTTAGCAATTCAGGTTGGGTGAAATGCGTTGTTGCTAAAGGCGATTCGAAGTCCAGTGTTTTCGCTGGTGAAATAGTAATTAGCATAATTCCCTCAATTGGCTATTTTAATATTGATCGAATATAACAAATTCTGTCGATAATAGGCTAAATTATAGTGATAGGAAAAAACAATGGTTTCTCTTATTTGAGGTAAAAACCGATAATTTAAACGATTCAGCTTGCGGTATTCTTCTGTTTTTTTCCGTTTTTGTTTCGCGAAAACGTTTGGCATTCAAATAATTGCTTTGTATGAATTTAAGCGTCTTGTAGTGTGAGCAGTCCATGTTATTATCAATAGATATCCGCAGGTGACTGCAAACAGATTTACCTAGTAGATGAGATAAACAAAATGACCAACAAATTGACTTCTTTGCGTAAACTGACAACCGTTGTTGCTGACACTGGCGACATTGCAGCAATGAAACTGTATCAGCCTCAAGACGCAACTACCAACCCATCTTTAATTTTAAATGCAGCTCAAATTCCTGAATATCGTAAATTAATTGATGAAGCGATTGAATGGGCTCGCTCACAAAGCAATTCACGTGAACAACAAATCGTTGATGCTTGTGACAAGCTGGCAGTAAATATTGGCTTAGAAATTTTAAAACTGATCCCTGGCCGTATCTCGACAGAAGTGGATGCACGTCTGTCTTATGATACTCAAGCATGTATCGAAAAAGCGCGTCATTTAATGAAGCTGTATAACGATGCAGGTATTAGTAACGACCGTATTCTTATCAAATTAGCATCTACTTGGCAGGGAATTCGTGCCGCAGAGCAATTAGAAAAAGAAGGTATCAACTGTAATCTGACTTTACTGTTCTCTTTCGCTCAAGCGCGTGCATGTGCTGAAGCAGGTGTTTACCTGATTTCTCCATTTGTTGGTCGTATCATGGATTGGTATAAAGCCAATACAGATAAAAAAGAATTTGCCCCTGCTGAAGATCCGGGTGTGATTTCTGTTACTGAAATCTATAACTATTACAAACAACACGGTTATAACACAGTAGTTATGGGCGCAAGCTTCCGTAATATAGGTGAGATTTTAGAATTAGCCGGTTGTGACCGCTTAACTATCGCGCCAGCACTGCTAAAAGAATTATCAGAAGCTGAAGGCGAAGTTGAACATAAATTATCTTATAAAGGTGAAGTGAAAGCACGTCCAGAGGCTATCACTGAAGCTCAATTCTATTGGGAACATAATGCAGACCCAATGGCAGTAGATAAATTATCTGATGGTATTCGTAAATTTGCTGTCGATCAGGAAAAATTAGAGAAAATGATTGCGGATTTATTATAATTCGTCGTTAAATTCTTATAAAAATCTTAAATACCCATCTTTTATAGGTGGGTATTTTCATTTTTTTCTTCTCAAAATAACATTTAAGAAAATTTTAAGATTAAATTGATTGGAATATATTATTTATCCAGTAATAATTATAAAAATATATTATTAAAATACTCTATTTATTATTGGTGAATTATGAAAAAGATTGTCTTGGCAACGGTACTTGCATCGTTATTTCTTAGTGGCGCTGCAATGGCAGAGAGTAAAACCGCGTTCTCTTTACCTGCAATTGAAAAAAGTGCTGAAAGTGGAAACTCAGCATCTCAATATCAATTGGGCGTAAAATATGAGAATGGTGAAGGTGTTGAACAAGATGCACAAAAAGCGTTGGAATGGTATACCAAAGCTGCTGAACAAGGCCATGCTGAAGCACAGTTAAACTTAGCGCTTATGTATGATATGAGCGATGAGATTGAGCGTGATGCAGAAAAAGCGGTTTACTGGTATAACAAAGCTGCGGTTCAAGGCGTTTCTTTAGCACAATATAACCTAGCTGTTTCTTATGATGATGGTGATGGTGTAGAGCAAGATCATGAGAAAGCAGTATATTGGTACACTAAAGCCGGTGAGCAAGGTGATAGTGATGCACAATACAACCTCGGTATCTCTTATGATGAAGGTATTGGTGTAGCACAAGATCATGAAAAAGCGGTTGTTTGGTATACAAAAGCAGCAGAACAAGGCCACTCTGATGCACAATACAATCTTGCTGTCTCTTATGATGATGGTGAAGGAGTTGAACGTAACGGCACTAAAGCTGTTTTTTGGTACACCAAGGCTGCAAACCAAGGTAATCGTGACGCACAAAATAACTTAGGTGTGATGTACGATGAAGGCGATGGTGTGGCTAAAGATGCACGTAAAGCTGTTGAGTGGTACAGAAAATCAGCTATTCAAGGTAATGGTCTTGCGCAAAATAACCTTGCGTTAAATTATTACTATGGCAAAGGCGTTAAACGTGATCTGAAAGAAGCTTATGCATGGTTCTCTGTTGCCGTTGAAAATGGTGATGGTGATGAAGCGATGCTAAAACGCACCGCTCGTGCATTAAATGCAGCACAATTAGCTGAAGCAAAAAGTTTAGCTGCGTCTTATATTGCTAAATATATTGATGAGTAATATTAATTAGTATTATTCAAGATTAAAGAGGGGGAGCTTATGCTCCCTTTTTCTATATTTAGCTAACGATAAATAAATATAGATCTTTATCATTTTTTATTATCCATTCTCAATAATCAAATATTAAACATCAGTAATATATTGAGATTGTTTTTAATTCTCTTGTGTTCTCATGGTAATATCTGCGCGTAAGTTAGATGGTCATTGATTAATTGAGGTTGATATGAATGAATTACGCATAGGGTTAGTTTCTGTTTCTGATCGCGCATCAAGTGGGGTTTATGAAGATAAAGGTCTACCCGCTTTAGAGGCTTGGCTAAAAGCTGCGTTAACAACGCCTTTTCATATCGAATCTCGGTTGATCCCGGATGAGCAATTAATGATTGAGCAAACACTTTGTGAACTTGTTGATGAATCGGGTTGCCATTTAGTCCTTACAACCGGTGGAACGGGCCCTGCTCGCCGTGATGTTACGCCTGATGCGACTTTGGCTATTGCAGATAGAGAGATGCCTGGTTTTGGCGAACAAATGCGTCAAATTAGTCTGAAATTTGTACCAACAGCGATTTTGTCTCGGCAAGTTGGTGTTATACGTAACCAAGCATTAATTTTAAACTTACCTGGACAACCTAAAGCGATTGCAGAAACGCTGGAAGGGTTAAAAGACAGTGACGGTAAAGTCATTGTGAGTGGCATTTTTGCAAGCGTGCCTTATTGTATCCAATTGTTAGATGGTCCTTACATTGAAACAAACGAAAATATTGTTACCGCATTTAGACCAAAATCAGCCCGTCGTTCTACTTCTGCCTAAATAATTTAAGAGGTTATTCTAACTGTTTGTTTGTATGAGTGGATAGAATTCATACTATATTCAAGTAGTACAAAAATAACCTCATTTCTATTTAATCCCTTTTTCCTAGTGTTTTTTTTTTAAAAATACTTTGTTATCAATGTATTGTGGTTCTATTTTGAGTCTAATCTTCAGTCAATTGTATTAATTCGTTATGATATTATTTATTTTTGAAGTAATGTATTGATAAATAAACCTTTTTTGTTTATTGAGGCTTGTTTAACCTATTTTTTTCGCATTTTTTGCATTTTTTTTCATGATTCCCCTTGATGAATGTATTTATGACCCCATCTTCTTTTCAACTGCAATTACCACTCTTGAGTTGCGTTGATTTTATATCCGCTTTGAGATGATGTTGTAATAAGTCTATTAATTTGTGACTTGAAAAATGAATATTCATCCTCATATAGATTGGTAGTCAAATTGATAAAGAATTCTCTTTGGAGGCGTTTAAATGGGTAAAATTATTGGTATTGACCTGGGTACAACTAACTCTTGTGTTGCTGTAATGGATGGCAAAAATGCCCGGGTTATTGAAAACGCTGAAGGTGACCGCACAACACCTTCAATCGTTGCATATGCACAAGATGGTGAAATCTTAGTTGGTCAACCAGCAAAACGTCAGGCTGTGACTAACCCACAAAATACTTTATTTGCCATCAAACGTTTAATTGGTCGTCGCTTCGAAGATAGTGAAGTTCAGCGTGACGTTGCTATCATGCCTTACAAAATTGTAAAAGCTGATAACGGTGATGCGTGGATTGAAGCACGTAACGATAAAATGGCTCCACCACAAGTATCTGCTGAAGTCCTGAAGAAAATGAAGAAAACAGCAGAAGACTATTTAGGTGAAACAATTACAGAAGCCGTTATTACTGTTCCTGCTTACTTTAACGATGCTCAACGTCAAGCAACTAAAGATGCGGGGCGTATCGCCGGTCTTGAAGTTAAACGTATTATCAACGAACCAACTGCGGCAGCTCTGGCTTACGGCTTAGATCGTGAAGTAGGCAACCGCACTATCGCTGTTTACGACTTAGGTGGTGGTACATTCGATATCTCTATCATTGAAATTGATGAAGTAGATGGCGAAAAAACCTATGAAGTTCTGTCAACTAATGGTGATACTCATTTAGGTGGTGAAGACTTCGATAGCCGTTTAATCAACTACTTAGTTGATGAATTTAAAAAAGAACAAGGCATTGATCTGCGTAACGATCCATTAGCAATGCAACGTCTGAAAGAATCTGCTGAAAAAGCGAAAATTGAATTATCTTCAGCACAACAAACAGATGTTAACTTGCCGTATGTTACTGCTGATGCAACAGGCCCTAAACACTTAAATATCAAAGTAACTCGTGCAAAACTAGAATCTTTAGTTGAAGATTTAGTGAAACGCTCAATGGAGCCAGTACGTGTTGCTTTAGAAGATGCAGGCTTGAAAGTTAGCGAAATTAACGACGTTATCCTGGTTGGTGGTCAAACTCGTATGCCAATGGTTCAAAAAACCGTTGCTGATTTCTTTGGTAAAGAGCCACGTAAGGATGTTAACCCAGATGAAGCGGTTGCAATGGGGGCGGCTGTTCAAGGTGGTGTATTAGCCGGTGATGTTAAAGACGTTCTGTTACTTGACGTAACTCCACTGTCTTTAGGTATCGAAACAATGGGGGGAGTAATGACTTCTCTGATTGCGAAAAATACCACAATCCCAACTAAACATAGCCAAGTGTTCTCTACCGCAGAAGATAATCAATCTGCAGTAACTATTCATGTATTACAAGGTGAACGTAAACGTGCGAGCGATAACAAATCGCTGGGTCAGTTTAACTTAGATGGTATTCAAGCAGCACCACGCGGTATGCCACAAATTGAAGTAACTTTTGATATTGATGCTGATGGTATTTTGCATGTATCAGCTAAAGATAAAAACAGTGGACGTGAGCAAAACATCACCATTAAAGCTTCTTCTGGTTTAAATGAAGAAGAAATCCAAAAAATGGTACGTGATGCAGAAGCGAACGCAGAAGCTGACCGTAAGTTTGAAGAATTAGTGCAAACTCGTAACCAAGCTGACCAATTAGTTCACGGTACTCGTAAACAAATTGAAGAAGCTGGTGATAAATTACCAGCGAACGATAAAGAAGCTATCGAAAAAGCGGTAAGCGAGTTAGAAATAGCTTCTAAAGGCGAAGATAAAGACGCTATCGAAGCAAAAATTAAAGCATTAGTTGAAGCTTCTGAAAAGCTGTTAGAAATTGCACAACAACAAGCACAAGCGGGTGCTGCAGGTAATGCTGCTGACGCAGAGGCGAGTGCGAAGAAAGATGATGATGTTGTCGATGCAGAGTTTGAAGAAGTTGACGGTAAAGACAAGAAATAATGCCCTTAACGGGCCACGGTAACTCACCTGTGAATAGTTACTGATACCGAACACGGGCGTCGAGGAAACTCAACGCCCGTGTGCTTATGTCAAGGGTAATCTAGAATGGCGAAAAGAGATTTTTACGAAGTACTCGGTTTAAGTAAAAGTGCCGACGAAAAAGAAATTAAACGTGCATATAAGCGTTTAGCAATGAAATATCACCCAGACCGTAATCAGGGTGATAAAGAGTCAGAATCAAAATTTAAAGAAATCAAAGAAGCCTACGAAATTTTAAGTGATGCACAGAAACGTGCTGCTTACGATCAATATGGCCATGCAGCCTTTGAGCAAGGCGGGTTTGGTGGCCAAGGTGGTGGTGGTTTCGGTGGTGGCGCTGACTTTGGTGATATTTTCGGTGATGTTTTTGGTGATATTTTTGGTGGTGGTCGCCGTCAACAACGTGCATCACGAGGGTCTGACTTACAATACAACATGGACTTAACGCTTGAAGAAGCTGTTCGTGGTATTACCAAAGAAATTCGTATACCTACACTAGAAACATGTGACAAATGCCATGGTAGCGGTGCTAAAGAAGGTACATCAGCTGAAACATGCTCTACCTGTCATGGTGCGGGTCAGGTTCATTTACGTCAAGGCTTCTTCACTGTACAACAAGCATGTCCAACGTGTCATGGTCGAGGTAAAGTGATTAAAGAGCCTTGCTCTAAATGTCATGGTGATGGTCGTGTCGAGCGTTATAAAACCCTGTCTGTTAAAATTCCAGCTGGCGTTGATACGGGTGATCGCATTCGCTTAAGTGGTGAAGGTGAAGCAGGTGAAAATGGTGCACCAGCAGGCGATTTATATGTACAGGTTCATGTTCGCCAACATCATATTTTTGAGCGTGATGGCAATAACCTGTATTGTGAAGTTCCGATTAACTTTGCGATTGCGGCTTTGGGAGGCGAAATTGAAGTTCCTACACTGGATGGCCGTGTAAAACTTAAAATCCCAGCAGAAACTCAAACGGGCAAAATGTTCCGTATGAAAGGTAAAGGCGTCAAGTCAGTACGTAGTAGCACTGTCGGTGATTTGATGTGCCGTGTTGTTGTTGAAACACCGGTTAAACTCAATGAGAAACAAAAAGAGTTAATGGAACAACTTGGTGAATCATTTGGTGGTAAAAGTGGTGAGAAAAATACACCGCGCTCTAAAAGCTTCCTAGATGGTGTGAAAAAATTCTTTGATGATTTAACCAAATAATTTTTATTCCCCCTTTCAAAAAGGCCTGATGACAGTATTTATCATCGGGCCTTTTTATTTTAATATGGCTCAATATTATCCCATCTTGATGGCGACAATCCCCGTTAAAATGACTAAGCACGCTAAGAGTTGTTTACGGTTAAATTGCTCTTTTAGCAAATAAACAGATAAGACCATGGCAAATAGTACACTGGTTTCTCTTAATGCCGCGACAAGCACAATAGAGGCATGACTCATTGCCCAAATTACAATGCCATAACTGACTAATTGCATGACACCACCTAAAAACGCGGGCTTCCAATAATCTTTTATTTTGGTTTTTAAGTACTGGCGATAACGAAGCCATGCCAGTAAATACATCGCAATACCATTTAAAAAGAAGAGCCACAAAATATAAGCAAAAGGTGTTTCACCCACACGGGATCCATTACCATCAGATAGAGTATAACTTGCGGTAAATAATGCAGTAAGGAGCGCAAAAAAGAGCGCATCTTTACGCAAATTCAGTGTTGCTATTTTTCGGCTACGTGAAATAAGGATAATACCTAAAATAATCAATAGAATACCGATTAATCCAGTAATGGGGAGTGTTTCATGAAAAAGAAAAAAACCAAGAACTGCGGTCATTAATGGTGCACTACCACGAGAAATTGGGTAGATCTGGTTAAAGTCTGCCAAGGTATAACATCGGCTTAAAGAGAGTGTGTAACCAATATGAAATAGGACGGAAAGAATAAGCCATTTCCATGCACCTATATCAGGTAATCCAACCAAAAACAGCGCGGGGATTGTTACAATACCTGAAAAAAAGGTCAGTAACGAGATCCCTAGAAATCGATCACTGCCGACTTTGACTAATGCATTCCAACATGCATGGAAGACAGCGGCAAATAGTACGGCAACAAAAATGGTAATCGACATATTGATAGAAGCCTTAGTACAAAAGCGAAAATTATTTTTATAAAACCATAGCACAATGGTTAAATAGTGAAATATATAACATTTTCTTTTTTCTTATAATCTTAGGATGCTGTAAATAAAAAAGAGAGAAAGGGTATTGTTTGGTGTGGTTGAAAATTAGTCTATTTGCTCTATTTTATCAGTTGGGAGTATTTATTCAATTAGATGTCTATTTTTACTTATTTGTTAAAATATTAGCTATTTATCAATAGATTAAATTTAATTAATTTAATTATTTTTTATTTTCTCTATTGGGAAATAATATTGATTAATTTCGACTACCTATCTTGTTTCTCTTAATATTTCCTATTTAATTCGAATAATCCGAGCTATTATCCATAAATAAACTGTTTTTTACGAATTCATGGTTAGCATATTATTAACAAGATTAGTAATCTTGAGGTTAATATTATGACGGCAATTATTAGACAATTTTTGAGATTAGAGGCATCAGGCGGTATTCTTCTGATTATTGCTGCTATTATCGCATTGATTATGGCGAATACACCTCTAAGTGCTTTGTATAATGAGTTTTTATCTATTCCTATCATGATCAAGTTTGGTGCATTCGAACTTGATAAGCCACTCTTGCTTTGGGTAAATGATGCCTTAATGGCTATTTTCTTTTTAGTGGTTGGATTAGAAGTTAAACGCGAGTTAAAAGAAGGTTCTTTAGCTCAACGTGATAGAGCTATTTTTCCTGCAATTGCTGCTGTGGGAGGGATGTTAGCGCCTGCATTAGTTTATCTCATGTTCAATCATACAGATGCTGTTGGGCAACAAGGTTGGGCTATTCCGGCGGCAACGGATATTGCATTTGCATTGGGCGTTATGGCGCTATTAGGTAAACGTGTCCCTGTTGAGTTAAAAGTTTTCTTATTAGCTTTGGCGATTATCGATGACCTAGGCGTTATTGTGATTATTGCACTCTTTTATTCAAAGAGTATTGCATTGATGCCGTTGGCTTTGGCTGGGGTGATTGTTATTACTCTAGGCCTAATGAATTGGCGTAAAGTTGGTAATACCGCAGCTTATTTGGTTCTTGGATTTATTTTGTGGGTGTGTATTTTAAAATCAGGCATTCATGCCACCATTGCGGGTGTCATCGTCGGGTTCCTTATCCCATTAAGAAATAATGAAGGTGATTCACCTTCTGAGGAATTAGAGCATGTGCTACACCCTTGGGTTGCTTATTTAATTTTGCCACTGTTTGCATTTAGTAATGCAGGGGTATCCTTAAATGGAGTGACATTGGATGGTATGTTATCAGCATTACCATTAGGTATCGCATTAGGCCTATTTTTAGGTAAGCCGATCGGAATTTTCCTCTTTAGTTGGGTTTCGGTAAAACTAGGCATTGCAAAATTACCAGATGCGATTAATCTTAAACAAATATTTGCAGTATCTGTGCTCTGTGGTATCGGTTTTACTATGTCTATCTTTATCGCAGGATTAGCTTTTGATGGTGCAGATGAAGCTTATAATACCTACTCTAAGCTTGGTATTTTAGTAGGTTCAACGATAGCTGCTATTGTGGGATATTTGTTGCTTCGTTCTGTTTTACCGAAGTTAAAAACGAAGTCAATATAAGGAAATTTATTACGGATTTGAGTTTCTCAACACAATAAATACCGAGCAATATATTTAAACCTACGGTGCAATACAGTGTATTGTGCCGTAGGTGTTTTTATGAGGATTGGATGCAAGGAAAGCCAATCGCAAACTAATGCGTTATTACATAGTCTGTGTCTAGATCACAGAAGTTGAAAGGAAGATAACTATGCGGGTGTCACATCTCAATTTTAACCATCTTTATTATTTTTGGCATGTGTGTAAAGAAGGCTCTGTTGTAGGTGCAGCAGAAGCCCTGTATCTGACACCTCAGACAATTACAGGGCAGATTAAAGCATTAGAAGAAAGATTAGGTGGTAAGTTGTTTAAACGCCAAGGAAGGGGACTGGTTCCTTCAGAATTGGGGCAACTTATTTTCCGTTATGCTGATAAAATGTTTATGCTAAGTCAAGAAATGCTGGATATCGTCAACTATAGTCGTGAATCGAGCTTATTATTTGATGTCGGTGTCGCAGATGCATTATCTAAACAACTAGTTAGCCGCATATTGGAAACAGCTGTGATTGATCATGAGCAAATCCACCTGCGCTGTTTTGAATCAACGCATGAATTATTATTAGAACAATTAAGTCAGCATAAACTGGATATGATTTTATCAGATTGCCCGGTCGATTCTTCTCAGCAAGAAGGTTTATTTTCTGTAAAACTCGGTGAATGTAATATGAGCTTTTTTTGCAGTCACCCACTTCCTGAAAAACCATTTCCTGAATGCTTAGAAGAGCGAAAACTACTCATTCCAGGTCGTCGATATATGTTAGGTCGCCATTTATTAACGTGGATACGCAATAAAAATCTGCAAGTGGAAATATTGGGAGAGTTTGATGATGCGGCATTAATGAAAGCATTTGGATTAAATTATAATGCTATTTTTGTTGCACCTTCACTGTATACCGATGAAACTTTCGCTCATAGTAATATCGAAGAGATTGGGATGCTCGACACTGTAAAAGAAGAGTACTACGCGATTTTTGCAGAACGAATGATCCAACATCCAGCGGTTCAACGTGTTTGTAATACTGATTTTTCGGCACTTTTTAATGGAGATAAAAAGAGTGTTGTAAGCCCATAAGTGGGTTGCAGTTCAAAGGGAGAAAATAAAAAACCGGCTTAAGCCGGTTTTTTATAACACAAGAAAGCAATATTACATTGCTTTGATTTGTGCTTGCAGATTAGCTTTATGACGTGCAGCTTTATTCTTATGAATTAAGCCTTTAGTTGCCTGACGGTCAACAATTGGTTGCATGTCATTAAATGCTTTTTGTGCTGCTTCTTTATCAC
This sequence comes from Proteus sp. G2626, assembly GCF_009915985.1. Classification (NCBI taxonomy): domain Bacteria; kingdom Pseudomonadati; phylum Pseudomonadota; class Gammaproteobacteria; order Enterobacterales; family Morganellaceae; genus Proteus; species Proteus sp. G2626. The sequence goes on along the minus strand of NZ_JAABNH010000009.1, from coordinate 294,857 downwards.
CTGAAGCAACTGCTGCGTATACTTTTTTAATGTAAGTACGCATCATAGAACGACGGCTTGCGTTGTGCTGACGACGCTTTTCAGACTGAACCGCACGTTTCTTAGCTGATTTGATATTAGCCAAGTTCCAACTCCCAAATATATTCTAGCGAGGACAAATACAAAGGTGAAGGAATATGCCTTTTCAACCTAAGTTTGTCAATGGATTTATACAAAATTAGCGTCGTTGTACGCGACACTTGTTTCGTTGTGATGGCGCAAGATTTTATCAGTTAAGACGGGTAGAATACAGTCCTTTGAGTGAAAAAATCATCAAAATCGTGTATATGAGTAATAAATAATAGATTCTAATAGGATCTACGATTGATTTTATGCGATTTTATAACCAAGAAGTGAGTGATAGTCCATTTTTGTTTGATGTGAGTAGTCACATTTAAGAATAACAGTGAATCGACTCGTTGAGATATTACTCATCAATAAACATTGATATATTGGGTTACTCTCAAGCCTTTGACAAGGTATAATCCAATAATTTCCACGGTATTGAGCCAGTTATGGAGCTAATTCGCGGTATACAGAATATTAGAGCGCTACATCATGGTTGCGTTCTGACGATTGGGAATTTTGATGGTGTCCATCGAGGCCATCAGGCATTATTGAAACATTTGAAGCAAGAAGCTTCACAACGAGGGTTACCCACGGTTGTGATGACATTTGAGCCTCAGCCACTTGAGTTCTTTTTACCAGAAAAGGCGCCAGCACGTCTGACTCGTTTGCGAGACAAGATAAAGTATTTGGCTGAATGTGGTATTGACTACCTTTTGTGTGTCAAATTTGATAAACAGTTTGCTGCACAAACACCTGAAGAGTTTGTTTCATCCCTGCTGGTCAATAAATTAGGGGTGAAGTTTCTTGCTATTGGTGATGACTTTCGCTTTGGCAAACATCGTGAAGGTGATTTCCACTTTTTGCAACAAGCGGGCGTTCGGTATGGATTTGACGTCGCGAATACAGAAAGTTATTGCGATAAAGGATTACGTATCAGTAGCACCGCGGTACGAGAAGCGTTACTCAATGATGATTTAGTGCTTGCTGAATCACTTCTTGGACACCCTTACAGTGTTTGTGGACGAGTTGTTCATGGTAATGAATTGGGTAGAACTATTGGTTTTCCGACAGCCAATATTCCAATGAAGCGCTTGGTTGCACCAGTGAAAGGTGTTTATGCCGTTGATGTCTATTTATCAGATAATCAATTGCCTTTGCCTGGTGTGGCAAATATCGGAAGTCGCCCAACTGTAAAAGGGAAGGGCGTACAATTAGAAGTTCATTTAATCGACGTTAATATGGATTTATATGGACGTTGTATTGATGTTGTGTTACGAAAGAAATTACGTAATGAACAGCGATTTGCATCATTGGATGCATTGAAGCAGCAAATCGCAGATGATGTGGCTACTGCTAGGGATTTTTTATCACAGCGGTCGGAGTCATAAACTAGCGGAAAATTGGAACTGAGAATCGAATGAGTGACTATAAAAATACCCTGAACTTACCAGAAACAGGGTTCCCTATGCGCGGGGATTTAGCAAAGCGCGAACCAGAGATGTTATCACGTTGGTACAAAGAAGGTTTGTATCAAGCTATTCGTCAGGCTAAAAGTGGTAAAAAAACATTTATTTTGCATGATGGCCCTCCATACGCCAACGGCAATATTCATATTGGTCACTCAGTAAACAAAATTCTCAAAGATATTATTATTAAATCCAAAGGGCTGTCAGGCTTTGACTCTCCGTACATTCCAGGATGGGATTGTCACGGATTACCTATCGAACTAAAAGTTGAACAAATCGTAGGTAAACCAGGAGAAAAAATATCGGCAGCACAATTCCGCGAGGAATGTCGTAAATACGCTTACGAGCAAATCGAAGCACAGAAAAAAGATTTTATTCGTTTAGGTGTTCTAGGGGATTGGGAAAAACCTTATCTTACAATGGATTATAAAACCGAAGCGAATACTATCCGTGCATTAGCGCGTATTATCGCAAATGGTCACTTGTTAAAAGGGGCGAAACCTGTTCACTGGTGTACGGCGTGTGGTTCATCACTGGCAGAAGCCGAAGTTGAATATTACGACAAAACATCCCCTTCTATCGATGTGCGTTTCACCGCCGTAGATTCAAAAGCCGTTGCTGCTAAATTTGGTTCAGCAACAGATAAACCAATTTCTTTGGTTATCTGGACAACAACGCCTTGGACATTACCTGCTAACCGCGCTATCGCATTAAATGCAGAGTTTAATTATGCCTTAGTCTCTTTTAATGATGAATGCGTGATTTTGGCGGCTGATCTTGTTGAAGGCGTAATGAAGCGTATTGGCGTAACTGGCTGGGCTGTTTTAGGTGAATGTAAAGGTACAGATCTAGAACTGTTGCGCTTTAATCATCCATTTATGGGCTTTGATGTACCTGCTATTTTAGGTGATCACGTTACTTTAGAAGCGGGTACTGGTGCGGTACATACTGCACCAGGCCATGGTCCTGATGACTTCGTGGTTGGCCAAAAATACGGTTTAGAAGTTGCAAACCCAGTTGGGCCAAATGGTTGTTATTTACCTGGCACTTATCCAACATTAGATGGCGTTTTTGTTTTTAAAGCAAATGATGTCATTGTTGAATTGCTAAAAGAAAAAGGCGCTCTGTTACATCATGAAGCGTTGCAGCACAGTTATCCTTGCTGTTGGAGACATAAAACTCCAGTTATTTTCCGTGCAACACCACAATGGTTTATTGGTATGGATAAAAACGGGTTACGTCAACAGTCATTAAAAGAGATCAAAGGTGTTAAATGGATCCCTGATTGGGGCCAAGCACGTATTGAATCAATGGTTGAGAACCGTCCAGACTGGTGTATTTCTCGTCAACGGACTTGGGGGACGCCAATGTCTCTGTTTGTCCACAAAGAGACTCAAGAGCCACATCCACGTACTTTAGAGTTGATGGAAGAAGTTGCAAAACGTGTTGAAGTGAGTGGGATTCAAGCATGGTGGGATTTAGATATCCGCGAAGTGCTGGGTGATGAAGCTGACGATTACATGAAAACACCAGACACACTGGATGTTTGGTTTGATTCAGGATCAACACACTCAACTGTTGTCGATGATCGCCCTGAATTCCATGGTAATTCTGCTGACATGTATTTAGAAGGCTCTGACCAGCATCGTGGCTGGTTTATGTCTTCACTGATGATATCAACCGCAATTAAAGGCAAAGCGCCTTACCGTGAAGTGTTAACACACGGTTTTACCGTAGATGGACAAGGCCGTAAAATGTCCAAATCTATTGGTAATACTGTTAGTCCACAAGATGTGATGGATAAATTAGGTGCTGATATCTTACGTTTATGGGTTGCATCAACAGATTATACGGGTGAAATTGCCGTTTCAGATGAAATCTTAAAACGTGCGGCGGATACTTATCGTCGTATTCGTAATACTGCACGTTTCTTCTTAGCGAACTTAAACGGTTTTGATCCTGCAAAACACCAAGTTAAGCCAGAAGAGATGGTGACACTTGATCGATGGGCTGTAGGTCGTGCGAAAGCAGCACAAGCGGATATCCTAAAACATTATGAAAATTACGATTTCCATAATGTTATTCAGCGCTTAATGCAGTTCTGTTCAGTGGAAATGGGCTCTTTCTACTTAGATATCATCAAAGACAGACAATACACCGCGAAAAGCGATAGCGTTGCGCGTCGTAGTTGCCAAACAGCATTATTCCACATCATTGAAGCATTAGTCCGTTGGATGGCGCCAGTTATGTCATTCACTGCTGATGAGATCTGGAATGAACTGCCAGGTGAACGTGCAAAATACGTTTTAACTGAAGAGTGGTATACCGATTTATTTGGTTTAGATGCATCCGAAACCTTAAATGATGATTACTGGGCTGAATTACTGGCCGTTCGTGGTGAAGTCAATAAGGTATTAGAGCAAGCGCGTACAGATAAACAACTGCGTGGCTCTTTAGAAGCATCCGTCACACTGTATGCAGATAAAGAATTGGCAGACAAATTAAATGCATTAGGTAATGAACTGCGTTTTGTTTTATTAACATCTCAAGCGACAGTCGCAGATATTAATGATGCACCAGCAACAGCATTAGTGTCTGATATGGCGGGTTTAAAAATCGCCTTTAACAAAGCCGATGGTGAAAAATGTCCTCGTTGCTGGCACTATGCAACAGATATCGGTCAAGTAGCGGAACACGCTGAGTTATGTGGACGCTGTGTTACTAACGTAGCCGGTAACGGTGAAGAACGTAAGTTTGCTTAATTAATGAAGAAAACACTTTGCTCTACAGGTTTACGCTGGTTATGGCTAGCGATCGCTGTAGTGGTGTTGGATTTAGGTACGAAACAGTATTTCATGCAGACATTTCGTCTGTATGAATCTGTTGCCGTAATACCTTTTTTCAACTTCACTTACGCACATAATTATGGTGCTGCCTTTAGCTTTTTAGCGGATAAAGGGGGATGGCAACGTTGGTTTTTTGCACTGATTGCATTAGCAATCTGCATTACTTTATTAGTGATGATGTATAAAAATAAAGCGAGTGCCAGACTAAGTAACATTGCTTATGCGCTTATTATTGGCGGAGCATTGGGTAATCTTTCTGATCGTCTGATCCACGGGTTTGTTATCGATTTCCTTGATGTTTATGTCGGAGATTGGCATTGGCCCACTTTTAATATTGCTGATATGGGGATTTGTATTGGTGCTGGGCTTATTATCATTGAAAGCTTTTTCCCTGATAAAAATGTCAGCCCGCAAGATACAAAAAAGCAAAAGTAATCAGACAATGAGTTAACTAAAATAACCCCTGCCTTATGGCGGGGGTTACGCTTAATAGAAGGTATTAGTATGGTTATGCAGGTACTCAACAACAGCGCAGTATTGTTGAATTTCACTTTAAAATTAGCCGATGGCTCTGTTGCTGAATCTACACAAGCACATGGTAAACCCGCTCTTTTTCGTTTAGGTGATGAAAGTTTATCGCCAGCCTTAGAAGCTGAATTATTGGGGTTATCAACGGGAGATAAAAAAACCTTTACGCTTGCAGGTGAACATCTTTTTGGTAAATATAATCCTGACTTGATCCAATACTTTATGCCTTCTGACTTTGCAGAATCTGGTGTGCCTGAGGCGGGCACTATCATGCTATTTACAGCAATGAATGGCAGTGAAATGCCGGGCATTGTAAGAGATGTCACTGAAGATTCCGTCACTGTCGATTTTAATCATCCGTTAGCGTCAGAAGAAGTGACATTTGATATTGAAGTGGTCAGTATCGATCCTGAGGAGGAAACAACACATGCAAATATTGCTGGCTAACCCACGAGGCTTTTGTGCGGGAGTTGACCGAGCTATCAGCATTGTTGACCGTGCTCTGGAAATCTATGGCGCACCTATTTATGTTCGTCACGAAGTAGTTCATAACCGTTATGTGGTTAACGATTTACGTGAACGTGGCGCTATTTTTATTGAAGAAATTTCAGAAGTGCCTGATAACGCGATTTTAATTTTTTCAGCTCATGGTGTTTCTCAAGCCATTCGCCAAGAAGCTCGCTCGCGTAATTTAACGATGCTTTTTGATGCCACTTGCCCACTCGTGACTAAAGTTCATATGGAAGTGGCAAGAGCGAGTCGTAAAGGTAAAGAGGCGATTTTAATCGGTCATGCTGGACATCCCGAAGTTGAAGGTACAATGGGGCAATATAGTAACCCTGAAGGGGGGATGTATTTAGTTGAATCGCCTGCGGATGTCTGGAAATTAGAAGTCAAAGATGAAGACAATCTTTGCTTTATGACACAAACAACACTTTCTGTAGATGATACATCTGAAGTGATTGATGCTTTAAATACGCGTTTTCCCAAAATTATTGGACCTCGTAAAGACGATATTTGTTATGCAACAACGAATCGCCAAGAAGCGGCAAGAGAACTTGCTGAAAAAGCCGATGTTGTTTTTGTTGTTGGTTCTAAGAACTCATCGAATTCAAACCGCTTAGCAGAATTGGCACAGCGTGCAGGGAAACCGTCTTATCTTATCGATAGTTTTGAAGATATTGATGAGTCATGGGTGACTGATGTTAATATTGTCGGAGTGACCGCGGGGGCTTCTGCGCCTGATATTTTAGTACAGCAGGTGTTAGAGCGTTTAAAAAGCTTTGGTGCTGATGAAGTCATCGAATTATCAGGACGAGAAGAAAACATTGTTTTTGAAGTGCCTAAAGAGCTTCGACTCGATTATAAAGTTATTGAATAAGGCATATAAAAAGAGAGTTTTTTAAAAGCAGAGTTGAAATCTCTGCTTTTTTTATACCTAAAGTTAAATGAATAATCATGCTACTCATCTCTTTTACTGATAATTAGTACGATTTGGTGTGTTTTTCTTATCTGGAACGTTAAATGCTGGCATCAAACGGATGACATCGCTAATCTGTAAACAATAAATAGAGATCATAAGTATTGTTAAGGAGAAATTTAGTTATGTCTGCAAAAGAACTTCGTCTTGCTGTTGTGGGTGCAGGTGGACGCATGGGACGCCAATTAATTCAGGCAATTTCTCAACAAGAAGGAACCGTGCTAGGTGCTGCTTTTGAGCGTACAAATTCTTCATTGATTGGCTCGGATGCGGGTGAATTGGCTGGCATTGGTCATATTGGTGTCACAGTATCCGATAACCTATTAGCACAAGCGCATGCATTTGATGTATTAATTGATTTTACACGCCCAGAAGGCACTCTTTCACATATTGAGTTTTGTGTGGAACAACAAAAAGGCATGATTATTGGCACGACAGGCTTTGATGATGAAGGTAAAAAAGCCATAGATGATGCAGCAAAAATTATCCCCATCGTGTTTGCTGCCAACTTTAGTGTTGGTGTTAATTTAGTGCTTAAATTACTTGAAAAGGCGGCTAAAGTGATGGGAACCTACAGTGATATTGAAATTGTAGAAGCACATCATCGCCATAAGGTTGATGCTCCATCAGGCACTGCATTAGCAATGGGTGAATCTATTGCCGATGCATTAGGCCGTGATCTTAAAAAATGCGCTGTCTATGAGCGAGTAGGGTATACAGGAGAGCGTGATCCCCAAAGTATTGGTTTTGCTACCATTCGTGCGGGGGATATTGTGGGTGAACACACCGCGATTTTTGCTGATATTGGCGAACGCGTCGAGATAAGCCATAAGGCTTCTAGTCGAATGACATTTGCAAATGGCGCAGTAAAGGCGGCTATTTGGCTAAGTTCTAAAAAATCAGGTCTTTATAATATGAAAGATGTGCTTTCTTTAGAGGATTTATGATTTATTGTTATTTGTAATATATTGAAAGCTCATGGTTATTTTTTTAACTATGAGTTTTTTTTCTTTTGTTGATTATTTTTTTCTCTTCTTTCTTGTTTTTCTTGTTTATCCCTTGCTTTTTCCTGTTTTTTTTCTAAAAGTAGACAGTATTCTGCTGTATTTCCTTTTAAAGTCTCATTTTTAAATTATCTTAGTAAGCAAACGGTTAAATTCGTAAGATTTGTTATATTAATTGTCACTTGGTTGATTAGATTGCTAATGGTTGATGTTTTTTTAATTAAAAAGGTGTTTTTTCTAGACATCTGCCTAAGGGATCTTTAGAATGCGCCCAATTTGCCAAAAATTTGCCCAATTTTATGTTTTTGGCATTGATTTAGAGGCTTAAATCTGAATTAATATGCATGAAATGTGATTTATTATTCTCTGGAGGGCGTTTTGATTAAATCAGCTATACTGGTTCTAGAAGATGGGACCGAATTCCACGGCAAGTCGATTGGCGCAGAAGGCGCCGCCATCGGTGAAGTCGTTTTTAATACTTCAATGACTGGTTATCAAGAAATATTAACCGACCCGTCTTACTCCCAACAAATTGTTACTCTCACCTATCCCCACATTGGCAACACCGGCGTTAATCATTCAGATGAAGAATCAGAAACCATCCATGCTCAAGGCTTAATTATTCGTGATTTACCATTAGTGATGAGCAATTATCGTGCACAAGAAACATTATCTGATTATCTTAAACGCCATAATATCGTTGCAATTGCAGATATTGATACACGTAAGCTAACGCGCTTATTGAGAGAAAAAGGCGCACAAAATGGCTGTATTATCGCAGGGGATTGCCTAGATACCCATGTTGCGCTCGAAAAGGCTAAATCATTTCCGGGTTTAAAAGGAATGGATTTAGCCAAAACAGTAACCGTTAAACAGCCTTATCAGTGGACTCAAGGAAGTTGGACACTAGAGAGTGAATTACCCAAAGCTAAATCAGCGAATGAATTGCCATTGCACATTGTGGCATATGATTTTGGTGTGAAACGTAATATTTTACGTATGCTGGTGGATAGGGGGTGCCGAGTCACCGTTGTACCAGCACAGACATCAGCACACGATATTTTAGCGCTTTCACCTGATGGTATTTTTCTTTCAAATGGCCCCGGGGATCCAGAGCCCTGTGAATATGCCATTAACGCCATTCAAACGTTTTTAACAACCGATATTCCTCTCTTTGGTATCTGTTTAGGTCATCAGCTTTTAGCGTTAGCTAGCGGTGCAAAAACCATCAAAATGAAATTTGGGCATCATGGTGGTAACCATCCTGTAAAAGATTTAGATAAAAATACCGTGATGATCACAGCACAGAATCATGGATTTGCCGTTGATGAAACTTCACTTCCTGCCAATTTACGTGTGACACATAAGTCTCTATTTGATGGTTCTTTGCAAGGTATTCATCGTACAGATAAACCTGCGTTCAGTTTCCAAGGCCATCCAGAAGCCAGCCCTGGGCCACATGATGCCGCACCTCTTTTTGATCACTTTATCGAGCTAATCGCGCAATATCGTCAAAACCTGCAATCAGTAACAACAAAATAAATCAGGAGCGAAAGAAAATGGCTAAAAGAACAGATATCAAAACAATCCTGATTTTAGGTGCTGGACCGATTGTTATCGGACAAGCGTGTGAATTTGACTATTCAGGCGCTCAAGCATGTAAAGCTTTACGTGAAGAGGGATATCGAGTTGTTTTGGTAAATTCAAACCCTGCAACCATTATGACCGATCCTGAGATGGCTGATGCAACGTACATCGAGCCTATTCACTGGCAAGTTGTGAGAAAAATTATCGAAAAAGAACGTCCCGATGCGGTACTACCGACAATGGGCGGGCAAACAGCACTGAACTGTGCTTTAGAATTAGAGCGCCAAGGCGTTTTAGCTGAATTTGGTGTCACCATGATTGGGGCAACAGCCGATGCAATTGATAAAGCAGAAGATAGACAACGCTTTGATAAAGCGATGAAGAAAATAGGCTTAGATACAGCGCGTTCAGGTATTGCACATAACCTTGATGAAGCGTTTGCGGTCGCACAACAGGTTGGTTTTCCTTGTATCATTCGTCCTTCATTCACGATGGGAGGAACCGGTGGTGGTATTGCCTATAATCGCGAAGAATTTGAAGAAATCTGTATTCGCGGTTTAGATTTATCACCAACCAATGAACTATTAATTGATGAATCACTGATTGGTTGGAAAGAGTACGAAATGGAAGTCGTGCGTGATAAAAACGACAACTGCATTATCGTCTGTTCTATCGAAAACTTCGATGCAATGGGAATTCATACGGGCGACTCCATTACTGTTGCACCAGCACAAACACTTACCGACAAAGAATATCAAATTATGCGTAACGCCTCGATGGCAGTATTACGTGAGATAGGTGTTGAAACTGGTGGCTCTAACGTTCAGTTTGCTGTTGATCCTAAAACAGGGCGTTTGATTGTTATTGAAATGAATCCTCGTGTCTCACGCTCTTCTGCCTTGGCATCCAAAGCAACCGGCTTTCCGATTGCTAAAGTTGCCGCAAAATTAGCGGTAGGTTATACCCTTGATGAGCTGATGAATGATATCACAGGAGGAAGAACACCTGCCTCTTTCGAGCCTTCAATCGACTATGTTGTGACAAAAATCCCTCGCTTTAACTTTGAAAAATTTGCAGGAACAAATGACAGACTAACAACGCAAATGAAATCTGTTGGCGAAGTGATGGCAATTGGTAGAACGCTACAAGAATCTATGCAAAAAGCGTTACGAGGTCTTGAAGTTGGTGCTACTGGTTTTGATCCCAAAGTCGATTTAGACGACCCTGAAGCATTAACCAAAATTCGTCGAGAGTTAAAAGAAGCAGGTTCAGACAGAATTTGGTATATCGCAGATGCTTTCCGCGCTGGATTATCTGTTGATGGTGTCTTTAATCTCACCAATATTGATCGCTGGTTCTTAGTTCAAATTGAAGAAATCGTTCGTCTGGAAGAAAAAGTCAGTGAAGTTGGTATAAAAGGATTAAGTGCTGATTTTTTACGTCAATTAAAGCGTAAAGGTTTTGCCGATGCGCGTTTAGCTAAAATACTTAACGTAAAAGAATATGCTATTCGCCAATTACGTGAGCAATATCAGCTACATCCAGTCTATAAACGTGTTGATACTTGTGCGGCAGAATTTGCAACTGATACGGCTTATATGTACTCGACTTATGAAGAAGAGTGCGAGGCAAATCCACATCAAAATAAACCCAAAGTGATGATCTTAGGCGGTGGGCCCAATCGTATAGGTCAAGGGATTGAATTTGATTATTGTTGTGTTCATGCGGCGCTTGCACTACGTGAAGACGGTTACGAAACCATTATGGTGAACTGTAATCCTGAAACGGTTTCAACGGATTATGACACCTCTGACAGACTCTATTTCGAACCTGTCACATTAGAAGATGTGCTTGAAATTGTGCGTATCGAAAAACCGAAAGGGGTTATCGTGCAATATGGTGGTCAAACACCGTTAAAATTAGCAAGAGCGTTAGAAGCTGAAGGTGTGCCAGTCATTGGCACAACGCCTGATGCAATCGATAAAGCCGAAGATCGTGAGCGTTTCCAAAAAGCGGTTGATAAATTAGGGCTAAAACAGCCTGAAAATACCACTGTGACCGCTTTAGAAGAGGCGGTAGAAAAAGCGCAATTAATTGGCTATCCGCTGGTGGTTCGTCCTTCTTATGTGCTTGGTGGACGTGCCATGGAAATTGTTTATGATGAAGTTGATTTACGTCGTTATTTCCAAACTGCCGTCAGTGTGTCAAACGATGCCCCTGTATTATTAGACCGTTTTCTAGATGATGCGATTGAAGTTGATATTGATGCAATTTGTGACGGTAAACAAGTCGTGATTGGCGGTATTATGGAACATATCGAACAAGCAGGTGTTCACTCCGGTGATTCAGCTTGTTCATTACCTGCGTATACCTTAAGCAAAGAAATTCAAGATGTGATGCGTAAACAAGTTCGTGAGCTTGCTTTTGAATTAGGTGTAAAAGGGCTGATGAATGCACAATTTGCGGTAAAAGGTGATGATGTTTATCTTATCGAAGTTAATCCTCGAGCGGCTCGCACAGTGCCTTTTGTGTCAAAAGCCACTGGTGTGCCATTAGCCAAAGTCGCTGCACGTGTCATGATAGGACAAAGCCTTGAAGAGCAAGGGATAACAAAAGAAGTTATTCCCCCTTATTACTCTGTAAAAGAAGTGGTTTTACCTTTCAATAAGTTTGCAGGTGTTGATCCTATTTTAGGGCCGGAAATGCGTTCAACTGGCGAAGTAATGGGAGTCGGAGCAACCTTTGCTCAAGCTTTTGCTAAAGCGATGTTAGGCAGTAGCTCTACGATGAAGAAAAAAGGTAGAGCACTTCTCTCTGTGCGCGAAGGTGATAAAAAGCGTGTTGTTGATTTAGCCACTAAATTGCTAAAAAGTGGGTTCGAATTAGATGCGACACACGGTACAGCCATTGTATTAGGTGAAGCGGGAATAAATCCACGTTTAGTGAATAAAGTTCATGAAGGGCGACCGCATATTGAAGATAGAATTAAAAATGGTGAATATGACTATATTGTTAATACAACTTCGGGTCGCCAAGCTATTGAAGATTCTAAGATTATTCGTCGTAGTGCATTAAGATATAAAGTCCATTATGACACAACGTTAAATGGTGGATTTGCGACTACGCTGTCATTAACGGCGGATCCGACGGCGAGTGTTATTTCCGTTCAAGAAATGCATAAAAAGATAAGCAACGCTTAAGTTTGTTTGTCGTTTTAATTATGATCCTGAATAGAAGGAAACGTCTATTCAGGATTTTTTATTTTGTCATTTAAAAATGGCTGATAATAAAAAGAAAACACCCATAATATTTAATTTTTATGGGTGTTAATAAAAGCCTATTTTTTTAATAAGTTAACTGTCTAACGTATTGATTTATTATAAATTACATGGACATTATTGCCTTGTGCGCTACCTGAACCTTCCCAAGTAACAGCTTGTTGGAATTCTTTTTTCACACCATAGATCTCCATTTCGGTGATTAATGTTGCTGAGCCTGAATCAGGGGCGCCTATGGGACGTTGATAACAATCTTCTTTCATTGCGAGTGAAGGATAGGTGTCAGCTTTGGAATCATTATGAATAGAAGAAGAATAACTAGTGCTATCTTTATAATCTACTTCATTTCGACTGGAATCACCTTGAATATTAACAAGCCTATGAGAAATATGTACAGGATATAAGAGTTTATTCGTTCCGAATCCGATTGACGTTACTGGAACAGCCATAACATGAGTCATGGGCTCTGTGGCTAATGTCCGACATGAACTCGTCAACTTACCGTTATTACTTGTTTCAACAAAATTGATGTGTCCATCAAAACTATATTCCATAAATTGTGGAGTAACAGGTTCTACTTTTAATGGATAAAACTCAGGGTACTCTTTATTACTATTTCCCCAATCGAATGCAATCGCTTTGATCTCTATTTTTGCACCTTTATCGAAGAAGCTTTTTTCAGCGTGAAACGTGGTTGTTTTTTCTAAATTAGAAGTATCAGGAATATTCTCATTTTTACTATATGTTTTTCCATTAATCATTAATTCAATATTTACCGCTGTTTGACTAGCAGTGTCATCATCTTTTAGTTTCCAAGTTATTTGAATGGTGTCGTTATCATAGATAGGTGTCCAGCGAATAGTTTTTTGTGTTGAAACAGAAAGCTCTTTATCAAGGAATTGATTATCAACTCGACGGGCTATTGAGAGTATTTTTACACTAGGAATAGCTCTTACTTCAATTTCATAGCTTCCTTGAGAGGCTAAGAAATATTGGTTTTCCAAGACCTGTAATGAAATAACGCTTTTACCTTTACTTAGTGCTGTTATTTCTCCTGTATCTTTAATGGCGACAACATTAGGGTTCGATGAAAGCCATATTGCTTTTATTTCAGGAGGAATTTGTTTGTCAGGTTGTTGTACTTTTACACCTAATTGATCATCTGATAATACGACGCTTTTATTAGCAAAATTAATAACGAAAGTTCCTTTTTTTTGTTCATAATCAATAGTATGAGTATCTGCTAAGAATTGTTCAGTTGCCTCACTTTGTACTTTTATTTTTGTTTTCCCCGGCATTATGGCATTTAATACCCCTTTATCATCTACAGTGGTAATAGAAGGATTGTCGCTGGAAAAACTGACAGTGATATTTTTTGCATCTGTATTATCAAATCGGGTAAGTATTTTTTGAGTTATACCATCATTCCACGTTGATTGTATGTTGAGTGGAGACATGATTTTCAGATGTGGTTTCGCTTTTTCAATGACCAAAGGATAACTACTTTGAGCTGGTTGATATTGCTCGTTTCCTGACGTTTGCAGTGTAATGATTACTGTGCCTGCTTTTTTCATCGAGATTTTGCCACTATTGGTGTCAATCGAGGCAATAGTCGGCTCTGAGCTAGACCACATCACATTAATATTATTAGGTAATCCCGTATAACTTAATGCATTGATTGGCGCAGAAGCATAGGTTTCTTGTTGGATCTGCTTAGCAAATATAATGGTTGGTTTAGGAATAGTGACTTTAATGGTTAATGATTTTGCAATGGTGATCCCATCGGCTTCAGCCGTTAAAATAATATCTGTTTTAACATTCGAAGTAAGTGTGGTCTGGTAATTACCATTTCCTAATGGATTTAATGGGTTATGACTAAAGTTAGCTTTACCATTGATTGCTTTAATTGAAACGGTTTTACCATCAATAGTATTACTGTATTTATCCATTAAATTTACAGTAATTAAGGCGTTATCTTTATTATCACCACCAATTGATTGACGATTACTACTGAAGATTGATTTATTCGCATCGATATTAGCAGGAGTGACAGTGACATCTTGTATCGCTTTGTGATTGCTTAAATCAAGATACGCACTCATTTTTAAAATACCCGCAACATGGCTGGTCACTTTGGTTCTTGCGATACCGTGAGCATCTGTATAGGTACTAAAGTCATAGTCATCAGCTAAACCTTGTAATTTCCATGACACAATGACGTTAGGTAATATATTGTCATTAGCATCGACAATAGTTGCTTGATAATTAACGCCTTTATCACCAGCAATCATGGTCGTTCTATCTACATTAGTGGCTTTTATTTTCCATGTTGTTGCATCAGCACGAAGTTGCAAGGTTTTTTGTTTTTTGAAATCAACACCATTCACTTTGACACTTAATTGTGCTGTGCCGGATTTAGTCCCCGTTGCTTCAATTTCATAATGGCCCGGAGAGACTTGTTTAGCCGCGCTAAATTGTATCGTTGGGTTATTAGAGATCCCTTCAACTTGCTGATCAGGTAAAATATTACCGCCTTTATCTTTAATCGTTAAAGTGAGTAATGTCTTATCCGTACCATTGGCAATGATTGATGCAGGTATTAAGTTGATTTCTGAACGATTTTCATCCACATCATCGGCCACAAAATTGACATCAGGAGCGGGGTAACGACCTGAAATTAATATGGCGTTAACTTTAGCAATACCCGCAGGGTTACGAGTTAACTTAACCTCTGCAATACCTTTGCTGTCTGTAAATGTGAGTGGTTTGGCAAGTAGACTCTCTTTGTCCGTTGTCCATGTTACGTTGACGCCACTATTGACAGGATTATCATTTTTATCGCTGATATAAGCACTATAAGTGATGGTGTCGCCCGCATGAGGTTTTGTATCACTAATCACAAACTTATCAACTTTTGCCGTTTGACTATTAGGCAGAACCGTTAATAATGCAGTGTGTGTGAGTGTTACACGATCTATTTTTGCACTGATTGTTGTTTGGCCGGCTTTTAATGCGCTAACTTGTGCTTGATAAACCCCCGTTGAGATTTCTTTAAATGCTGTCGTTGTTGCCGTTAAATCAGTGCTGTAGCTAACGCTAATTTTATTCTCTAATCCTGTTAATAAATTATCGTATTTATCTTTTAGCGTTAAAGTAATGTGAGATTGTTCGACCTCAGAAATAATGGTGTTAGGAATAAGTGATAGCTGAGATTTATCAGCAGAAATGGTATCAGTATTAAAATTAATCAAATGATCAGCATCGAGAGATTGTTGGCTGTCTAACATTGCGGTCACTTGTGCTGAACCTGCTTGTGTGCTGATTAACGTAATTTCCGCTATCCCATTTTTATTGGTTTTACTGATAGGTTGTGAGAGTCGACCTAGTGAGGTTATCCAACCCACAGCAATTCCTTCCATGCCAGGGTTACCTTGCTTATCAACAATTTTTGCGCGAATAACCACTTTATCCGTACCATTTGCGATGACATCAAAAGGTGCGACCACATTAACTGCATTAATTGTGGCGTTTTGCTTATCAGCAATAAAACCAAGAGGTTGTGCTAAAGTAAATGTATTACTTATATTGGTATATTTAGCGTTAATGGTGCTAATACCTTCTTGTTTACCCTTGATTGAGGTTTGGTAAACACCGTTATCTATTTCTTTTATGGCGCTAAATTGAATAGTGGGGTTATCACCCGTTAGCGTTATCAATTTCTCTTGTTTTGGCACAGGATTACCGAATGTATCTTTTAGGGTAATAGTACCTGTGGCGAGTGATTGGCCATTGGCAATAATAGATTGCGGTTCAATCAAAAATGTACTTTGTGATGACTTGACCTGGCCTGCGATGAAGTGAATGTTTTGTGTTGCACTTTGGTTATTTTCTAATATTGCTGTGACAGTTGTTGGTAGGGCTTTAGTGCCTTTTATCTCTATTTTTACATCACCATTATCATCTGTTTTTGTCATGTTAGTGCTAAGCGTATTATGAGTTGAATGCCAAAATACAGATTGTTTGATTAATGGATTATTTTCAGCATCAGTAACATGCGCTGATAAGGTAATGGTATCGTGATTATCTGCTATCGCTTCTGTTTTATTATTTTCAGTCGTTAGGACAATATTAGCACTATTAGGATTCGCAATAGCAGTTAGGGCGAGTTGTGCTTTTTCTTTATTTTCAAGTGTAACGATAATTTCGGTTACACCTGCTTTTTTAGTGCGTATTTGATTGGTTGTTTGTCCTTGATTGTCAGTCACACTCTTTTGCTTATCGAGAGTTGCAGAGGCGTTGGATTGCCATTTAACGGTTACATTAGGTAATTTATTCCCGAATTTATCTTTTACTACAGCAGTTAATATCGCTTGCTCTGTATTATCTGCAACTAATTGAGTTTTATTACTTGTTAAGGTAATTAAACCGTGTTGATTATTAGCAATAAAGGAAATCGGTTTTGCATCAAATGATTCATTACTGAGTCTAGCGGTTACAATGACATCAAAAGCGTGAGTACTGGTTACTGTTGTTTTAGCAATACCTTGGTTATCTGTCGTTGATACCTCATTAATACCCACGATACTTTGATCTCGATTAGTAGACCAAATCACCTTGGCATTAGGTATTACATTGTGATTTTTATCTTTAACGATAGCAGTAAAAATTACGGGGGTATTGCCATCAGCAATATAAGGTGGGGTTGATGGTGTTACCGAAATAATTTTACCTTCAGAGTCTGTATTCTTCTGCCCAATAATCGTTGCGCCATTATCTGCAGTAAAAGAGACCGGATAGTTAGGAATTCTATTGGTATTAATATCGGTTACGATGACTTGAATTTTATTTTGGCTTTTACCATCAGCGGGTGCATGGTTTTTAATTACGGTTAACCCACCTTGAGCAATAATGGCTGAATGAGTATCAGCGACAAAAGTCACCTGTGCCTGATTAAAGATATTATCCCTGAATTTTGGGGTTAACGTTACAATTTCAGGTGTGCTTCCTGCGGTTATTGTTGCTTGATATTTTCCTGTATCAATTCGACTGAAATTTGAGACTCGACTATTGCCAATAGGATTATCGGATTGGATCTTTAGTGATAGTTCTTTTATATCGATATCAACGGGAAGCTTATCATTATCGAAAATTGATAAGGTGAGATTTTGTACAGAATGATTGTCTGCAGGAAGTTGTGTTGATTTAGGCGTAAATTGGCTATTTTGTGTATTGATAGCGGATTGATCAACCGTAATGTGACTTTGTACAGGATCAGAACGGTTGCCCTGTTCATCAATCGCAACGGCGTTTATTGTGTAGCTATTTTCTTCCGTTAAACCAGATAGATGACGCGGAAGGATTATGGAGTAATTAAGATTATTATTGTGATTAATTTTACCTCCGTTAGCGATTAAACGACTGGCAGACCATTCAATTTGTTTAACTGGATATTTAGAGTGAACTTGTACTCCCAAATCTTTTTCTTCTTTGGCATAACCATTGATTGTTGGTGTGAGGGAAAGGAAGACTAAGGTTTTCTTTTTATATTCCAAAACAATTTCATTATTTCTATTTACGAAATCATAGCGATTTCCTGACATTAAACGTGTTGATCGAACATTATTAGGATTGAGTTGTGAAGAGAGTGATTCACCGAGTCGATATTGGATACTGACGTCAAATTTATTATCACTATTATCATTTAATCCAAAACGACGTTCAGCACCAAATGTAATTAATGGCACTGGGGTATAGGTTAATCCAGCAGTATAAGCATGCGGATTTTCTTGGCGATTATCTTTACTAAATAAGCCAACTTCTTTTCCGTAATATTGCTCAAAAATAAGCTTAGCACCTAATTGCGGATAAGCAGGTAGATACCCTTCCGTTCTAATATCCCAACCATTTGCTGGACGTTCATTATAATCCATCACATCGTCAGAAGTACGCCAGTTGGATAAGCGATGATAGTGATTTATGTTTAATTTAAAATAATCTCGCCATACCTCAGCACCAATACCGAATCGACTATGATAGCGACTCAAATCGTAGTCATAAAAAGCATTTAAACCGACCATAAATTTATCGGTAAAATGACGATAGCCAATCCCTTGATTTAATTGACTACGAGCATTTTTGCGGTGATAACTGGTTTGAGTAAAAACTAAGTTTTTCTCACTATCATAGACAGGAATAAGAAGATCAGCAGAACTCCCTTCTAAAGTGAAATGTTTATCCGTGGAAAGTGATACTCGAGCATGGCCAAATTGATTAAGCCATTGTTCTATTTGTTGATTTGCTTTATTGGATATTCTGCTTATTGCATATTGTGTTGCATCGGTGTCTCTATTTAATAGAGAAGAATTATCGACAATAATTTGAGCCAGTTCTTGTCCGTTAGTGGTAGGAATAGAAGTATCTTGGTCATTGTTATTATTAAGCCATTTTTTTGTTGGTAAAGACTCATCGGGAATATTGAGTGTAATCCCTGCTTTTACTTTTAATTTTCCAACTAAAGAAACATAATCAGGATTAGCTTCAATAAGTTTAAACAACTTTATATTGAATTTTTTTGCAATTGATTCTGGCGTGTCATTTGCTTGAACCTGATAAGTGCTCTTTTTTTTTAACAAATTAATTGTCTGTTTTTCTTGGTTATTCTCTCTTGCAAATACATTGGCTGGAATTGTTGCTGAAATAGGAAATGCTAGTTGAATAAAGATATTAAACCAAGCAACTTTCTTTGTAATGGAAGAGAGTTGAGGTGTTAGTCCACTTTTAAATTTTGTCATTTTTAAACTCACCGTAACAAATAATGATGAGATTTTCGTATTTATATATGTTTTAGATATCAGAAAGTGAACTTGAATTAATTGATTTCTAAATATATAAAAATTAATGATCAAAAAAATAAAATAGATATAAAGATAAAAAGCCAATAGAAAATAATCTCTATTGGCTTGGTAATTGTAAATTAAAAATTAGATATCAACAAAAATATCAGGATCAGGACCTAAGCGTTTTTTCTTCTCAAGTGTCGTTATTTCAGCAACTTCTTCTTTTTCTAATTTAAAATCAAAAATACGGAAATTCTCTTCAATACGAGATGGTGTAATTGATTTAGGTATCGCCACAAGCCCACTATCTAAATGCCAGCGTAAAACAATTTGTGCTGGTGTTTTATGATATTTCTCAGCAAGTTTTTGAATCATCGGTTGATCAAAGACACCTTCACCACCTTGTGCTAATGGGCTCCAAGATTCAGTCACAATATTATGAGTTGTGTTCCATGCTCTTAATGACGCTTGTTGCATTAAAGGATGAATTTCAATTTGGTTAATTACGGGGGTTACACCCGTTTCAGTAATGATCCGTTCAAGGTGTTCTTCTTTAAAATTACAGACACCAATGCTTTTTACTAAGCCTTCTTTTTGCAAAATAATCATTTGTTTCCACGCATCAACATAAAGCTCACGCGATGGTACTGGCCAATGCATTAAGTAGAGGTCAATATAATCAAGTTGCAAACGCTGGAGGCTTTCTAATAAGGCACCACGGGCATGGGATTGATCGTTATTCCATAATTTTGTGGTGATAAAAAGTTCATCACGGGGAATTGATGTCTGTTTGAGTGCTTTACCGACGCCTTCTTCATTGTGGTAAATCGCAGCCGTATCAAAAAGACGATAGCCTGTATCAAGAGCGTGATGAATTGCGTTAACAACTTGATGATTATCTGCTTGCCAAACACCAAGCCCAAGTTGTGGGATAGCATTTCCATCAGATAACTTGATTAGTTTAGGTTTATCCATTTTTGTCTCCAAAGTCGCATTAAAGCACTTAGAGTGCTGCTGTATAAATACGTTGACTGACTTCTAATGTGATATCTTGATGCTCGCCTAGTGCGGTTTGTCCATGCTCTTCCAATTTATGCACTAAAGCAGGAATGTCTTCTTCAGTGATTTTGAAATCAGCCAGTCGAGTTCTAAGTCCCATTAATTCAAAGAATTTTCGAGTTTCATTAATCGCAGTTTCAATTTTAAAAGCGTCAGAACCTTGGTTTATACCCCAAACTTTTTGTGCATATTGGATTAACTTCTCATATTTAGCCTGTCGTTTTTCATTTAATAGGGCCGGTAAAACGATGGCGAGAGTTTGTGCATGATCTAGCCCATGTAAAGCCGTAAGTTCATGACCTAATGCATGCGTAGCCCAATCTTGAGGAACACCAACACCAAGGATGCCATTAAGGGCTTGTGATGCTGTCCACATTATATTAGCACGGATATCATAATCTGTAGGCGATGTCAGCGCTTTTGGTCCTTGATCTATCAAGATACGTAAAAGACCTTCTGCATACTCATCTTGTACACGAGCATTCACAGGATAAGTGAGGTATTGCTCTAATATATGAATAAAAGCATCAACCACACCGTTAGCGGTTTGTCTTGGCGGTAAAGAATAAGTTGTTGTTGGATCTAAAATCGCGCAATGAGGATAAACATGAGGACTGGCAAAGCTTTGCTTATCCATCGTCTGTTTTCTACTAATAACAGAGAAGCTGTTAGTTTCCGTACCGGTCGCAGGCAGTGTCAATACACAACTCAAAGGTATCGCTTTTTCGATTACTTTACCGCGACTTGTCACGATTTCCCAAGGTTCACCTTTATAAGGTATAGCCGCAGCAATAAATTTTGTACCATCAATAACTGAGCCACCGCCGACTGCTAGTAAGTGTGTAATACCGTGGTATCTTGCATAAGAAACAGCTTTCATTAGCGTTTCATAAGAAGGGTTGGGTTCAATCCCACTAAATTCATGAATTTGATAGCCTGGAAGAGCGGTATAAATCTGATCTAATACACCATTGCGCTTAATACTACCACCACCGTAAGTAAGTAGAATTCTTTCATTTTTCCCAATTTCAGAACGAAGTTTATCTATTTGTCCTTGACCAAAATGAAGGCGAGTTGGCGAGTAATAAGTAAAGTTTTGCATTTTGTTTCCACCTTAATTCGATGTTCTGAAGCATGACAATTAATCAGGGAAAAGTTTTCCACTGTGTCTAGACAGGATAGCCCGATATAACTATAACCTCTAAGGTTGTAGAAATAAGAGATGAATTATTTTTTTTAATGGCTACAACAATTCAATTGTAGTTAATTTATAAGGAGTAATATGGAAAGTCATTATTTAACATTAAACCAAGAACACTGGGATAAACAAGCTGTAATGGAAAATCAGTGGTCTAAGCCTGTGAGTGATGAAGAAATTATGGCGGCAAAGCAAGGCAACTGGAAAGTACATTTAACACCTAGTCCTGTTAAGAATGAGTGGTTAGCGGACATTAAAGGTAAAAAAATACTCTGTTTAGCGTCTGCTGGTGGACAACAAGCACCTATTTTGGCCGCCGCTGGTGGTATCGTAACCGTATTTGATTTATCAGAAGGGCAATTAAGTAAAGATCGCCAATTGGCACAAGAACATCAGTTAAATTTGGTAACAGTACAAGGTGATATGGCTGATTTAACTGCATTTACTGATGAAAGCTTTGATATTATTTTTCACCCTATCTCAAACTTATATGTGCCAGATGTGAATCCAGTGTGGCAAGAATGCTACCGTGTTTTGAAAAAAGGCGGTGTGCTGATGGCGAGTTTTTATAATCCAGTTGTATTTGTTGATGATAGAGATCCGCAATTGCGCTCACAGGGATTAATAAGACCAACTTATCGCTTACCATATAGCGATCAAGGTTCACTGCCTTTGGATATTCTGCAAGAAAAAGTTGCCAAAGGTGATGGGCTCGTATTTGGCCACTCTCTGACTGATCTTATTGGTGGACAGTTAACGGCAGGTTTTTTATTGCAAGATTTTGTTGAAGAATTTGCTCCTCATGCTCGTTTTCTCATTGACAGTTATATTCCAACATTTCTTGCTTCAAAAGCGATTAAGCTTTAAAAAAATAGAGTAGGAAGAATATGATTGTGATTTATATAAATGGATTTTTAGTCAGATATTAATAGGTGTGGAGATAAGACAATGAGCAACTGAACTCTTGAAATATTAGATGGTTAAAACACGCCATTATGATGATTAAAATAATGGCGTGTTTTTTTATTATTTATTGTTGGTGCTATTTTTGCGATGGCGAATATACATCACAATCGAACCAATTAAGCCAGCGCTTAAAAGCAATACGGGTAATGTCATCAGAATATTCATCACTAATGTTTCATGCTTTTGAATGAAGGGAATTAAATTCAATACATAACCTAGTGAAACAATAATACCTACCCATAAAAAGCCACTTAACCAGTTAAATATTTGGAAGCGACGTTGTTGCAATTCCGATAAGCCCGCTAATGTTGGTAATAATGTTCGTACAAAACCGATGAAACGACCAATTAATAGTGCATACAACCCTTGTCGATGGAAAAGATCATTGGCTTTATGGTGATATTGCTCTGGTAATTGAGCCATCCAGCGTTTAACGATTTTTGTATCACTTAGCCAGCGACCTTGTAAAAAGCCAAGCCAACTCCCAAAACTGGCGGCAGTACCTAATATGATGATTGTTGGAAAGAAGTGTAAAACATCTTTTGCAATTAAGGCACCGCAAAGAATAAGCAGTGTATCTCCAGGTAAAAATGCGGCGGGTAATACCCCGTTTTCCAGCATAATAATAACAAAAAGAACAATATAGATAACCCATAACACATTAGGATTAGCCAACACCATATAATCGTGTTGCATTAATGCGTGAATTATCTCTTTTAATGTACTCATTAGCGAACTCGTATTAAAAAGACTTTATGTTCGTTATTCTAACGCAAAATAAAGATAACAGTTTGATTTAATCCCTGTGGTTCCACAGGGATAGATTTTTTTTAATAAAAAATTCATTATTTATTAGGAAATACGTAAAAACGCGCACTCTAGATCTTCAATAAGATCGTCTACATTTTCTAATCCGATATGGATGCGAAATAACGTTCCTGTAAATGTGGATTGAGTTTCATATTGGCGCATCGATTTAATATCATTGGGGTGATAACCTAAAATTAAAGATTCAAATCCTCCCCATGAAAATGCCATTTTAAATAATGAAAAGTTATCTAAGAAAAGTGAAAATTCTTCAGGCGTTAAAATTCTCTTTAAACTAAAAGAGAACAAACCGTTGCTACCGGAGAAATCACGTTGAAAATATTCATGCCCTGGGCAAGAGGCTAGTGCAGGGTGATAAACATTATCAACTAATGGGTGTTGTTTTAGCCAACGAGCAACTTCCAATGCACTTTGCTCATGTTGCTTCATTCTCACTGGTAATGTTCTTAATCCTCTCGCTGTCATATAAGCAGTATCAGGATCAACACATTGACCTAATAAATAGGTATTTTCTCGTAACTGCTCCCAACAACGTTCATTCGCTACAGCAAAACCTAACATGCCATCGGAGTGGCCATTAATATATTTTGTGGCAGATTGGATTGAAATATCGACATCGAAAGTAAGTGGTTTAAGCAGGTATCCTGCCGCCCAAGTGTTATCAATCATTATAATGATTTCAGGATTATATTGGCGAATCGAGCTGACTATTCCTTGTAGATCTTGAATTTCCATCGTGATTGAACCGGGGGATTCAAGAAAAACAATTTTTGTTTCAGGTCGTAGTAGTTGACTGATGTTTTTACCGATTAGAGGATCAAAATAGGTTGTTGTGACGGAAAATTTGCGCAAGATCTGATCACAAAAATTTTGTGTTGGATCGTAAGCTGATCCTGTCACAAGAATATGCGAGCCTTGCTCAACAAACGCGAGTATTGACTGTGTAATAGCTGCCGCACCCGAAGGGAAAAGTGCACAACCTGCACCTTGTTCTAATTCAGTTAGGGCTTCTTGTAAGGCAAAGTGAGTGGTTGTGCCTCGACGTCCATAAAAAAGTGTACCTTCAGCACGTTTTTTCGTTGCTTCACGTTTTTGTGCAACCGAATCAAAAATAACGGATGAAGTTCGTTGTATAATTGGGTTTACTGCGCTTTGGGCATATTTTTTATCTCGACCAGAAAGGAGGAGTGAGGTTTCTTGTTTTTTTAGCGTCATCCTTAATACCTTCTTTTTAATTGATGGTGTGTTTACTTCACGGTAATTCATTTTTTGGATAAGTACAAAAGACGATCGACATAGTTGATAAAATTTCACGTTACGTGAAATAACGATAATTTGTCTTAAAAATCGACAAATGAAAAAAAAATAGCCAAATAGTAATGATAATTACTATCAAAATGCTTCATGTTTGATATCATTTGAGCGTTTTCTCTTTCCTGATGGCAAACAGGATGATTGTAAGCGAACGATTTTGGGTAAGTAGTGACTGAAAAGCGTCATTACTGAATAAATAAATAGATAAAAAAGAGAGTAAAAGGCCAACTGATGCGTAATTTGACAGCTTCTATTCTATTGGCAATAGGTCTGACAGGCTCTGCTTTTGCGGATACGACTCCTGCCACACCAACCGAACAGCCAACTACTGCTGCCGTTTCTTCAACAGCTTCTACACAGGGAACTGCTACAACCGCAACACCGACAACAGACTCATCTGCTAATACAGGCAATGAAGTTAAAACGCCGGGATCTGAACCGGCTAAGCTTGAGGGTGAAAATACATCACTTACAACGGCTGAAAACGCAGAAAATACTCCGCCAGCGACAGAAAATATGTCATCACAAGTAGAGCCAGAAATGGTGACAGGGGGAGGATTTGCAGAAGATCTGTCCGTTATGGGCATGTATCGTAATGCCGATTTAGTCGTTAAGAGCGTTATGATTGGCTTACTGTTAGCGTCTATTGTGACGTGGGCATTATTTTTCGCCAAAGGAAGCTACTTACTTTCATTGCGTCGTCGATTAAGAAATGAAACAGCGCAATTAGTTGATGCTAAATCACTTAATGATGCTTTAGCTATTAGCAAAAAATTCGGTAATAAGAGCGCGACGGCTGATTTCTTTAATGATGCTGAATTAGAGCGTACTTACTCTCAAGAAAGTAAAGTGGCATCAGGCATTAAAGAACGTGTTGAAATGCGTATGGAACGTCGAGTTGCTGCTATTGTTCGTGAGTTAGGCCGTGGTAATGGCTACTTAGCTACTATTGGCGCAATTTCTCCATTTATTGGTCTTTTTGGTACGGTTTGGGGAATTATGAACAGCTTTATTGGTATTGCACATTCTCAAACGACTAACTTGGCGGTTGTTGCTCCAGGGATTGCTGAAGCCTTATTAGCGACTGCGATTGGTCTGATTGCTGCAATTCCGGCCGTTATCATTTATAACATTTTTGCTCGTATGATCGCAGGCTATCGTGGTGAAATTGGTGATATTGCAACAGGTGTGGTGACATTAGTTAGCCGTGACTTAGATATCGAAAACAGCAAAGCAAGGTAATGAATTATGGCAATGCGTCTTGGTGATGATTCAGGTGATGATAATGAATTACATGATATCAATGTGACGCCTTTTATTGATGTCATGTTGGTTCTGCTCATTATCTTTATGGTAGCCGCGCCTTTAGCTACCGTTGATATAAAAGTAAATTTACCCGCTTCAAGTGCAAAACCACAGCCTCGCCCTGAAAAGCCTGTTTATTTGACCATAAAGTCTGATAAGCAAATTTTCATTGGTGAAGAGAGGGTCACACATGAAACGATGGCTAATGTGTTAGATACCATGACACAAGCAAACAAGGAGACCACCATCTTTTTCCAGGCAGATAAAACGGTTGATTATGAAACGTTAATGGCTGCAATGGATTCGTTAAGAAAGGCGGGGTATCTTAAAGTTGGATTAGTAGGAATGGAAACTGTCTCTACAGGCAATTAACATTTAAAAATATGCTCTTCAACTAAGTATTATTACGCTATTTAAAAAGTACTTTATTTGTCGTTGTGAAATGATGAATAAAGTGCTTTTTTATTATACAAAAAATAACGGTTATATTTTTACTGCTTTTAGTTATTAACAAGGTTATTAATAAAATTGAGTTAGAATCAAATTTAGCTTTAGTCTTAAATAATGTTAATAATAGGTAGATTAATTTTAAGAATAAGCAATTAATTTAGTTTGCTCGGTAAAAATAAGCTGAATCAATTAATGCTAAGTAGATATTATTATTTCAACTTACTTTACATTAATATTCATTAACTCTTCATTTTTTTTCACTTTTAGATTTGTTGATATTTGCTTTTTTAAGTTAAATTTTTCTATAACCATATGATTAGTGGTGTTTTTGTTTTAATTTGATTTAAGTGTAAAAATGCTTGCGCAAAAAATCTTATTGGATATAATGCATTCACATTACAAATTGAAACATTTTGTAATGTGCCAGAACGCCTAATTTATTTATTATCTAAGTTATCCGTATTTGGATACTTATTTTTTTATTGCACCAGGTAGACCGTTGTTTTCAGTCATTCCAATTTCTGGTAAGTAGATTTTATTTACTTATTCAAACCACTTCTTGTCTTTGATAAGCGGTGAGTACAATAAAACGTGAAAGGCAGAGAACTACACATAGCATTTTATTATTTTAATAAATTTAAAGGCCATAACATTTCGGTGTTATGGCCTTTTATTTTGTTGATGGGATCTATTTTTATCACTCCAGTCATTCCAAGGTGTTAATCTAAAGCACATAGACCTTACTTTTATCTCCTTATTCTTGGTTTTTCTCCCACTCTCACAAGGTTTTGTCAGACTGAATAGTACAAACAGTTAACAAAGTGTTTTTCTATTTTTCAGATTTATGAGCACTTCTTTCATCTATTCTTACAAAAATAAGAAATATGCTTTATTTGGGGATTTTTTATCGATAATTTGTATTTTTTTATCTATAAAAACAACAAAAATTTAACATAAAAATTTAGCTAGGTTAATTTCGTTATAAATTCGATAGGTTATAAAATAACTTTATGTAATTATCCCCATGGTTTACTAGTTAGTAATTATTAATGATCAGATCTTTTGAATATCAGTTCTCATTATTATGTATTTAATTATATAACGATTTCATAGTAGGGGATTATCTTATTCCAAAAACGAATATACATATAACTATATGAAAAATGATAAGAAAAATAGGTTGGTTTTTGGTTAAAAAATAAGCAGAGTTATGATGGTTAAAAATGAATAACAAAAGAAAATGGACTAAATTAGTCATTAAAATAAGCTGAAATTAAATATATTAATGTAATCATTTATTGTTTATGAAATGCAATTTTTAACATTATTTATGATGTAATGTAAAGGTTGATAATATGAAAACAAGAGTCGTCATTATAATTAAAGAATATATTTAAATTAATTTTTAATAACTTTTATTAGAAAGTTAAAATAATTAATTATTAATTTTGTATTATTTTAAATATATTGTCTTATAAATTGATTGTTTTTTGACTTACTTGTATCTTTATGATTATTAACAATTTAAATATTTATAACTCTTCATCTATCGAGTTAATGAGAATTATTTCTATTTCTTTTATCATTTCTAAATAAAGTCGTAATAAATTTAAAATGACGAAATATATAAAAAATAGATATTAAACCTTATATTGCTGAAACGTTTTTACTCACATAAAAGAATAATTTATTTTTTAATGAATTATCGCTTGATAATGATCAAGTCATTATTGTGTCGTAGTGTTAAAAAGGCGGTGTTTTAAAATTATTCCAATTAAAAATCATCATATCAGGAGAGATATATGGCCTTGGGGAATAATGTTTTTTCCCATCATGGTATTAACCGACGCGATTTTATGAAATTGTGTGCTGCGTTGTCAGCTACCATGGGATTAAGCGGCAAAGCTGCCGCAGAAATGTCAGAAGCAATGGTGTCAACTGAACGCCCACCGGTTATTTGGATTGGTGCTCAGGAGTGTACAGGGTGTACGGAGTCTTTATTACGTGCGACTCACCCGACTCTGGAAAATCTTGTGCTTGATGTTATTGCACTCGAATATCACGAAGTGCTTTCTTCGGCTTTTGGTGATCAAGCTGAAGAAAATAAACACAATGCGATGGAGAAATATAAAGGTAAGTACGTTCTCGTTGTCGATGGTTCAATCCCAGACAAAGATGGCGGTGTTTACTGTATGGTTGCAGGAAAACCTATTATTGAGCATATCAAAGAAGCCGCTGAAGGGGCCGCTGCGATTATTGCGATTGGTTCATGTTCTGCATGGGGGGGAGTGCCTGCTACTGGAGGTAACCCAACAGGTGCTAAATCACTGGAAGCGATTTTACCAGGTAAAACTGTTATCAATATTCCAGGATGCCCACCAAACCCACATAACTTCTTAGCGACGGTTGCACATATTATTACTTTCAATAAATTGCCTAAGTTAGATAGCAAGAACAGACCGCTTTTTGCTTATGAGCGTTTAATTCACGAAAACTGTGAACGTCGCCCTCATTTTGACGCGGGTCGTTTTGCTAAAGAGTTTGGTGATGAAGGTCATCGTCAAGGTTGGTGTTTATACCATTTAGGCTGTAAAGGGCCTGAAACCTATGGTAACTGCCCGACATTGGAATTCTGCGATGTTGGTGGTGGAATTTGGCCTGTAGGTATTGGTCACCCTTGTTACGGATGTAATGAAGAAGGGATTGGCTTTACTAAAGGTATTTTCCAATTAGCGAATGTTTATCAGCCAACACCAAAAGCGCAAGTACCTGATGTTAATGCGAAAGAAGGTGGTGGCGTGTCTTATGGTGCTGCAGGCTTGCTCGGTGCTGTTGTCGGTGCGGTTGCCGGTGTCAGTGTGATGGCTGTGCGTCAATTAGGCCGTGACAAGAATGCCACAGGAGCCTCACAGGAGGATAAACGGTGAATAGGCGTCATTTCTTTAAGCTGGCATCAGGTGGGGTTCTCCTTGCGGGAATGGCTCCCACTGCGAGTCATGCTGCGGCGCAGAACCGTCCCCCGATTCCTGGGTCTCTCGGTATGCTCTACGACTCTACATTATGTGTAGGCTGTCAAGCATGTGTCACTAAATGTCAGGAAATCAATCATCCGGAGCCAATGGAGCGTGGTGATACTTACGCTAATGGCGATCCGATTTGGTCAAACAACGATAAATTAAGTCCTTACACAAATAATATTATTCAAATTTGGCGTGATGGTACGGGTGAAAATAAAGACCAACTGGAAAACGGTTATGCTTTCATTAAGAAACAATGTATGCATTGTGTTGATGCGAACTGCGTTTCCGTTTGCCCTGTTTCTGCGTTAACCAAAGATCCAAAAACCGGTATTGTCCATTATCACGCGGATATCTGTACAGGTTGTCGTTACTGTATGGTGGGATGCCCTTATAACATTCCAAAATACGATTATGATGATCCATTTGGTAAGCTCTATAAATGCGAGCTTTGTAACCAAAAAGGTGTTGAGCGTTTAGATAAAGGCTTATTACCAGGCTGTGTTGAAGTTTGTCCTACTGGTGCAGTTATTTTCGGTACACGCGAAGAATTGCTAGAAGAAGCAAAACGTCGTTTAGCGAAAAAAGCGGGTGAAGAATATCATTACCCACGTCAAACCATTAGTGGTGGCGATACTTATCTACATAAAATTCCTGAATATCAAGATCATATCTATGGTGAGTTTGAAGGTGGCGGTACGCAAGTCATGGTACTTTCTGCGGTTCCTTTCGACAATTTAGGAATGCCAGAAGTGGCACCATTATCAACGGGTGCGCGTTCTGAACATATTCAACATACGCTTTATAAAGGCATGGTATTACCAATAGCAGCCCTTGCAGGGATCACCTATTTGGTTAACCGTAATAGTAAAAAACAAGAGCAGGAACACCACAAGGAGGATAACGATGTCGAGTCATGATCCTCGTCCACTTGGCGGTAAGTTATTTACTCTAGCAGTAAGAGTATTTTTACCGCTTGCTGTGCTCGGTTTTATTCTTATTGGTAAGCGTTTGGTATTAGGTCTGGGCGATGTCTCTGACCTGAATGGGGGATACCCTTGGGGTATTTGGATTGCCTTTGACTTATTGATAGGAACAGGCTTTGCATGTGGCGGTTGGGCACTTGCATGGGCTGTTTATGTCTTTAATAAAGGGGAGTTTCACCCATTAGTGCGTCCTGCATTACTCGCGAGCTTGTTTGGCTATTCATTAGGTGGTTTATCCATCGCTATTGATATTGGTCGTTATTGGAACATGCCTCACTTCTTTATGCCGCAATACTTTAACGTTAACTCAGTGTTGTTTGAAACAGCGACCTGTATGACCATCTATATTATGGTGATGGCATTAGAATTCTTACCTGCGTTATTAGAACGTTTAGGTTGGAAAGTGTCGTTGAAACGTCTTAATAAAGCGATGTTCTTTATTATTGGTCTTGGTGCTTTACTGCCAACCATGCACCAATCCTCAATGGGATCATTAATGATTTCAGCGGGTTGGAAAGTACATCCACTGTGGCAATCTTATGAGATGTTACCGCTGTTTTCTTTACTAACAGCCTTTATTCTCGGTTTCACTATCGTTATTTTTGAAGGTTCGCTGTTAAAAGCAAGCCGTACCATGAATGATGACGAAACACCATTGTTTACCAAGCTAACACGAGTGATCGAAGTGTTATTGATTACTTTCTTGGTACTACGTTGGGGCGAGGTAATTTGGAACGGTAAACTCAGTTATATCGCAAATGGGGATATGTTCTCTTGGTTATTCATTGCTGAAAGTGCATTGTTGCTTATCCCACTTGTGCTTATGCATCTGAATGATAATCGTCGTAACCCAAGAATGTTGTTTGTATGCGCATTATTTATGCTTATTGGCGCAGCAATGTGGCGTATGAATTACTCTTTAGTTGCTTATAATCCAGGCAATGGTTACCACTATTTCCCAACAGCAAGTGAATTATTGATTTCTATTGGCTTCGTTGCATTTGAAGTAACTGCTTACATTCTTATTATCCGTTTATTGCCGGTTTTACCTGCACAAACAGATTCAAATATACAATTAAAAAAGGCTGAGGTTAAATCATGAGCCAACGCATTACTATTGATCCTATTACCCGTATTGAAGGGCATTTACGCGTCGATTGTGAAATTGATAACGGAAAAGTTGTTAAGGCTTGGTCTTCCGGTACCATGTGGCGCGGAATGGAGGAGATCCTAAAAGGAAGCGATCCTCGTGATGCATGGATTATCGTGCAACGTATTTGTGGTGTTTGTACGACAGTTCACGCGATTGCCTCAGTACGTGCAGTTGAAGATGCCTTAGGTATGGATATTCCTGTCAATGCGCAATATATCCGTAACATTATTTTGGCTTCTCATATTCTTCATGACCATATCGTTCACTTCTATCAGCTTTCTGCGATGGACTGGGTTGATATTACTTCTGCATTACAAGCCGATCCTGAAAAAGCATCAGCGATGCTGAAAGGCGTTTCTAAGTGGCAATTAAATTCTGCTGAAGAATTTAGAAAAGTACAGAAAAAAATCCAAGATTTAGTAGATAGCGGTCAGTTAGGTATTTTCGCTAATGGTTATTGGGGTCACTCAGCCATGAAATTACCACCAGAAGTTAACTTGATTGCCGTTGCTCACTATCTGCAAGCTCTTGAATGTCAGCGTGATGCAAACCGTATCGTTGCTGTTCTTGGTGGTAAAACACCTCATATCCAAAACTTGGCTGTGGGGGGGGTTGCTAACCCAATTAATCTTGATGCACCAAGTGTTCTTAACTTAGAACGTTTAATGTATGTGAAGCACTTTATCGATAATCTTGGTGATTTTATTGAACAAGTTTATAAAGTCGATACCGCTATTTTTGCTGCTTATTATCCAGAGTGGCTAAAAATTGGTAAAGGAGCTAACTACTATTTATCTGTACCTGAGTTACCAATCAATGGTAATAACACCGAGTTTTTACTGTCTGGTGGTTATATGGAAGGCGTTGATTTCTCAACGTATCGTCCAATTAAAAACTGGAAAGATGAAAACCTGAAAGACGGTATAGAAGAAAGTGGTAAACACGCATGGTATGAAGATGATGAACCATTAAAACCATGGGAAGGCTTAACTCGTCCTAAATACACAGGCTGGGATGAAAACAATAAATACTCATGGGTTAAATCACCAACATTCTATGGCAAACCTGTAGAAGTCGGCACATTAGCGTGGTTAGTGTGTGGTTTAGCAGGTAAGCACGAAGGTACTGTTAAGCACTATAACGAAGTTAATGAGATATATACTAAATTAACAGGTGAAACACTGGTTAATGAGCAGTTAGAGTCAACTTGGGGACGTATTATTGGACGTACTGTTCATGCTTGCGTATTACAAGATTCTCTGAACTTCTTATGGCAATCACTGGTTGATAATATTGGTCGTGGTGACACAACTGCCTTTATTAAACCAGAGTTTGAACCAGGTAAAGAGTATCGTGGGGTGGGTTTTGAAGAAGCCTCTCGCGGTATGTTATCTCACTGGATCGTGTTTAAAGACGGTAAAATTACTAACTATCAGGCCGTTGTTCCATCAACATGGAATGCGGGTCCTCGTAACTTTAATGATGAACCGGGTCCTTATGAGTTATCACTTGTTGGTACACCTGTTGCTGATCCTAAAAAACCATTAGAAGTGGTAAGAACGATCCACTCCTTTGACCCATGTATGGCATGTGCTGTACATATGGTTGATTTAACAGGTAAAGAACTGAGTAAGGTGAAGGTATTATAATGCGTACACTTGTCTTAGGTATTGGTAATTTATTACTAAGCGATGAAGGCATTGGTGTTCGTATCGTAGAGGCGCTCGAAGAGCGCTTCTCTTTACCAGAGAACGTCGATGTTATTGATGGTGGCACATCAGGAATGGAAATTTTGCAAGATATCGCTGCAAGAGACCTCCTGATTGTTGCCGATGCGGTAAGAAGTAATCATGAACCAGGCAGTATTTTTGTTTTACATGATGATGATGTTCCTGCGCTTTTTACACAGAAGATCTCGCCTCATCAACTAGGTTTATCTGATGTGTTAATGGCTTTACGTATGACGGATGAATTTCCACGTAAGCTTATTTTAGTGGGTATTGAGCCAGCATCATTAGAGCCGAGTATGTCATTGTCTGACATTGGTGAAAAATCAATGGAGATTGCGCTAGAACATGTGGTGAATATTTTGCGTGAATACGGCATTCCTGTCACACCTAAAGAGGTAACAGCATGAGTGAATTAAGCTGGGATATCCTAGGATATGATGAACCGCCTGTTGAGCAACTTGAAGCACGTTTTAGTGAAATTGCTGAAAAAGAGATGAAAAGTCTTCCTTTTTATCGCGAGGGTATTCCTGTAAAAGCAGGAGGCTTTACCTTATTTGAAAATCAATGGATTGGTGCTGTTTTAACGCCTTGGATGTTAGAACTTGTCGTTTTTCCAGGACCGTCACAAGAATGGCCACATCGTAAAGTGGGTGATCGCATAGGGTTAGAGCTACCTTGTGGTCAGATTAAATTCGTTGTGGGTGAACTTGCGGGTGGAATGCAATACCTTGCTTGTTCATTAATGTCGCCACTTGATAGACATTTAGTAGCGGAACATGCTGTGGAGTTGGTTGAAAATAGTGTGAAAATGGCTCTTTCTCTTCCTGTTCAGACACAATCCGTAGCAGAAGTTGATTTAAGTCGTCGTTCTCTCTTCCGAGGTCAGTTAAGATCATAGTGTAGAAATTTTACGCGACACAGAGTCACATTCTTCTTATTGAATAGTACAGGAGTCAGAATATGTGTAGCACTTGCGGTTGTGGCGAAGGCAATGTCAGAATTGAAGGCGTAGAGCCTCATTCACATGAGCACCATCATCATCACTCTCACTCTCATGATCATCACGACCATGGTCATCATCATGATCACGGCCACCATGGACATGATCATCATCA
The DNA here is from genome assembly GCF_009915985.1 of Proteus sp. G2626. Classification (NCBI taxonomy): domain Bacteria; kingdom Pseudomonadati; phylum Pseudomonadota; class Gammaproteobacteria; order Enterobacterales; family Morganellaceae; genus Proteus; species Proteus sp. G2626. The sequence continues at coordinate 260,603 of NZ_JAABNH010000009.1, read as the reverse complement.
TGAACACACTGCTACTCCAGCGAATACTGTTCATAAATATATTGATAAGTCTGAGCAAAAGCATAAGCATAACTACGAAACCAATGGTCAGCCTATCATTGTTCATCACCACTATTATCATAACAGTGGTGATGTTCATCTTCATTTTCATAACGATGCACAGCTAAACGAAACGCCTGTTTTCCATGAACATCATCATGGACATAACGCTCATCATGAGCACGATCATGCACATGATCATTCTCATCAGCACGACCATGAGCACGAGAGCGAAGAACAATTCAGTCCAGTGATTGAAAATCAGAATATGCATTATGGCCAAGGTGAAGCAGGAACACATGCACCTGGGATTAGCCAAAAGCGTATGCTGAAGATTGAAATGGATGTACTGGATAAAAATAATCGTATTGCGATTCATAACCGTGAACATTTTGAACAGCAAAATGTGTTGGCATTAAATCTAGTTTCAAGCCCTGGTTCTGGTAAAACAACACTGTTAACACAAACATTAAAACAGTTAGCCCAACGTGTACCTTGTGCTGTGATCGAAGGCGATCAACAAACGACGAATGATGCGGATCGTATTCGTGAAACGGGTGTTCCAGCTATTCAAGTGAATACAGGTAAAGGTTGTCACCTTGATGCGCAAATGGTGCATGATGCAACGCACCAATTAGGCGTGCAGGATAACAGCATTCTCTTTATTGAGAATGTGGGGAATTTAGTGTGCCCAGCCAGCTTTGATTTGGGTGAAAAACATAAAGTGGCTATTCTTTCTGTCACTGAAGGTGAAGATAAGCCACTGAAATATCCGCATATGTTTGCCGCTGCTGATTTAATGATTATCAATAAGATTGATTTAGTGCCACATCTTAATATTGATGTTCAAACCTGTATCGAATCCGCTCGTCGTGTGAATCCTAATATCGAAATCATTGCGTTATCAGCAACAACGGGTGAAGGCATGGAAGCGTGGTTAGCTTGGTTGGAGAGTCGTTTATGTGCTTAGGTGTCCCTGCTAAGATTGTTGAGGTGGGCGAAGATGTCCACCAACTCGCTTATGCCGAAGTCAGTGGCGTCAAACGTGCGGTTAATATTTCAATGGTATGTGAAGGCGAACCTAGTGAATTATTAGGCAAATGGGTACTTATTCATGTGGGATTTGCCATGAGTATTCTTGATGAGCAAGAAGCACAAGATACTCTTGATGCATTACAGCATGTCTATGGTGTGACCCTCGAAGAGGCTGATGATGCAGTACGTTGATGAATTTCGTGATCCCGAACTTGCGAAAGCTTTACTAGCCCAAATTCGTGAAACTATTTCACAATGGCCTCACCCTATTAAACGTCCATTACAAATCATGGAAGTGTGCGGTGGGCATACACATGCCATTTTCAAATTTGGTTTAGACCGCTTATTACCAGAAGAAATTGAATTTGTTCACGGGCCGGGTTGTCCTGTTTGTGTATTACCGATGGGGCGAATTGATGCATGTTTAGAAATTGCAGCCCGTCCTGATGTGATTTTCTGCACATTTGGTGATGCAATGCGAGTACCGGGTCGTAATGGCTCAATGCTTGATGCACGTCGTCGTGGTAGTGATATTCGTATTGTCTATTCACCACTCGATTCACTCAAAATCGCACAAGATAATCCAGACAAACAAGTGGTTTTCTTTGGTTTAGGTTTTGAAACAACCATGCCAAGTACGGCAATGACGCTACAACAAGCAAAATTGCGTGGACTTAAAAACTTTTCTCTATTTTGTCAGCACATTACCATCGTACCGACTTTGCGTTGTCTACTAGAGCAAGACGATGTTCGCATTGATGGCTTTATTGCACCGGGGCATGTGAGTATGGTGATTGGATGTACACCATATCAACCGTTATGTGATGCATTTGAAAAGCCTTTTGTGGTGACAGGATTTGAACCATTAGATTTATTGCAAGCTATACTGATGGTCATTAAACAACTTAAAGCAAAAGCAGAAAATGCAGATTATGTTTTAAGTATTGAAAACCAATATAGTCGCATTGTACCGAATGAAGGTAATAAGTTAGCCCAAAAAGCACTTAACGAAGTGTTTATGTTAAAAGAAACCAGTGAATGGCGTGGATTGGGTGAGATCCCAATGTCAGGTATTCAATTAACACCCGCTTATTCTGAGTTTGATGCAGAATTACGTTTTACACCAGCACCACAAAAAGTGGCCGATAATCCACAATCTCGCTGTGGTGATGTATTAACAGGACGATGCAAACCTTCGGATTGCCCGCTCTTTGGCAAAAGTTGTACACCAGAAACCGCATTGGGTGCTTTAATGGTGTCATCAGAAGGGGCGTGTGCGGCTTATTATCAGTATCGCCGTGAAGGTAATATATGAAACAACCTGATGAAATCACTTTAGCCCAAGGAAATGGTGGGCAAGGTATGCAACAATTGATCGAAGGCTTATTTTTAAAAGCATTCGATAATCCATTATTGAATGAAAAAGAAGATCAAGCACGGATCGCATTAAATGAGTTAACGACGCTTGGCGATCGTCTTGCTTTTAGCACAGATAGTTATGTGATTGATCCGATCATTTTTCCTGGCGGGAATATTGGTAAATTATCTGTTTGTGGTACGGCTAATGATCTTTCTGTTGGTGGTGCTGTGCCTCGTTATCTTTCATGTGGTTTTATTCTCGAAGAAGGGCTTCCATTTGAAACCCTTGAAGTGCTTGTATTCGCGATGGCAAAAGCTGCTTCACAAGCGGGAATACAAATTGTCACGGGAGATACTAAAGTAGTTCCTCGTGGTGCGGCGGATAAGATTTTTATCAATACTGCGGGTATTGGCGTTATTCCAACAGCAGTTAATTGGGCTGCAAGCAATATCAAAGCGGGCGATAAGATCTTAGTGAGCGGTACTATTGGCGATCACGGCGCAACAATCCTAAATCTGCGTGAAAATTTAGGACTAGAAGCGGATCTACAAAGTGATTGTGCTGTTCTTGAGCCAATGATTGCGCCTTTACGCCAAATTACAGGTATTCGTGCCTTACGTGATGCAACCCGAGGTGGCGTGACTGCTATTTTGCATGAATTTGCTCAAGCTAGCGGTTGTGGCATGAATGTGCATGAAAGTAAATTACCAATGAAACAAGCTGTTCGTGGTGTGTGTGAATTATTAGGGCTTGAAGCACTGAATTTTGCTAATGAAGGTAAAATTGTTTTAGTGGTATCGCCTGACGCTGAAGCACAAGTCCTTGAGGCTTTACATCAACATACTTTAGGGAAAGAGGCTTGTACTATTGGTGAAGTTACCGAGGATAATTATATTCGGTTAACGGGAATTTTCGGGACTAGCCGTATCCTTGACTTACCATATAACGAGCCATTACCACGTATTTGCTAATTACTTACTTCCCACTTATAAATTGAAATGACCATAAGATTTATAAGTGGGATAAGTTGCCAGCCTGTTACAAAAAATTTGTTATAGCGCAAATTTCTCTCATTTATCTGAATACTGACCCTTTGATAAAAAAATTATTGGAGTAACATGTTCGGCCAATCCTACTGCGTGGAGAGGGTCTCTCGTAGAGGTAAGTTCTAGGAAAAAACATGTCTTGGTCAGAATTTAAATCTCAATACCTGATCCGTTTTTGGAAGCCTCTTCCAGCGGTGATTGCGGCAGGTATCTTATCAACTTACTACTTTGGTTTAACCGGCACGTTCTGGGCTGTCACGGGAGAATTTACTCGTTGGGGCGGTCACGTAATGCAATGGTTTGGTGCTCACCCTGAAGAATGGGGTTATTTTAAAATTATCGGTCTTGAAGGTACGCCATTAACGCGTATTGACGGTGTGATGATTATTGGCATGTTTGGAGGTTGTATTATGGCTGCGCTTTGGGCCAACAACGTCAAACTTCGCCATCCTCAGCATAAAATTCGTATTATTCAGGCAGTGCTTGGGGGGATTATTGCGGGTTTTGGTGCACGTTTAGCGATGGGCTGTAACCTCGCTGCTTTCTTTACGGGGATCCCCCAGTTTTCTTTACATGCTTGGTTTTTTGCGGTTGCAACAGCGATTGGCTCTTATTTTGGTGCCAAACTTTCACTGATGCCTCTGTTTCGTATTCCTGTAAAACTACAAAAAGTTAGTCAAGCTTCACCGATTACTCAAGATAAACAGCGTGCAAAACGTCGCTTTAGATTGGGAATGGTTATCTTTTTTGCCATGATTGCGTGGTCTTTCATTATTCTCTTTGATTCACCCAAACTGGGCTTTGCGATGTTAGGCGGTATTGGTTTTGGTATTTTAATCGAACGAGCGCAAATCTGTTTTACCTCTGCCTTTCGTGATTTATGGATAACAGGCAGAACTCATATGGCAAAAGCGATTATCATTGGTATGGCGGTGAGTGCGGTTGGGATCTTCAGCTATGTCCAATTAGGTGCTGCGCCTAAAATTATGTGGGCAGGGCCGAATGCTGTCATTGGCGGTTTACTCTTTGGTTTCGGTATTGTACTTGCGGGTGGGTGTGAAACAGGCTGGATGTATCGCGCTGTAGAAGGTCAAATTCACTTTTGGTGGGTTGGATTGGGTAACGTTATCGGCTCGACATTATTGGCTTACTACTGGGATGATTTTGCCTCAGTGATCGCGACTGATTATGACAAGATTAACTTACTCGACACCTTTGGTCCAGTGGGAGGATTAGGTGTGACATATCTGATGCTTGGTGTGTCATTTATATTATTACTTTGGTGGGAAAAACACTTTTTCCGTAAAAAGGCGCAACAAGCACAATCTATTTCAACACAAGTTAATAAGGAAATCGCATGAGTCAGAAAGACACCATTATTCCTGATTATCGTCTAGATATGGTTGGTGAACCTTGTCCTTATCCTGCGGTAGCAACGCTTGAAGCTATGCCATCACTGAAAAAAGGCGAAATTTTAGAGGTAGTAAGTGATTGCCCTCAATCCATTAACAATATTCCGCTTGATGCGAAAAATTATGGTTATACCGTGTTAGATATCCAACAAGATGGCCCGACAATTCGGTATTTAATTCAAAAATAAATTTTACTAAATAAAAAACAGCCTATTTAGATAAAATGATAGGCTGTTATTCTTTAATAAGATGGTGTTATTCTGCTTCGCCACCGAGCACTTCTGTCACGCGTTCAATGAGTGCGCTTAACTCCCCCGTCATTAAAACAAAGTCGGCATCAAAACGTTGAGCAAAATCAGCTTTATCAATATCATCATTTTGTTCTCGTAATGTTTCACTGAATTTGATCCGTTTTATTGAGCCATCATCACAAAGCATAAATTGTAGGCGATCTTCCCAGTCCACGGAAAGCTTGGTGACAACTTTACCTGCTTCAATATGAGTCGCAATTTCATCAGAGACTAATTCTTGTTTTTTACAACGGATCACACCACCTTCTTCCAGCACGGCTTTTAGCTCCGCTTCATCCATTAAGGTAAAGCCAGCCGGGAGTTCTCCGGAGCGTACCCACTCTGTCATTTTTAATTCAACGGATTCATTAAAGTTCAGTGGAACAACAGGTAATGAACCTAACGTTTTGCGCAACAAAGCTAAGTTATCTTCAGCGCGTTTTGCACTGCCAGAATCAACAATGACTAATTGTTTTTCTAAATCTAGCCAAATAAAAGTTTGTGAGAATTTACTAAATGCACGAGGAAGCAGGGTATGTACCACTTCATCTTTTAAGGTGGCTTTCTCTGTTTTTTTCAGCTTACGACCTTGTTCACCTTCAAGCTTTTCAACTTTCTCTTGTAAGGCGTTTTTAATCACTGTTGCAGGTAAGATTTTATCTTCTTTTCGCGCGCATATCATCACGTGCTTGCCAGCTACATGAATAAGCGCTTCACCACGATCCCCCATAGGTGAAACCCAACCTGTTTTGGTCATGTCTTGGCTACTGCAAGGTGTGAATGCCAATGAAGCAAGCTGTTGTTCTAACTCATCCATTGACAGTGCTATCTCTTTATTTAAGCGATAGACCAAAATATTTTTAAACCACAGCATCTGACATTCCCCTTAATCATTATTTACCGCATTATGATACTGAATGTTTAGGGTATCTAAAAGGTAATATCCCTTAAAAGAAAATATCTATAATGTTATTTAATAAAAAAGAAAAAAGCTGAAACGAATAATTAGTAAATTTACTGAGTGATAATGAGTTTCATTCTTATTTTTATTGGATTAATTAAGGATAATAATAATAAAATAACGTGATTTTTAGCATAATCTCTAATGTGATGATGATCACTTAATTTCATTTTTATGCTATTTTTTATTTACAACATGAAATCATTTTCAGATTTATCTCTGCATTAATTTACAAAACAAAAATCTTCTTGACGATTGCATGTGATAATTGTCACAAAAATAGGAAAATATAAAGAGTGACATTTCACAAGTAACAAAGTGATTAGGATCACAAATTTGGATATTTATTTTTTAAATATCGTTAAAATAACACGATAGGGCTTTTTATATTAACCAAGGTTATAGTTTAGATTTTGTAATGTTTTTTGGGAGTTCTTTATTACATGTACGTATTGATTAGATATTGTGATTGAATGGTATTCTTGTGCTTCTCTTTTTGGTATTTGTAGTTAATTATTCTTTTTTTGAGGGAGTGTTACTCGTTACCACTGGTTAAATTGTATTTAAATATGATTTCGTTTTTATTTAAATAAGAAATAAATATAAAGATAAAAAATTATTAATTAGGAATAACAATATTCAAATCTTTAGTGTTATTTATTTAGTGGTTAAAATTAATACTTCCTTTTAAATATATTAAATAGGGGGATAAATTTTTTATTAGCAAAAAAAAGAGTCTTGTAACAAAATGAAATCTAAAAGAAAAATCTAAAAGTGTTATTTTTAAAAAGTTGATTTAGTTCAAAAAACACGTATCTTTACCTTTAATTGTGACGCTTATCACTTCGGTATGTAACTGTGAAATCGCATGTTGGTGTAATTGTGGGCTACATCACGAAAGAAGGGCTTTTTTTTGAGTAACATGCCAACGAAAATTCAATGACCAATTTCTTTTTCTAACAGAAATAAAAGCAATGCCCTTATTTAAAATATAATGAGGATATTATTTTTGTGTCTTATTGGTGATTACGTCTGTGTCAAGGAAATTAAAACCTTTAAGAAAATTTTGTAGAGTCATCATTAGTAGCTATAAAAATTATCAATTGTGAGAGCGATTTTCTTTTTCGAAATTCGTGGCAGAGATCTTTTGTCTGAATATCAGGTCAACTATATACGGCGGTATTATTTTTGACCTTAAAGAAAATCATAAAACTATAGAAAATAGATGGGTATTTTAATCATGAAAAGCTTGAAGCCTCTAGCAGCACTGGTTGGTTTGTTGGTTCTTTCTGGATCGGCAAACGCAGTAAACGTGTATAACGATAAAGGTACACGTTTTGATGTAAACGGTCAGTTCCGTTTAAAAACACAAGTGACTAGCCAAAATCATGAAATGAAAATGAATGATGACGGTAGCCGTATCGGTTTCTTTGGTTCACACGAACTGACTAACGATATCAAAGTATTTGGTAAATTAGAGTGGGGGTCAGACACTCAAAAAACGAACAGTGACAACCCTAAATCAAACTTTGAAATGTACAACCGTGTAGGTTATGTGGGTTTCTCTCACCGTGATTATGGACAAATCCAATTTGGTCGTACATATATTCCGATCGATTGGGTGAAAAAATCAAGCTACGGCTATGGTAACACAGGTGTGTTCTATTTTAGTGATGTATTAGGTCGTGCTGTAGGTTATAGCAATGGTTATGCTGATGGTAAAGGTGTTGGTAAAAACAACTTTATGACCCGTTTACCACAAACTATCTTTATTGAAACTAACCGTTACGAAGGTTTCAAATTAGCGGGTACCGTTACAGGTAAAACGGGTGATGATAATACTCGTACTACTGGTGATATCACTCGTGCTTACTCATTAGTTGGTTTCTATAAATCAACCTTCGGTTTAGAATTTGATGCGGGTTACTCTGCGGCTAAAGGTGAAGCGACTCATAGCAGTAAGAGCACAGTTCAAGGAAAAACACCTGAAAACAGTATATTAGCATTTGGCGCTGAATACTTCTTCCCAGGCCGTGAGTTCTCTATTGGTTTAGACTATGGTCAATCTCGTGGTAAAAATTCAGGTTTAACTTTAGCAAGTAATGCAACTTCAAAAGATTATAAATGGAACTCTGTTAAAGGCGATTGGAAAGCTGATTTGTACGGTGTTGGTGTGAAATGGCACTGGGATCGTATCGAAAGTGGTATGTATGCGGGTTACTATTTGCGTGATGGTGATGCTAACACGTTCAACTACAAAAAAGAAACCTATACTGTGGGTGTAGATAAACGTTTTGCGGTATCTAAATACAACAACTTACGTTTATTCGCTGAAATGGCATATGATGATGCACGCAGTGACAATGAAGCATATAAAGACACTAAACAATATATCTTCGAAACGGGTATGCGTCTGTATTTCTAGTCTTTTCAACGAGGCTGTTTGACAGAAGTAACGAAAGGAGAGCCATTTTGCTCTCCTGTTAACCAATATATAAGGGGTGTGTAATGGTTAAGAATGTGTTGAAAATTTCAACATTAGCAATGTTTGTTGCATTCAACGTGAATGCTGCGACAGTCGATCTTCGTATTATGGAGACGTCTGATGTTCACAGTAACTTAATCGACTTTGATTACTTCAAAGACAAACCAACAGAACAGTTTGGTTATGTCCGTACAGCTAATTTAATTAAAGCAGCAAAAGCTGAAGCAACCAATGCGATTTTAGTTGATAACGGCGACTTGATCCAAGGTAGCCCGCTGGCTGACTACCAAGCAGCTAAAGGTTTAGAAAAAGGCGAATCTCATCCAGCCCATCAGCTGATGAACACCATGGGCTACACCGTAGGTAACTTTGGTAACCATGAATTTAACTATGGTTTAGATTACCTGAAAAAAGCCATTGCGGGTGCTAAATTCCCTTACATCAACGCCAACGTGATGGATGCGAAAACAGGCAAAAACTATTTCACACCTTATATCATTGTTGATACACCAGTAAAAGATCGTGATGGTAAAGAACACACTATCAAGATTGGTTATATCGGCTTCGTACCACCACAGATCTTAATCTGGGATAAAGCCAATCTGGATGGTAAGGTCGTTGTAAATGATATTACAGAAACAGCGAAAAAATTCGTCCCTCAAATGAAAAAAGAGGGTGCTGACCTGATTGTGGCTATTCCTCACTCTGGTTTCGCGTCAGAGCCGTACAAAGCAATGGCTGAGAACTCAGTTTATTATTTAAGTGAAGTTGAAGGCATTAATGCAATCATGTTTGGTCACGCTCATGGCGTATTTCCAAGCAAAGAATTTGAAGGCATTAAAGGTGTTGATGTTGCTAAAGGCACTGTAAACGGCGTTCCTGCGGTTATGCCAGGCCAATGGGGTGATCACTTAGGTGTCGTTGATATGGTTATCAACAACGACAGCGGTAAGTGGGTGATGACACAAGCAACAGGTGAAGCACGTCCTATCTTTGATAAAGCAAATAAAAAAGCCTTAGTTGAACGTGATGCTGAATTAGCGCAAATCATCGAAAAAGCACACCAAGGTACCCGTGATTTCGTGGGTAAACACATTGGTAAAGCTTCTGCCAATATGTACAGCTTCTTAGCATTAGTACAAAGCGATCCAACGGTACAAATCGTTAATGATGCACAAGTTGATTACACCAAACACTTTATTCAAGGTGATCCGAACTTAGACGGTTTACCTGTATTAGGTGCAGCCGCGCCGTTTAAAGCGGGTGGTCGTAAAAATGCACCAGCAGACTTCGTAGAAGTTGAAAAAGGTGATTTAACATTCCGTAACGCTGCAGATTTATATCTGTATCCAAACACATTAGTGGTTGTTAAAGCGACCGGTGCGGATGTTGTTGAGTGGTTAGAATGTTCAGCGGGTATGTGGAATCAAGTTGATCCTAATTCAACTAAACCACAATATTTAATCAACTGGGATGGTTTCCGTACTTATAACTTCGACACTATCAGCGGTGTGAACTATAAAGTTGACTTAACTCAACCGGCGAAATATGACGTTGATTGTCAAGTTGTTAATAAAGATGCGAATCGTATTAAAGAAGTGACTTACGAAGGCAAACCAATCGATCCTAAAGCAACATTCCTGATCGCAACAAATAACTACCGTGGATACGGTGGTAAATTTGCGGGTACCGGTGAAGCGAATATTGCGTTTGCATCCCCAGATGAAAACCGTGCAATCTTAGCGTCTTATATTGCTAAGCAAACAAAAGAGAATGGCGAAGTGGCAACAAAAGCCGCTAATAATTGGTCTTTCTTACCGATTAAGACAGATAAACAATTAGATGTTCGCTTTGAAACGTCACCTAGTGAAAAAGCGGCTAACTTTATTAAAGATTTTGCTCAGTATCCAATGACCTTTGTGGGAAATGATGACATCGGTTTTGCTATTTACAAAATTGATTTAACTGAGAAGAAATAAGCAATTAAACCTGCCCATTCTGGGCAGGCTTTTCTTACCTTTTTGAACCAAGAGAGTAAAATTTATTGCTCTTTAAGGGGATTTTATGCGCTTTATGAAGCTATTACCTGCTGCTTTTGCTTTAGTATTAGCAGGATGTGCAACGCAAGCACCTGAAATTACAGAACCATTAAAACCTCAAGCTAAATTAGTTGAAGGCGTATCTTGTATTCTACCTGATGCTCCAACAGCACCTTACGACTACATTGCTTCTCATGATCGCTATGGTCAAAACAGCACAGCATCAACAGATTACTTTAAGTTAGCAATTAACTACTCACCGGCTTTTTGTGATTATAAAAGTAATAATATTAAGCGTTTAAATAACGACAATGAAAAAGATCGTGCAAAACGTGAGTACGATAAATTTGAAATCCAATGTTTCTCAGATAATAAATTTGGTTGGATTGTTCATGGGCTGTGGGCTGAAACCTGTGATGGTAAATCGTGGGAAGACTGCCGTGATTGGAAAGACATACGCAAGCATCCTCGTTTATGTAAAGGCGATTTACCACCTTTAGAATACTCTGCTATCAAACCTTATCTGTGCGATTCTCCGGGTATCGATCTGTTACAAGGTGAATGGGAAAAACATGGTGTTTGTGCGTTTGATACACCAGATGCATTCTTTGGTAAACAAAAAGAGTTGTATGAAGCGTTAGTATTACCAGAGGGCCGTCCTTCAAATAGTGCATTGATTAAGTTCTTAAAAGAAAACAATCCATCACTGAAGGATAAAGAAATTCAAATTAATCGAGATGAATTCTATATCTGTTATAGCAAAGATTTCGAAGTCATTGATTGTCCGAAACGTGAATTTTGATCTTAGGGATAAATTGTAAATGAAGCATAAATATAAACTCGTTGCACTTGCAGTAAGCTCTGTCTTATTAGCTGGTTGTGCAAAGAACTACGACGAAGCTAATGTTGTTGATGTGCGTGTTATCGCAATGAACGACTTCCATGGTGCGCTAAAAGCGCCAGGTCCAAACAAACCTGGTGGCATTGAGCACATGGCTACGTTAATTAAAGAAATGAAGAAAGATAACCCGAACAACATCGTTGTTGCGGCTGGTGATATGGTTGGTGCAAGCCCACTGTTATCTTCAATGTTCCATGATGAGCCTTCAATCGAAGCATTATCATTAGCAGGCTTAGAAGCAACTTCAGTGGGTAACCACGAATTTGATAAAGGCATGGGCGAGTTACTGCGTAAACAAAACGGTGGTTGTCACCCAGTAACGGGTTGCCAAGGCCCAACTGAGTTTAAAGGCGCAGATTTCCAATACTTAGCGGCTAACGTTATTGTTAACGAAACGGGCAAAACATTATTCCCAGAATACGTTATTAAAGAATTCAACGGTATTCCTGTTGCCTTCATCGGTTTAACTTTAGAAGGTACTGCAGCTATCGTAACCCCTAAAGGAACCGAAGGCTTAAGCTTCCACAATGAAGCAAAAACAATTAACGCACTAGTACCTCAGTTAAAAGCCAAAGGCGTTCAAGCAATTGGTGTTCTGATCCACGAAGGTGCAGCACAGCGTCGTGATGGTGGTCCAGTTAATATCAACGCATGTAATGGTATTACAGGTAAAGTACTGGGTGTTGTTGAACAATTAGATCCAGCTATCGACTTCGTTGTTACTGGTCATACTCACCAAGCTTATAACTGTACTATCAACGGTAAATCAGTGACATCGGCACAGTCTAATGGTGCAATGTTAACGCGTATCGACTTGAAATTAGATAAAACAACGAAAGATGTTGTTGATATCGAAGCTCGTAACATTTGGGTTGATAACCGTAAATATGAAAAAGATCCTGCAGTGACTAAACTGTTAGAAGCTTACGAAAAAATTGCTACCCCATTAGCTAACCGTATTATCGGTAAGTTAGAAGGTAACCTGAACAAGCAAACGAATGACGCGGGTGAATCTGCACTGGGTCAAGTGATTGCGGATGCGCATTTATATACTGCAAAACCAAAAGATATGGGTGGCGCACAAATCGCATTTATGAACAGCGGTGGTATTCGTGCTGATATGACTGGTGGTGACGTTTCTTATAACGCAATCTACACTGTACAGCCATTCTCTAACGTACTGTTAACTCAAACGTTAACGGGTGAACAAATCAAACGCCTATTAGAACAACAATGGGATCGTTCACGTCCACAAGTGTTAGCTGTTTCAGGCAACTTCCAATATACATGGGATAGCAAAGCCTCTAATGGTAACCGTGTTATCGTCGAATCCATGAAAATTGATGGCAAACCAGTGGATATGAAAGCCTCTTACCGTGTTGTGGCTAACGAATACTTAGCAACAGGTGGTAGTAATTTCTCTGTACTGAAAGAAGGTAAAGATCCAGTTTACAGCGTGCCAGATGTTGATGCAGTCGTGAAATACTTTGCTGAGCAGTCTCCAATTGCTCAACCAAAAGCAAACAACATCACACGTAAATAACGTATTTTCATACGCCTTGTGAAAATCGCACCTTTTACTTCGGTAAGGGGTGCGTAAATAAATAAAGAGAGCAAAGTGTTGAACACAAAGGGTCCATCCCTACCTTTGTATTCATTGCGCACTTTGCTCTTTTTTATAGGATTTTTATAGTGAAGGCATAATACCACCTCTCTTTTTCTGTGGGCATGTAATAAAAAAAAGCCCACAGTGGCTGTGGGCAAGGAATGAAAGTAAAAAAAGAGGGTATTATTTAGGGTCTTTTGTCAGATGTCTGTTCTAACTCTTATTTGAAGATTTTAAAGCGAGCGTCATCTTCAATATAATTCTTCTCGCCGGCCTCTTGTTCGATTGAACCAAAGACCATTTGCGCTCTTAATTTCCATGTTTTTGGCAGATCCCAAGTTGCATGAACTTCGTCATCAATAATTGGGTTGTAGTGTTGTAATGAAGCACCTACGTTCTCTGCTGCTAATGCAGTCCAAACAGAAAGTTGTGCCATACCACTTGCTTGTTCTGACCATACAGGGAAGTTATCCGCATACAGTGGGAATTGCTCTTGAAGACCTTTTACGATATCGGTGTCTTCAAAATACAGAATTGAACCCGCACCTGCAGCGAAGCTATTAATTTTTGCTTCAGTAGCACTAAATGCTTCTGCTGGAACTAATTTTTTCAGTGTGTTTTTAACGATATCCCACAGTTTTTGATGTTGTTCACCAAACAGAACAACAACACGCGATGTTTGTGAGTTAAATGCTGTTGGGCTTTCTTTAACCGCTTCTTTGATAATCGCAGTGACTCTGTCTTCGCTAATTGGAAGTTGATTACCTAAATGATAAATTGTTCTACGTTTTTTCATTAAATCAGTAAATGCGTTAGACATGGTGTCTCCTTGATAAATTTAGGCGCTTAAAGCGTGTCTTAGCTTGAGCTAATCTATGAACATACTATAGGGCTTAGCAGTGATTTATTGATATATAAAAAATTTAATCAGTTACGTCAAAATATTCGACCTAGTTTTTAACTGATTGATTTGTAATTTTTTTATCTATATATCTAAATTCAGGTGCCAGTTGGCTTATCCCTAATCCCCCAGCTTTCTTCACTTTAATCTGAACTGGAATGCGTTCTTTCATTGCTTCTACGTGACTAATCACACCAATAATTTTGCCCGATGCATTTAGACTATCGAGCGCATCAAGTGCGATATCTAACGTATCAGGATCGAGTGTGCCAAAGCCCTCATCTAGAAACAGCGATTCAATCTGTGTCTTATTACTTACTAAATCTGAAAGCGCGAGAGCGAGTGATAAACTGACTAAAAAACTTTCACCACCAGAGAGAGTTCGTGTATCTCGCAGTGCATCTGCTTGCCATGTGTCTGCAATTTGTAGTTCAAGGCTTGCAGGTGTTTTACGTTGTAAGAAATAACGCCCATGCAGTTTTTCTAAACGACGATTGGCTAAATAAATCAAATGATCTAGCGTTAATCCTTGAGCAAAACGACTGAATTTATCTCCTGAGGCAGATCCCACTAATTCATTTAAATAACTCCAATCATCAAAATGAGCCTGCTGATTAGCTATATGAGTCAGTAGGTTTTGTTGCTCTTTACGCTTTTCTTCATCCGTTCGCAGTTGCTCTTGAATGCGAAATTTTGTCTCTTGTAATTGCGTAAATTGTGTTTCTAACAGCAATAATTGAGCGTTGATTTGTTCAAGATTTTGCTGGGTTGCCAATAATGGTTGTTGTGATAAATGTTGTTGATAGGCATTTTCTTGTGTATCTAAGCGTGTTTTTTCTTGTAGTAGCTTGTCTAGTCGCTGTTTTTGCTGTTCTTGTAAGCGATTTCTTTCCTCGACGGATAGCAAAGAGGCTAAAAATGCATTTTCATCAGCAAAAGGACTGTTTTTTAATTTATTTTGATATTGTTCAACAGTGTTCTGTGAGTGAATTTGAAGTCGTTGTAGTGATTTTTTATTTTCCTGATATTGGCCAATAAGCTGATTTAAACGAATTTCAAGTTGGTTCTTGTCTTCGCTATATTGCTCAATATCTTTTTGTAATAACTGACTTTTTTGTTCTAATTCATTCCGTGCATCTTCGGTGGATTGTGTCCCGAATAAAGCTTGACGTTGTGCTTTTAACTGTTCTTGTTGTTGATGTAATTGGTGTAAATGAGCTAAGCCTGTATCAAGTTCTTTTTGGGTTTCCGCTAAATAACGTTTTCTTTCTTCTTGTGTTAATGACAATTCACGAATTGTTTGCAGTAATTCCTGATATTTTTTTAATGTTGATTGATATTGTTGACTCTCTTTTTTACGCGCATTAAGCCATTGTGTTTTTTCTTCAAATCGGCATAACTGATAGCCTTGCTGTTCAACACGAGATTGAATATCTTGCGCTAATTGTGTCTTCTGTTGAAGATATTGAGCCGTTTGTTGTTGTTGATTGGTGACTTCTTTTTGTTGTTGAGTCAATTCACTTTGTTGATAAAGAATAGCTTGCTGTTGTTGGTTAAACTGCTCTTTGTTATCAGATAACAGCTTGTATTCTTGCTGAATTCGGGCTTCTAATGCTTGGTAATTTATTTGCGTTTGAGTGAGTAGACTAGCTTCTTTTTCAAACTCGGCATCTAATTTAGTCAAAGCTTCTTCTTCACAGTCAGCATCAGGCAATGTGTGCGTTTGTGCTAAGATTTGCCATTGTTGTTTTAATGTCGCGATATCTTGGGTGAGTTGTTCACTATCTTCATTGAGTTTTTTGTTTTGAGCTTGATAGTTAGCGCATTGTGTTTTTTGTTCCACTAACTCTATTGTTAATGCATGAATTTGTTGTGTTAAAAGATCTAATCGTGTTTTTGTTTCATCTGGTTTAATTTCTTTATATTTTTCAACATAAGGATGTTCAGTTGAACCACAAACAGGGCAGGGGTTATCTTTAACTAAACGTTGTCTCTCTTCTTCATATTCTGCCAATTTTCGTATTAAGAGATAATTGGCATTTAAATCTTTAAGATGTTGTTCTTTCTCTTTTAAAATAATGTCATTTTTGTGAATGCTTTCAGTCAGCATGACTATTTTTTGCTGATTTTCTGACTGGATTTTTTTGTGTTGGTGTTCAGTTTTTATCGCTCGTTGTAATTGAGCTTGTAATCCCATCAGCTTAGCGAGTGCATTCTTTTGTTGTGATATTTGCTGTAAACGAGGGGGGATATCTGTAATAGCGTTAGCTTTATTTTGTTGCTCAAGCTGTGTCTGTAATTTATTTAATTGTTGTTGCTGTAAGTTCAAGTTGTGTTGCTGATCTTCTAGTGCTTTAGTCGCTTTTTCTAGCGTATGTTTGAGAGATTTTTCTTTTTCTTGTGCTGTTTTTTCACTCTTTTGGCTAATAAGATATTTTTCTGTGACTTCATCATATTGTTCAAAATAGCGTTGCCATAACGGTAAATTTTCAGCAAGTTGAGCATAAACCGTATGATAAGTTAAATAATCATTTAATTCATTGGCTTGTTTTTGTGATGTAGTTAGCTGGTGTGCCGTTGATTGAATTTTTTCCAGATATTCAGATTGTGTTTTTTCGAGTGTGTTTTTTTGCTGTGTTTTTGCTGAAATGTCTTGTTGTAGTAAGACTAATTGACTATCTAATGGCGCTACTTTCTCACGAATAAGGTGTAATATTTGCTGTTTTTTTTCATTGTGTTGTTTAAGTGTGTCACGAGCTTTGACTAAATGCTGATTAATAGGCTGGCTTTGTTGTTCAATAAGCTGTTTTTCTGTTTTTAATGTTGAGCGTTGTGACTCAATATAGGCTTGTTCTTTTAATAGGCGATTTTTTTCATCATAAATAGGGCGAATTTTTTCCGCGGGTTCGCTCTTTTCAAGACGTTGAATATCGGGGGTTGCAGCAACTAATGCCTCTTGTGCTAAGTTAACCGCGGTTTGTGCTAATATTTTGTTTTTATTGAGCTCGATTTCTTTTTCTTGCCACTGCTTTGCTGCTTGATATTCTTGTTGTTCCTTTTGTAATAGGCTCTCTTTTGCAAAAAGGGTGGTTTGTTCTGTTAATAAAGCTTGGCGATCATGTTCATCTAATAACGCCATCATTTCAGCTTGCTGTTTTAGCGTTTTTAAGGTTTGTTCTTCTTCTCGCCAATGTTTAAAGATAGATTGGGAAATATGACGATAAATATCTGTACCAGTGAGTTCTTCGAGTAACTCTGCACGAGATTTGTCATCAGCATTAAGAAATGCTGCAAATTGTCCTTGTGAAAGCAACATAGACTTAGTAAATCGGTCAAAATCTAGCCCCGTAATATTAATGATCATCTCTTTTACTTGGCTTATTTTGCTCGCTAATATTTTGTCTTCACCTCCTGTGATATTTATTTTGACGAGTTCAGCCTGTGGTGCTTGAAGATTACCATCTTCTTTATAATTGGCTCGGCGTTGTTCCCAAAAAGCACGATAAGCAATACCTTTAACTTCAAATTCAACTTCCGCCAAACACTCTGCAGTATGACGAGTCATTAATTCATTTTGAGATTGTGTGACTTTATCTAATCGTGGGGTTCTATGATAAAGCGCTAAACTAATAGCATCTAAAAGGGTTGTTTTTCCCGCACCGGTAGGGCCTGTTATCGCAAATAATCCGTTGCTAATAAAAGGTTCTTGGTTGAAGTTAATTTTCCATTCGCCTTTTAAGGAGTTAATATTTTTAAATCGCAGACTTAAGATTTTCATTTTGTTTCGTTATCCTCTTGTTCTGCCTTTTCAACTGCTTGTTTAAATAATGTGGTTAATCGCGTTTTAGTCTCTTCTGAATCAAACTGATGTTGTTCTAAGCGTCTTTCAAAAACATCATAAACCGTTAATTCTGTCAGTGTTTCTTTCTCATTTTGGGTGAGTGCCTGGCGCTGTTTTCTAGCTCTTCTTAATAAAACCACATCAAAAAGTGGGTCGTTAGTCAGTTCTTGAATTCGAGTTTGTATATCACTGAGATAATCTTGTGTAGAAACTTCAATATCCAACCAGATAGTCGTATCTGTTTCAGTATATTGTTTCTTTAAATTTTCAAGCTGTGTGGCTATCTCTTTTAAGGAGCCAGTAATTGTGCGCAATAGCTGAAATTCGGGGATAGGGAGTAGCGTAAGCTCGGTTAATTTATCTTGCTCAAAATCGATAAGACAGACGCTTTTTTGTTGCCCACTCTCATCAAAACTTAAAGGAATTGGAGAACCACTATAACGAATATGTCCTGATTTATTCACCACTTGAGGGCGATGAATGTGGCCAAGAGCAATATAATCAAATTCAGGAAACAGGGTCGCAGAGAAGGCTTCTAAAGTACCGATATATATTTCACGTACAGAATCGGTCATACTTGCACCAATCGTTGTTAGGTGACCTGTCGCAATAATAGGGATGTTTATATTTAATTGATTACGCAAATCGAGAGCGGCTTGATATTGAGCTTGATAATAATCAGCAATCGCTTCTTTTAGGGCATTTTGTTTCTCAGCACCGGATTGTCCACTTCGACTAGTTATCATATCTCTAGGACGTAGATAAGGGATCGCACAAAGTAACGCACCTGGCGTGTTATCTTTTTGACGAAGAATTAGTGGTACTTGTGGTGCTTCAGTATGCACATTGGCAATAACAGTAGTATTTAAACACGCCAATAGTGATTTAGATTCATTGAGTGTTGCGACAGAATCGTGATTGCCACCTAAAATAATCAATTGGCATTGTGTTTCTCTCATGGCAACAACAAAGCGGTTATAAAGTTCTCGGGCATAACTTGGGGGAGAGCCTGTATCAAATATATCGCCAGCAACAATCAGGGCATCGACTTGATTATCCTTAATTTGGACTAATAACCAATCAAGAAATTGTTGATGTTCTTGTACGCGGGTTTTCGTAAAAAAGTATTGCCCTAAATGCCAGTCTGATGTGTGAATAATCCGCATTGCTATCCCTCTTTTTTATTTGATGAAGAGTATAGCGCACCTTGCTTTTTTAGTGAAAACTCAACAATAAACCCCATTTTTGAGTGATATTTCACCAAAAAATGATTTATTGACCTTAACAACAGGGATCTATTTCAGTAATGTTAAGGTTAGTCATAAATCTGTCATAAAACTGCATCATAATCATTTTGACCCTCTATATACATTACACAGGATAGAGTATGGCAAGGCGTATTCTTGTTGTTGAAGATGAAACCGCAATTCGAGAAATGATCTGTTTTGTTTTAGAACAAAATGGTTTTCAACCAATTGAAGCAGAGGATTATGATTCTGCATTGAGTTTTCTTATTGATCCTTACCCTGATCTGGTTTTATTAGATTGGATGATCCCCGGTGGCTCAGGTTTACAGGTAATAAAACAGATGAAGCGAGAAAGTAATACTCGTGACATTCCTATTATTATGTTAACAGCAAAAGGGGAAGAAGAAGATAAAGTCCAAGGCTTAGAAACAGGTGCAGATGATTATGTTATTAAACCTTTTTCACCTAAAGAGCTTGTTGCCCGTGTGAAGGCGATTTTACGGCGTTTGTCACCAATGTCAGCGGAAGATATTATCGAGTTCAATGGGTTAGCACTTGATCCTGTTTCTCATCGCGTCACCAGTCAAGATAAACCTATTGATATGGGGCCTACTGAATTTAAACTCCTGCACTTTTTTATGACACATCCTGAACGTGTGTATAGTAGAGAACAACTGCTAAACTATGTTTGGGGAACGAATGTTTATGTCGAAGACCGTACCGTGGATGTGCATATTCGTCGTTTACGTAAAGCCATTGAAGAAGATGGTCATGACCGAATGATACAGACAGTACGTGGAACGGGATATCGTTTCTCTGCCCGTTTCTAAGTCAATATGGGAGTAATCGTCAGGTGTTAGAACGACTATCGTGGAAAGCCCTCGTTTGGGGGCTATGTCTATTTTGCTTACCTGCTTTTGTATTATCGCTTTTTATTGGTCATCTTCCTTGGTTGCTGGTGGTATCACTCCTCAGTGCTTTGGTCTGGCATGCTTATAATTTGATGAAATTGTCTAAATGGTTATGGCTAGATCGCTCTGTCTTACCACCAGAAGGCAGAGGAGGATGGGAACCTATTTTTTATGGCATTCGACAAACACAACAACGCAATCGTAAACGGCGTCGAGAATTAGGAGACTTAATAAAACGCTTTAGAAGTGGCGCTGAAAGTTTACCTGATGCGGTTGTGATGATGACAAATGAAGGTAACATTTTTTGGTGTAACAGCCTTGCTCAACACTTGTTAGGTTTTCGGTGGCCGGAAGACAATGGGCAAACTATTTTTAACTTATTACGTTACCCGGATTTTTTGCACTATTTTACTGCGAATGATTTTAGCCGACCTTTAACCATTTCGCTCAACAATGGTTCTATTGTGGAGTTTCGTGTGATGCCGTATAGCGAAGATCAGCGCTTGATGGTAGCTCGCGATGTAACAGAAAAAAATAAATTGGAAAATTCGCGACGAGATTTTTTTGCTAATGTCAGTCATGAGCTAAGAACACCATTAACCGTTATTCAAGGCTATCTTGAAATGATGGAAGAAACTTGTGTCGCGAAACCTGCAGAGCATAAGGCAATAGTCACAATGCAAGAGCAAGCTAAACGTATGGATACACTTGTTCAGCAACTCTTACAACTTTCACGTATTGAATCTGCTCCTCATATTGATTTAAACAAGATTGTTGATATTCCTGCTATTTTGGTTTTATTAGAACAAGAAGCGAACGCATTGAGCCAAGGTCAGCATCACATTATTTTTGATATTGATGGGAATTGGGCTGTTCGTGGTAATGAAGAGCAACTACGTAGTGCGGTTTCTAATTTAGTCTATAACGCCATTAATCACACTGAGAAAGGTACGACAATTAAAGTCTGTTGGAAGAAAATTCCACAAGGTATGTTATTTAGTGTGTCTGATAATGGTGCGGGGATCAGTGCTGAGCACTTAACGCGTTTAACCGAACGTTTCTATCGTGTTGATAAAGCCCGTTCCCGCCATGCAGGGGGCACAGGGTTAGGTTTGGCGATTGTGAAAAAATCGCTTATTCATCACCACTCTCAATTGAATATTGAAAGTAAAGTAGGAAGTGGAAGTACTTTCTCATTTATCTTGCCTCAAACATTGTTATCCACTAAAAAAGCACACTAATAACACTTCTTTTCTTAAAGCCTTTATCACTTATTTTTTAATCAATGATAAAGGCTTTTTGTCACTTTTTTATTTTATTGATATCAAAAAAAATTAATATCGTAGTGTTAAATTTTAATATTATTAATTAATAATAACTTTAAATGTTGTTAATGCCCCATTTTATTGGTGATAAAATGCACAAATCATATCGTGTATATTCGATGATATATGATAGTTATAACTAGTGCTTAAAAATAGTTTAGATGATTATTCTGGTTTTTAGATTGGCTATTGCCTTTTTCCATTATAAAAGTTTTACTTGTGACCAGTTATCGGCAATTTTTTCTATTTGATACCTAATTGCTCTGCATTAAATGATTATATATGGATATTATCCTGAATAATGATGATATGAGCTTGAATAGATATTGTTGATTTTATGTTACGTCATTTTGATGTAATTAACCGTTATCGTAACTACATATTAACAAAACTTATGGCACATAGATTAACTTCTAGAGATATTCTGGCATTAGGGTTTATGACATTCGCCCTATTTGTTGGCGCTGGCAATATTATTTTTCCTCCAATGGTGGGTTTACAATCCGGTGAATTTGTCTGGACAGCAGCAATAGGATTTCTTGTTACAGGCGTCGGTTTACCGGTATTAACCATTGTTGCATTAGCAAAAGTAGGTGGAGGAATTGAGGCATTAAGTACACCTATTGGTAAATCAATGGGGCTATTATTAGCCATTGTTGCTTATCTTGCTGTTGGCCCTCTTTTCGCTACACCGCGTACTGCAACCGTCTCCTTTAAGGTGGGTATTGCTCCTTTAGTGGGTGATACTGAATTATCATTGCTGATTTACAGCATTGTCTATTTTTTAATTGTTATTGGGATTTCGCTTTATCCTGGAAAATTGTTAGATAGTGTTGGTCATATTTTGGCACCAATTAAAATTTTGGCATTGGGGGTATTAGGTGTTGCAGCAGTATTTTGGCCTGCGGGAGGCGCTATTCCGGCCACTGATGCTTATCGTGATATGGCATTGACTCAAGGCTTTATTAACGGTTACCTCACTATGGATACCTTAGGCGCAATGGTTTTTGGTATCGTGATTGTTAATGCGGCACGTTCTCGGGGCATTGATAATTCCTCACTGTTAACACGTTATACCATGTGGGCTGGTATTATTGCGGGGATATTGTTAACTGCGATTTATTTAAGTTTATTTAAATTAGGTTCTAGCAGTGGCAGCATTATTCCGGGTGCACAAGATGGTGCAGATATTTTACATGCCTATGTTCAGTATACTTTCGGTAATTTTGGCAGCTTTTTCTTAGCGGTGCTGATTTTCTTAGCCTGTATGGTGACAGCTGTTGGTTTAACGTGTGCATGTGCTGAGTTCTTTAGTCGCTATTTACCTATCTCTTATCGTACATTGGTATTGATCTTAGCGATATTCTCTGCTGTTGTTTCAAACTTAGGGTTAAGTAAACTGATCGCGTTTTCTATTCCTGTGCTGATCATGATTTATCCACCTTGTATTGTGATTATTTTAATGAGTTTCACATTACGATTGTGGAATAATCCAAGCCGTATTATTGCCCCTGCAATGGCGATTAGCTTATTTTTCGGTATTTTTGATGCCATAAAAGCGTCTGATTATCTGAAACATTTATTACCAGAGTGGGCGACAAAATTACCATTAAGTGAGCAAGGTTTAGCGTGGTTGATCCCAGTATTAGTGACGATTGTTGTATGTGGTATTTACGATAAAATTGCAGGCTCACAGAGTAAAAAAGTGATCCATACTGAAATGCTTAATAAGCAATAAAGTACATTGATTTGAAAAGTAAAAAGGGAAACGAAAGTTTCCCTTTTTTAATGGTATATGTTTGAGGTATTAATTAATAAAAGTAGAGCCCTGTTTTATATCCGCAATAGGATGCTGATCTTCATCTAAATAGTAATGAACTCCGGCGACGATACCCTCTTCACCTTCATAGAAGATCTTAAAGCGAGTACGATTGCCGTCGTGATATGCAATTACGGCACTACCGCCTTTTCCTAAGCAGAACTGATGAAGATTACCTGTTGAGATACAAATACTGTCGTCACCAGATACTGTGACTTTACAGTTATCTCCAGTATTAATCGCAACGGCGTTGTGTCCTGTGACATTGATTTGCGCTAAATCACCCGTATTCGCAATTTTAGCGCGAGGTTGAGAGGCCGTAATAAAATTACGCATACCACTGTTTGCAATATGAACACCATTGCCTGAGGCATAAATTTTGACATCATTACCACTATTACAAATGCGAGAACGGCCACCTAAACTACCAATACGGCACTGATTTCCTGTATTACACATTTTTCCTGCAAAACCGGAATTCATGAGTTGATTACTATAGCCTGTATTGGCAATGCTATTTTCATCACCAGAAAAAGCCACAATGTTATTACTACCACATAAAGCAAGATCAGTGCTGAGTTGCTGACTTTGTAAAATTAGCTGATGCCATTCGGTAGAAAATTGAATATTTTCAGAGGTAGGTAAAGTATTGTGATAGGGCAGACGTTGTAATGTGATGCCTTGCGGTTGTTTATTACCGAGCAGGAACAAGATGTTTTCCATGACTTCTTGTTCCTGTTTGGCAAAGGAGGCTTCGCTAAAATGACGCAAATAAATATATTGAATCAAGCTTTCTATCCATTGTGTACGGCGCTGTTTTATTAACTCACTATGGATAGCTCTGTAAGTGCCTCCATCCGGAAAATAACGTAAAAACCAACGATAAAGCGAAGTGGAAACATGCAGTTGTCGTAAGTCTTCTTTTGTTAATGTGATATTTTCCTTTGAAGGGACTGACATATAAGCTCCTTAATAAATCTCTTTATTAGTGTCTGTGATAGCCATCAACCATACTGCGAAATGTTTGAAACGGTGTTCTTCCTGTTGTACACAGATAAAGGTGGCCAATGATAAAAAAGACACTACATACTGCTAATATCTGGTGTGCGATTAATAACCATGCTTTAAACATTACTGCATCAGCAGGAATAAACGTTGGGTTTTGAAGTAAAACACCTGTTATCAAAAGCAGTGGAACTAATGCATACATCACACCTAAATAGGCCATTTGTTGCAGTGGATTAAACTTCACATTAGGGGTTGCAGGGAAGGGGTGATCTTCTCCTTTAATAATCCCATAAAGATAAAAACGAGTTTGCATAAAGGCACGTTGAAACCAGTTTTTACTATCAATGCGGTAAAACTTACCATTACCGCCGACAAGATTAATAAATACAAAGGATAACCAGCATACTAAGAGTAGATAACCACAGATCTCATGCACACTGACCAATAACGCCGTATCGTGAGTAGAAAGGAGAGCGAAATGGTTAATGCCACCACTAACGAGCAATAAAATAAATAAAGAGGCGTTACTCCAATGCCATAAACGTACAGCTTTAGAGTAAAGATAGAGTTTCTCTTCTTGGTGTGATTGACCATGTGGTGTGGCAAAGCGATAACGTAAAAAACCATGAAGTGCGAGCACGAGTAGCATGCCAACAAACAATACACCTGCAATAATTAACCAAAGTGGTAAATAGTCTGGTGTATAAATTAAGACATACTCTTTTAGTGTGGCTTGGAACTGCGCACTGTCTGGCATAGTATTGACGATACTCATACTTTACCCTCCTCTTGAGCATGAGGCCCTACACGGCGATAAAGATGGGGTTTTCCTACACCATCAAGTTGATAAATATAATACTCGTGTGTTTTAAGCCATTCTCGAATTTGAGGGCTGTCCTCTCTACCAAATAACAAGGCATTTTGTGGACAAGCACTCACACAAATTGGTGGGAAGCCTTTTTGTAATCGAGACTCAAGACAAAAATCACATTTATCAGCAACATGTGTCACAGGGTTAAGATAACGTACTTGATATGGACATGCTGATATACAGTAGCTACAGCCGATACATTTCTCTTTATTTACACGTACAATGCCATTAGTTTCATCACGCCAAGAGGCACCTGTAGGGCATACAGGAATACAAGGTGCATCCTCACATTGCTGGCAAGAGTGTCTAAAGAAATGGTACTTGTCGTTATCTTCTTTTAGGCTCAATGGAATATGAGCAATATCCATTCTTGCCATTCCAGTTGGAACTTTATTTAATCGACGGCATGCAGTGGCACAAATATTACAGCCATTACAAAGTGTCTCATCATGGATCATGGCATAACGGATTGGTTTCTTTTCAGCGGTTGCCGCAAGCGCATTTCCTAATGGCGCACTGAAAAAAATGACCGATCCCATGCCTGCTACAAATTTACGGCGAGAAACACGCATTATTTTTGCTCCTCAGTCTGATGATGTTGTAATACCCATATGACATTTCGTGGATAAGATAGAACGTTAAGGATTTTCATGTTGTTCTACCTCTATCCATTCAGTTAAGCCGCGTGCTTTGCCATAACTCATTAACGTATTGCTAAAGAGATAAGGGGCATCGTTAGACGCTAAAATTTGCTGAATATCTTGAAAGTCAGGGTGGTCTTTCATCAGGGTCAGTGCATCTTCAATCTCTGAAGCCGTGTAATGAAAGGGGTCAGACATCAACATGCTTTGTTTCAATGGGCGAGGATAGGTTTCGCACTCAAATCGAACCACTCCCGCAATTGCGGTACAAATATCCGCATGGTGGTTTAATAATTGCAATTGTGCGAAGTTATCTGACATAAATTCATCAGAGTAAAAATAATCCTCACCATTGAGACTTAAATGGGCGATATCAATAAACTCGTCACTTTTTAACGCGGTTTCTAACTGCACAATATCCTCTTGAGTCAAAGAATAAGGCGCATCATACAGCGTTGAAATAGCTAGTAGTTCACCTTCTTTTGAACATTGACGTATTGCATTCGCGAGATGTTGTTCAGCAGATAATTCTGCGATTTCTTCAACCTGTTCTTCTTCAAGTCCCATTGTGGTGTTAGCACTGCGTCCAACACCTGTTTCTGATAATGGTAGTAGCCAACGGCGACGAGAAATATCAGGTTGCTCTAACGCAATATCTGCATCATCAGCAATATCCGGTGGTATAGAAGCTGATGCATTTTGTTCTATCATCATGATCTCCTTCTTTTACCGATTAACTTGGTAATAAACCACGAGATGCTAAATCGTCAGCAATATCTTGCAATCCAAGGCGAACCAACGTTTCTTTTGTTGGGCAACCTAATTGCGGATCCCAACCCATTTCTTCATAGAACATGGTGAGAGAAAGTTGCATATCATCTCTGTCCATTTTGTCTGTACCTTCAGTAAAGACAGGAATATCAGGATCTTTATCGAATACCCATGAGCAAATTTGGTCATGCTCATTACGCATATCCATGGTATTCATTAATTTAACGGTATAAGCACGGTGTAAAGTAAAGATACGCTCTGAAGCTAAATCCAGATCTTTAGAGGTTGTCGGTTCACCCGTGATAGCGGTAAAGAATTTGGCTTCCATTTCTAAGTCGCCACGATAATTACGGCTCTTATGAGGTGAAACTGTCATTGGCCAAACCCAGTTACATAAAGTGACAGCATCGTGTAAGCAACTACGTAAAATTGTCCATTTGGTGTAAGCAATTTTGGCTTTATTGATTGGTGTGTAGTTTTTGGTTTCATCAAAGGCATCACCAGAACCAAATAGCTCACCCGCAATCTCTTTTTGTAGTTTCAGAGGCAAACCACTGCCAATATAGTTAATATGAGTATGTGTCATCGCATCGCGGTTAAACATACAGTTAACGATAGAACCGACTTGGGCAGAGGCTTCATTGGCGTGGTGAATAGGGAAGCCCATTGGTGACCAGAGCTTATTTTTCTTGTTCGCCCAATACTCTTCACCTAAATTCCAGCGTTGTGCTATTAGGTAAGAGCCATCAGCAAGGTGACTAAATTCACCTTTACGGTGCGCTAAGCGATAATAGAAATCTTTGATAAATTCAGGATCACCTTCTTCAAGCTTATCCCAAGGGATATCATTATATTCTTCTTCAGAAAGCACACGCTTAAATACGCCGTGGGTATAACAATAGGTAAAGTCACGATGAAGTTGGCCGTAGTTACACCAAAGTCCCATATCATCAAAAATATTCAGACCGACTAAGTTACCTACAACGTTACCATCTCCTTTTTTCTCTATATCTTTAGGGCCATTAGGGAAAATGGTTGTGTGAACGAAGTTTGCAACACAAGTATTACCACCTGTTTGTGGTACACCGAACTTTTTCGCTTGTGGAACATTGAGTTGAGCCATACAACGGATAGGGCAAGAGTGGCAACCTCCCATTTTTACGGTGTATTCTTCAGCTTCAGGACCTAAGTCAAAGGTTGATTTCATCGTTCTGAAACCAACAGTATTGATATCACCTGGAGGGATTTCACCAGTCTCAATAGGGCCACCTTCTGCTGCTCCCCAATAAAGCCCTTTACGTGCAGTCCAACGAGAGCCTGGGTGAGAATATTCAGCCCAAGATTGTGGTGTGCTTGGTACAACGTGATTGTTATTAGAGCCAATCAGTTGTGTCATCATGTAGTCGTTAAGCTCTTTTAATGCTTTACGATCAGCAACGTTAACGCCACGACTGCCTTCTACCACAATGGCTTTTAATTTTTTAGAACCTAATATGGCACCTACACCCGCACCGCCACTGTGGTTACGGCTATTAATGATGCCAGATAAAGGTACGAGATTCTCACCTGCCGGGCCAATGGTTGCGACACAAGCCTCAGGGCTTGTTTGCGCACACAATTCTTCTGTGGTTTGACGAACACCTTTTCCCCATAAGAAAGAGGCATCTTCAATTGAAACTTGGTCATCATCAATATGGATCCAAACAGGCTTATCTGATTTACCTTCAATAATCAGTGAGTCATAGCCAGCAAATTTCATCCATGCGGCAAAAAAACCCCCCATATGGGCATCAACAACGAGATTGCCACGTGTAAATGTGGAAAGAGAAGTGATATTAACGCGAGAGCTACAAGGTGCACCTGATCCAGTTAAAGGTCCTACCGCGAAGACAACTTTGTTTTCTTCATCAAAGGGTTTAACACCAGGACCAACTTCGTCATACATTATTTTATAACCAAAGCCCATACCACCAATTAAGGATTTAAATTTGCTTGAGCTTTCGCGAGTGATGGCACCGGTAGTTAAATTAATTCTTAGAATATTTCCAGTCCAGCCGTTAATCATAATATTGCTTCCTAATCTAAATGTGGTTCAGTGATGTGATTGTATGGATTTTATTAAACAGTAATTTCTTTCCATTCAATGATTTGCAACGCACCTGTTGGGCACGCTGATGCACACTCGCCACATAAATTACATTTGCCGGATTTTTTAGTTTGTGGATTGACCGTCGCCATCATCCACGGGCAAGCCGTTGTACAGGCCGCACAACCGATACAACGACGCGTATCAACGACAATACAGCCGAATTCTTCTTGATAGCGGATCGCTTTTACAGGACAAACTTTCATACATTCTGGATCTTTACATTGACGACAAGTATCCGTTGTAAAGTTTAAATCACCATAAAGCCCACCACCGGAGCCAATGCCTTTATCACCAAAATAGAAATGACGATGAATTTTAGTTCGAGAGAAGAAAGAACCAACACTTCCATCGTTCCAGGTTGTACATGCTGTTTCACAACGGTGACAGCCAGTACAACGTGCTCGATTAGTGACTAAAACACCTTTAGGTGTCGTGGTTAATTGAATGATGCCGCTGTCTATTTCTTCTTGCTTACAACCTAAAAGAGAAAGCAATGCGGGTGCTATAGTGATCCCTGCAAGCCCTTTACCGGATATTCGCAGAAACTCTAGTCTTGATAGCCCAATATCTAATATTGGACGATGATGTGTATCAGACATTAATATTTATCTCCGCTTAACTAATTTAATAAGAAATAAGTTGTGATGATAAATTCTTTATTTATCCGCTTGCTTTACCGCTATATAAAAAATATAATAACGATATCGTTAGAAGATATATTATAAATTTAAACTTTTTTATGATTAAAAAACACGTTGTAGTAAAATGTTAAATATTTGTATTTACAATGTGTTATCTCCATTTTTTCACGTATTTTTATTATCCTTTCTGATAGTGTGGTTATTAAAAAATTTATTCTGTGATTACTATCATAGAAATAAAAATAATTCGTGATATTTAATTTTTTTAATTAAATGATTATTGTTTTTATCTGTAGTTACGAAAGAGAATAAATACCATTTATATATATTCTATTATTGAAGTTAAATTAAAGGTGATTTGCTCTTATATTATTTCTAATATTATTATTTTAATAATAAATTGATATTTGATGTTAATTAATTATTTAATCAAAAACGGGTATTGATTATTATTAATAGAATAAAATATGAATGAATTGTAAAACCATGACTAGATCATTTTTATAAAAAAAGAAACCTTTTCTAATCAAGAGAAGGTTTCTTATATTACTATTATTCTGTGGTTTAGTGATCAGTAACCCACAGCCTTACCTGCAGGGCGACGAACATCATTTGAGCCATAAAGATAACCTTCACGTACTGCGCCAGAAACAGCAGAATCATTACCTGATGATGCAGGGATCACACCTTCCTCTCCAGGGAGTCCGACCATAATGAGTTCAGCTGCTCCCCATGGCGTTTGCTCTACCATTTTATATCCCATAGCCGTGAGTTTTTCTAACGTATCTTTTGATAGCCCGCGTTGTTCATAATAAACCTCATCAGGTAACCATTGATGATGAATACGAGGGCTATTAACCGCTTCTTGTGGTGGCATACCAAACTCAATGATATTAAGTGCAGTTTGTAAGGTGATTGAGATAATACGAGAGCCTCCTGGTGATCCTAAAATCAGGAAAGGTTTGCCTTCTTTAGTGACAATAGTTGGGCTCATTGACGATAGTGGGCGTTTTAATGGTGCAATGCTATTACGTTCACCTTGCACTAAACCATAGAGGTTTTTTTCACCGACTTTGGTTGTAAAATCATCCATCTCATTATTAAGGAAAAAGCCTGTGCCTGGGGCAATAACAACAGCACCAAAACGACCATTAATGGTGTAAGTGGTCGAAACTGCATTGCCGTCTTTATCCATTACAGAATAGTGTGTTGTTTCAGGACTTTCATGAGGCGCTATGCCAGGTTGTACATTTTCTGATGGCGTTGCTTTATTCGGTTTAATTTGTTGGCGGAGTTCGGTGGCATAAGTTTTACTTAATAACTTTTCTGTTGGATTTTTAATAAATTGAGGATCACCAAGGAACGTGTTTCTGTCCATATAAGCATGGCGCATTGCTTCTGTCAGAGTATGAACATATTCAGCAGAGTTAAAGCCCATCGATTTAAGATCGTAACCTTCTAAAATATTCAACGTTTGACAGATAGTGATGCCACCCGAACTTGGCGGTGGTGCAGAAATAAACTCATAACCTCGATAAGTACAGGTGATAGGTTTGGTTTCTGTAATCGTGAAGTTAGCAAAATCTTCTTGGGTTAACAGACCATTATGTTGTTTCGACGCCTCTTCAACTTTTTTAGGGATTTCACCTTGATAAAATGCATCAGCACCTTGGTTTGCAATCAGTTCAAGTGTATTGGCTAAGTCAGTTTGAATTAGACGATCACCCGGTTGCCATGGAGTTCCATCTGGCTTTAAGAAAATTTTTGCCGATTCAGGATCTTGTTTAAAGCGCTCTGTTGTTGTTTCTAATACATCCGTATCAGCACGCGTTAAAATATAGCCTTCTCTTGCAAGCTTAATAGCAGGTGCCATGACATCTTTACGTGAAAGTGTACCGTATTTTTCTAACGCAGAATCAAGACCTTTGACTGTACCGGGGACGCCTGACGCAAGATAACCGTATAAACTGGCATCTTTAATTAAATTACCTTCTTTATCTAAATACATATTTTTAGAAGCCGCTGTGGGTGCTGTTTCCCTAAAATTAATAAAGGTATTTGTGCCATCAGCAAGGTGTATGGTCATAAAACCACCACCACCAATATTACCACAGCAAGCATTTACGACAGCTTGCGCATAACCAACAGCAACGGCTGCATCAATGGCATTCCCTCCTTTTTGTAAAATATCATTCCCTACTTGGGATGCTAAATGTTGAGAAGAGACAACCATACCATGTTGTGCTTCAACAGCAGGCTCATAGGCTGCATAAAGTGAATGTGAAAAAAGGGCAGTGAGTAACAGCAGGTGAGTTCTTTTTATAATAATCATTATTATCTCCATTAATAACAGTGAGTTATCTTAAATAAAGACAAGCAAAATAGGAGTGGTATACGCTGTTATTAATATTAATTAACAATTGCGTAACAATAAGTATAGAGAGAGGTTATTGTTGAGGTGAATTTTTTTTGATGTGATGATCACAAAATTCTCTTTAAGCTGGCAAATAATAAGATTATGGATAATTAATAATGGTAATAAGGGGATGATTTAAGAATAGATAAGTGAGGCGATAAACAATAAAAAAGCCTGTTTTCACAGGCTTTTAGAAATACTTTAGCTTACTGTTAAATTACAGTTTGCCAGAGTTTGCTTTCAGGTATTTAGCAACGCCGTCTGGAGATGCGCCCATACCTTCTTGACCTTTTTCCCACTGTGCTGGGCAAACATCGCCGTGCTCTTCGTGGAATTGCAGTGCGTCAACCATACGGATCATTTCATCAATGTTACGACCTAATGGCAGATCGTTAACGACTTGGTGACGAACAACACCTTCTTTGTCAATTAAGAATGAACCACGTAGTGCAACGCCCGCTTCTGGGTGTTCGATGCCGTAAGCTTTGATGATGTCATGTTTGATATCAGCAACCATTGGGTATCTAACTTCACCAATACCACCATCATCAATTGGGGTTTTACGCCATGCGTTATGAACAAATTCTGAGTCCATAGAAACACCGATGATTTCAACACCACGTTTTTTGAACTCTTCAAAACGGTGATCAAATGCAATCAGCTCTGAAGGGCAAACAAAAGTAAAATCCATTGGCCAGAAGAAAATAACGGCAGGTTTGCCTTTGATAAATGAATGCAGGTTGAAATCATTAACAATCTCACCATTACCTAAAACGGCAGCAGCTGTGAAATCAGGGGCTTTGCGAGTAACCAGAACCATAATGTACTCCTGTAAATTGAAAGAGTTTAGAGGGGTTATATTCGTCATATTTCAAGTTGTAGCGTTGTTGACTGCATTGACTCGCACTAGCCTCATACTATTGTATGCTTCTAGTGACTCATTTACTTGTCGCCTAGCTACACTTCGAACTATTTAGAGTATGTACCCTGTTTTTAAATAATAACTACAGCATAAATAATCAATCGCTATTGATAAAGTTAAACAGAACAATCTATTTGATAGATTATAACTATTAACTGAATACAACAAAGTAGGATTATTTATGACTCCTTGTATGACGGCTTATTCTAATCAACTTTGAAAATGAATACTATGCTTGTTAACAAATCGTTACGAATAATATGATACGTTGACT
This sequence comes from Proteus sp. G2626, assembly GCF_009915985.1. Lineage (NCBI taxonomy): Bacteria > Pseudomonadati > Pseudomonadota > Gammaproteobacteria > Enterobacterales > Morganellaceae > Proteus > Proteus sp. G2626. The sequence continues at coordinate 227,692 of NZ_JAABNH010000009.1, read as the reverse complement.
TAGAATCTCTTTGGTTTATCAAATGTGATCTCAAAATATGACAAAAAGATGAACGTCAAAAGGGCTTTAAATGTATCAGTCATCGAGTTGATGATGCTGTGCTCTTTCTAGCAATTGTGGATAAAACTGCCAAAAAATCTCACTTAATTCATCATAATGAGTTTCAAGTACAATATAAGAGCCGGCTAGCGCACTTAATCGTGGCCTTCTTCTCGCCATTCCTTTCAATGTTTGAGCAATATAAGACTTATCAGCGTAACGAATTAACCAAGCTTGTGACCACAAATACTCGTTGAGCTCTTGAAATTTTTCAGGCGTTTGCCATAAATCAGGTTCAATAATATTTCGAGTTTGGATGACAAATTCAGTTAACGGTATATTTGGTTCGAATTTTAACCAATTTAAAGAAAGGAAATGATCCCAAAAAACATCTAAGGTAATCGGTGAAACGCGACGATATTCATCAGGAAAGAAAAGGCGAGCTTGTTTAACTAATGGATGAGTGTCAGTGAGTACATCGATACGCCTATGCATACGAATGCCCTCAATAACAGCTTGGCTGTAATCAGAGCTAGGTGTGCCTTTGACGTAATCTGCCATCATATTGCCTAATAGAGAGCTTTTTGCTCTAAAGGCCAGATGTAAGTGAGCAAGATAATTCATCTCATCATCATAACGCTTTTTGAATAAAAAAGGGCTTCTTTGTTGCACTGACAAGCGGGCAGCACTAGACTAGTCCGCCTGTTTTTTATGAAAGTAGTCGTTTAATTATGCGTGTATCAGACTTTACATTTAAGTTGCCAGAAGCTTTGATTGCTCACTATCCACAACCTCAACGCAGTGGTTGTCGATTGCTCTCTTTAGAAGGAGAGACAGGTGCTTTATCACACGGTATTTTTACTGATGTATTAGATAAAATAAATGCCGGTGACCTGTTGGTTTTTAATAACACTCGCGTGATCCCTGCGCGTATTTATGGTCGTAAGGCGTCAGGCGGTAAAATCGAAGTGTTAGTTGAGCGTATGCTTGATGAACATCGTGTTCTTGCTCATGTTAGAGCCTCTAAGTCACCGAAAGAAGGCGCTACGCTGGTGCTAGGTGAAGATGAAAGTGTACAAGCAACTATGGTTGCGCGTCATGATACACTTTTTGAAATTCGTTTTGATGATGAAAGAGATGTTCTGACCCTTCTTAATAGCATTGGGCATATGCCTTTACCTCCTTACATTGATCGCCCTGATGAAGAATCGGATAAAGAGCTTTATCAAACGGTTTATAATGAGCGTCCCGGCGCCGTTGCAGCACCAACAGCAGGGCTACATTTTGATGAGCCATTACTTCAAGCCTTAAAAGAAAAAGGCGTTGAGATGGCGTTTGTTACACTGCATGTTGGTGCAGGAACTTTCCAACCTGTACGTGTTGATAATATCGAAGAGCACACGATGCATTCAGAATACGCAGAAGTGCCACAAGAGGTGGTTGATGCAGTATTAGCGTGTAAAGCACGTGGTAATCGCGTGATTGCTGTCGGTACAACGTCGGTTCGTTCGTTAGAAAGTGCTGCGAAAGCAACAAACGATGCGTTAATCGCCCCTTTCTTTGATGATACCCAAATCTTTATTTATCCAGGTTACCAATACCAAGTTATTGATGCGTTGATTACTAATTTCCATCTACCTGAATCAACATTAATCATGCTGGTTTCTGCTTTTGCTGGGTATAAAAACACCATGAATGCTTATAAAGAAGCGGTTGAGCAAGCGTATCGTTTTTTCAGCTATGGTGATGCGATGTTTATTACGCGTAATCCTTTAGCTATCAATGAAAAAATCGGACAAGAATAAAGATTTATTATTTTTTTAACGGTTTTCTTCATTTTATGAAGTGTTATTTCAATTTTATGATTTAATCCCATTGACTAAGTATAGGTTTTTGTTGAAGTAACATATACAGCCGTCTAACAAATGATTAGAATGTGCTGTTTTTTATTGCGCATTGGACTGTTTTTCTGATGCTTGGAGGATGAGTGAAATACGAATTAGATAAAATCGACGGCAATGCTCGCCGTGGGCGCCTTATTTTTGAGCGTGGTGTTGTTGAAACACCCGCATTTATGCCTGTGGGGACTTACGGCACCGTGAAAGGAATGACGCCTGAAGAAGTAAAAGCAACAGGTGCGCAAATTCTTTTAGGTAACACTTTCCACTTATGGTTACGCCCTGGTCAAGAAATCATGAAATTACACGGTGATTTACATGACTTTATGCAATGGCAAGGCCCTATTTTAACGGATTCAGGTGGTTTCCAAGTCTTTAGTTTAGGCGCAATGCGTAAAATTAAAGAAGAGGGAGTTCACTTCCGTAACCCTATTAATGGCGAAAAGATTTTTTTAAGCCCAGAAAAATCAATGGAAATCCAATACGATTTGGGTTCTGACATTGTGATGATTTTTGATGAGTGTACACCATACCCTTCAGACTGGGATTATGCGAAAAATTCAATGGAAATGTCATTACGCTGGGCTAAACGTAGTCGTGAACGTTTTGATGAACTTAATAACAAAAATTCATTATTCGGTATTATCCAAGGTGGTGTTTACGAAGATTTACGTGATATCTCTGTAAAAGGACTAGTCGAAATTGGTTTTGACGGTTACGCTGTCGGCGGCCTTGCAGTAGGCGAACCTAAAGAAGATATGCATCGTATTTTAGAGCACGTTTGCCCGCAAATCCCTGCGGATAAACCGCGTTATTTAATGGGTGTTGGTAAGCCAGAAGATTTAGTTGAAGGTGTTCGTCGTGGTATCGATATGTTTGACTGCGTGATGCCAACACGAAATGCACGCAATGGTCATCTGTTTGTGACTGATGGTGTGATTAAAATTCGTAATGCAAAACATCGTTCAGATACATCAACATTAGATGAACATTGTGACTGCTATACTTGTAAAAATTATAGCCGTGCCTATTTACATCATCTTGATCGCTGTAACGAAATTTTAGGCGCAAGGCTGAACACTATCCACAACTTGCGGTATTATCAGCGTCTCATGGCTGAAATTCGTCAGTCTATTGAAGATTCACGTTTTGAAGAGTTCGTACATGAATTCTACGAACGTATTGGAAAACCCGTACCACCGCTAAATGGCAGTGCGAGTAAGTGTGATTAATGTATACGAGAAAGCCCAATTCTGTGTATGATATTGGGCTTATAACTTGAATATCGTCGATATCGACAACAATGAGGAAAAGTGAATGAGTTTTTTCATTTCTGATGCTGTTGCTTCTGCTGGACAAGCAGCGCCTGAAGCTAGCTTTATGTCTATTCTACCGATGTTAGTGATCTTTATTTTGATTTTCTATTTTATGATCCTACGTCCACAGCAAAAACGTACTAAAGAACATCGTAAACTGATGGATTCTATCGGTAAAGGTGATGAAGTTTTAACAACGGGTGGTTTAATCGGTCGTGTTGTTAAGGTTTCAGATAACGGCTATATCGTTGTTGCCCTGAATGAAACAACTGAAGTAACTATTAAACGTGACTTTGTTGCCGCTGTATTACCTAAAGGCACAATGAAAGCTATTTAATTACATTTCCCCAAAGGGAAAAGGGAACTGCCGTGCTAAACCGTTATCCTTTGTGGAAGTACCTGATGTTGATAGCCGCTATCCTCATCGGTCTGCTTTACGCACTTCCTAACCTATATGGTGAGGATCCGGCTGTTCAAATCACTGGCGCGCGGGGAACCGCCGCCAATGAGCAAACACTGGATCAAGTTCGATCTTTACTAGATAAAGAAAAAATTGAAGCGAAATCTATTGCACTTGAAAATGGTGCGATTTTGGCTCGCTTCAGTAACCCTGATATTCAGTTACGTGCCCGTGAAGTGTTGTTGCCTGCATTAGGCGACCAATTCGTTGTTGCACTTAATCTTGCACCTGCGACACCAAAATGGTTAGAAGCCATTGGCGGTGAGCCGATGAAGCTGGGGTTAGACTTACGTGGTGGTGTTCACTTCCTGATGGAAGTTGATATGGAAACTGCGTTAGGTAAACTTCAAGAACAAAATGTTGAGAGTCTACGTACCTTATTACGTGACGAAGGCATTCCGTATTCTTCTATCCGTAAAACGGATAATTATGGTGTTGAAATCCGTTTCCGTAACTCGGATGATCGCGCTAAAGCATCAGATTACCTGACTCGTCGTAACCAAGATCTTATTTTTAGAGATGGTGCAAATAACTCATTAAGAGCTATTTTTACTGACGAACGTTTACGTGATGCGCGTACTTATGCTGTACAGCAAAATATTACTATCCTACGTAATCGTGTTAACCAGTTAGGTGTTGCTGAGCCATTAGTTCAACGCCAAGGCGCTGACCGAATTGTTGTTGAATTGCCTGGTATCCAAGATACCGCTCGCGCTAAAGAAATCTTAGGCGCGACAGCAACATTAGAATTCCGTTTAGTCAATACTACTATTGATCCTTCCGCTTTAGAGACTGGCCGTATTCCGGGTGACTCAGAAGTGAAATATACTCGTGAAGGTATGCCAACTATCCTCTATAAACGCGTTATTTTAACGGGTGACCACATTACTGACTCAACCTCTCAGGCTGATGAATATGGTCAACCACAAGTGAGCATTTCACTTGATAGCGCAGGTGGATCTATTATGTCTAACTTTACGAAAGATAACGTCGGTAAACCGATGGCTACACTATTCGTAGAGTATAAAGACAGTGGTAAACGTGATGAGAACGATCGCGCAGTATTGGTGAAAAGTGAAGAAGTTATTAACGTTGCGAATATTCAAAGTCGTTTAGGAAATAGCTTCCGTATCACAGGCATTTCAAATGCGAATGAAGCACGTCAGTTATCACTGTTGTTACGTGCTGGTGCGTTGATTGCACCGATTCAAATTGTTGAAGAAAGAACGATTGGACCCACTTTAGGCCTGCAAAATATTACGCAAGGTCTAGAAGCGTGTTTATGGGGGCTGATTGCGTCTATAACCTTTATGATTATTTATTATCGTAAATTTGGTGTGATTGCGAGTACCGCATTAATGGCAAACTTAGTGTTAATCGTTGGGGTAATGTCATTATTACCAGGCGCAACACTGACCATGCCTGGTATTGCCGGTATCGTACTAACACTTGCCGTTGCCGTTGATGCTAACGTACTGATAAACGAACGTATCAAAGAAGAGTTACGTAATGGTCGATCAGTACAACAAGCAATCCATGAAGGTTATAAAGGTGCCTTCTCCAGTATTATTGATGCGAACTTAACCACATTGATTACAGCTGTGATCCTTTATGCAGTCGGTACCGGCTCGATTAAAGGTTTTGCTATCACAACTGCAATCGGGGTTGCAACCTCTATGTTTACCGCTATTGTTGGTACGCGTGCGATTGTAAACCTGTTGTATGGTGGTAAACGCGTTAAGAAACTGTCTATTTAAGGAGCACGTTGTGGCACAGGATTATACTGTTGAACAATTAAACCATGGTCGTAGAGTCATTGACTTTATGCGTTGGGACAACGTCGCCTTTAGTATTTCGTTTCTGCTTTTGGTAGCATCAATTGCTATCATTTCCGTGAAAGGATTTAACTGGGGACTGGATTTTACAGGTGGTACAGTAATTGAGATCAATCTCAGTCAACCAGCCGACCTTGATAAAATGCGTGATAGCCTAGATGCATCAGGCTTTAAAGATCCTCTGTTACAAAACTTTGGTAGCAGTCGCGATATTATGGTGCGTTTGCCTCCTGTTGAAGGACAGGCTGGTCAAGAATTAGGTAAAAAAGTTATTGATGTTATCAATGCTAAGGTTGATAACGACGCAGTGGTAAAACGTATTGAATTTGTTGGGCCAAGTGTGGGTAGCGAATTGGCTCAAACAGGTGCAATGGCGTTATTATCAGCACTTATCTGTATTCTTATCTATGTTGGATTCCGTTTTGAATGGCGTTTGGCGTTAGGTGCTGTTATTGCACTTGCGCATGACGTGATTATTACGCTGGGTGTGCTTTCACTGTTCCATATAGAGGTTGACTTAACCATTGTGGCGTCATTGATGTCTGTTATCGGTTACTCACTAAACGATAGTATTGTTGTATCAGACCGTATTCGTGAGAATTTCCGTAAAATTCGTCGAGGAACATCATATGAAATTATGAACGTTTCTCTGACACAGACATTAAGCCGTACCATCATGACATCAGCAACAACATTATTGGTTGTCTTAATGCTGTATATCTTCGGTGGTTCAATGCTTCAAGGCTTCTCTTTAGTCATGTTAATCGGTGTTTCAATTGGTACTATTTCTTCTATTTATGTGGCTTCAGCATTAGCACTGAAAATGGGAATGAAACGTGAACACTTGATTATACAAAAAGTGGAAAAAGAGGGTGCAGATCAGACAACACTCTTACCATAATAGAGCGTTTTTCTGATAAAACATCGCAAACACCCTGCCAGTGTATACTGACAGGGTGTTTTTTGTTCACTGAACAGGTACACTGTTTATGAGTATTGTCAAAAGTAGGAATAACTATGCATTGCCCATTTTGTGGAGCCGTAGATACCAAGGTAATTGATTCCAGACTTGTTGGTGATGGTTCACAAGTGCGCCGTCGTCGCCAATGTCTTGTTTGTCATGAACGTTTTACGACCTTTGAAGTAGCAGAACTTGTAATGCCTCGTGTTGTGAAAAGTGATGAAATACGTGAGCCTTTTGATGAAGAGAAACTCCGTCGAGGCATGCTTAAAGCATTAGAAAAACGTCCAGTCAGCTCGGATGATGTTGAGGCTGCGATAAGCCATATCAAATCACAATTAAGAGCAACCGGTGAAAGGGAAATACCTTCAAAAGAAATTGGCAATTTTGTTATGGAACAACTTAAGAAACTAGATAAAGTTGCATATATCCGTTTTGCTTCTGTGTATCGTAGTTTTGAAGATATTCGAGATTTCGGTGAAGAAATCGCAAAATTACAAGATTGATACTGCGCTTTATTGAATGATTTGAAAAATAACGATAAATAATAAAATTACATGTAATTATTATGACAAACAACAACAGCAACAATCTAAGTGAAAATGAAAGTCTGCATGATGAACACTATATGCGCCGAGCCATTGAGCTTGCAGCATTAGGTCGCTTTACAACATCACCTAATCCGAATGTAGGTTGTGTAATTGTAAAAGAAGGCGAAATTATCGGTGAAGGTTATCATCATCATGCTGGCGGTCCACATGCAGAAGTGAATGCGTTGAAAATGGCCGGTGATAAGGCAAAAGGGGCAACAGCCTATGTTACGCTTGAGCCTTGTAGTCATTTCGGTAAAACACCACCTTGCGCTGATGCTTTGATTAATGCGGGTATAAAGCGCGTTGTTGCTGCGATGCAAGATCCTAATCCTCAAGTTGCAGGACGAGGATTACACAAATTATTATCAGCCGGAATTGATGTTTCACACGGTGTTTTAATGCAAGAAGCTGAAAAACTTAACATCGGTTTTTTTAAACGAATGAGAACGGGCTTCCCTTATATCCAGCTAAAATTAGGTACATCTTTAGATGGTAAAACGGCATTAGCATCAGGTGAAAGTCAATGGATAACCTCTAAAGCATCTCGTCGAGATGTACAAAATTTCCGGGCTCAAGCTAGCGCTATTCTAACGACAAGTGCAACCGTAGTTGCTGATAATCCTTCTATGAATGTACGTTGGGATGAGCTTTCAGATGAAATCAAAGCGATTTATCCAGAAGAAACGCTACGCCAACCTATTCGTATTGTCGCCGATAGTCAAAATAGAGTGACTGAAAACCATAAAATCACTCAAATTGAAGGCGAATGTTGGTTAGCACGCACGCGATCTCATCCAAATGATTGGCAAGGCAATGTTTCAGAAATTCTATTACCAACGAATGCTAAAAATAGTGGCGTAGATTTAGTATTACTAATGATGCAATTAGGGCGCCGCAATATTAACACCGTATGGGTTGAAAGTGGGGCGCATTTTGCAGGAGCCTTATTGGAAGCTGGGCTTGTTGATGAACTTATTATTTATATCGCACCTAAAATTTTAGGGAGTGATGCGCGAGATTTATTTGTACTTTCTCCTCTTTCCTCATTATCTGAAGCGCCTGAATTTAAAGTAGATTCTCTTCAACAAATTGGCTCTGATATCAGAGTTTGTTTAAAACCTCGTTATTAATAGACGCAAATAAGTGTGTCTACGGCGCTATTTGTAGTAAAATGGCGCCGTGTGTGTTATTTCCTGTCGTTACGACATCGTTATCAGCCAACTAAATACCTTGATTTATCAAGGATTTTTGGCACCCTTGCTGTGTAATAATAAAACAGAGCGCAGTAAGGGAAAGAATATGATAAAATCCGCGCCCCGCGGATAGGAGAAAAAGGTAACCTATGAACGTAATCAAAGGTGTTGTCGCGGCGCCAAATGCACGCGTAGCAATTGCAATTGCCCGTTTTAATAACTTCATCAATGACAGCCTACTTGAAGGCGCGGTTGATGCATTAGAACGTATTGGACAAGTTTCTTCTGAAAATATTACCGTCGTTTGGGTTCCAGGTGCTTACGAGCTACCGTTAACAGTTAAAGCTTTAGCTGAAAGCGACAAATACGATGCAGTTATCGCGTTAGGTACTGTTATCCGTGGTGGAACCGCACATTTTGAATACGTTGCTGGCGAATGTAGCTCTGGTTTATCTCAAGTTGCAATGCAAAGTGAGATCCCTGTGACTTTTGGTGTTTTAACCACTGAAAATATTGAGCAGGCTATTGAACGCGCTGGAACCAAAGCGGGCAACAAAGGTGCTGAAGCTGCAATGACAGCACTTGAAATGATCAATGTACTTAAAGCCATAAAAGGCTAATCATCTGTTTTAACTAAAGGGGAATTTTGTGAAACCTGCTGCTCGTCGTCGTGCTCGTGAGTGTGCTGTTCAGGCTATCTACTCATGGCAATTATCCGGAAATGACATCGCGGATGTGGAATTGGAGTTTTTATCCGAGCAGGATACCCAAGGTGTAGATATTGCTTATTTTCGTGAGCTTTTAGTGGGTGTTGCCATTAATGCAACACGTTTAGATAAGGCAATGGCGCCTTATTTATCCCGCCAACTTGAAGAACTTGGTCAAGTTGAAAAAGCAATTTTACGTTTAGCAATGTTTGAACTAAGCTTCCGCGAAGATGTTCCTTACAAAGTTGCGATTAACGAAGCGATTGAACTGGCTAAGGTATTTGGTGCTGACGATAGCCATAAGTTTGTTAATGGCGTGCTTGATAAAGCAGCACCAACAGTACGACGTAAAAAATAACGTTTTTTCACGTTTCCTCTATGGTAAATAATTCAAGGCCGGTATTTCCGGCCTTTTGTTTAATAAAACGAGTTTAGTAGGCACAGCTAAATAGGAAATTGATAATGCCTTGTGGTGAATTCTCCCTTATCAAACAATATTTCACGTCACAGCCTGTAAAACGAAAAGACGTAAGTACAGGTATTGGTGATGATTGCGCAATATTGACAGTACCTGAAAAGCAGCAAGTGGCGATTAGCACCGACACTTTAGTCAGTGGCATTCACTTCCTTCCTTCTATCTCACCTGAAGATTTAGCGTATAAAGCATTGGCTGTAAATATTAGTGATTTAGCCGCTGTGGGGGCTGATCCTTCTTGGGCATCTCTGGCATTAACATTACCTGATACAAACAGTGAATGGCTTGAGGCTTTTAGTCGTTCTTTCTTTGCATTAGCAGATTATTATGCAATCCAGTTAATTGGCGGTGATACGACTCGTGGACCTTTAAGTTTAACAATCACAATACAAGGACTAGTTCCTCAAGGAACGGCATTATTGCGTTCTGGTGCAAAAATAGGTGATTGGATCTACGTTACGGGCTTTTTAGGGGATAGTGCCGCAGGGCTTGCCGTATTACAAAATAGATTACAGCCAACAGAAAAAGAACATAGTGATTATTTTGTTGCAAGGCATTTACGCCCTCAGCCTCGTTTATTGCAAGGCCAAGCATTGCGTCATTTAGCGACATCTGCAATTGATATTTCTGATGGGTTGATTTCGGATTTGAATCATATTCTCACAGCTAGTGGCTGTGGTGCGCGTTTAAATTTAGACTCATTACCTTATTCACCTGCGATGAAAGCCGAAGTCAGTGAAGAACAAGCGGAGATTTGGGCATTAAGTGGTGGTGAGGATTATGAATTATGTTTTACAGTACCAGAGATCAATCGAGGTGCGTTAGAGATCGCATTGGCGCATACAGGGGCTGACTTTCATTGTATAGGGCAAATTATGCCGATTGCTGAAGGGATCCGTTACTTACGTGATGGTAAAGATGTACACCCTAATCTTAAAGGGTTTGATCACTTTAGTGATGCTAATGAGTAACCTTACTTTAATCAAAAGGCGCTTTATTCGCGCCTTTAAGAATATTGGTAATATCTAACTTTATGTTTAAATAGATTATTAATAATCTTCTATCTTAGCTTTTCTTCACAAATTCAGATTTTAATTTCATTGAGCCAAAGCCATCAATTTTACAATCAATGTTATGGTCGCCTTCGACTAAACGGATACCTTTTACTTTAGTACCAATTTTTAGCATGGTTGAACTGCCCTTGACTTTCAGATCTTTGATCACGGTGACGGAGTCGCCATCTGCCAATAAGTTACCGTTGGCATCTTTAACTACTAACTCATCATTATCAACCACAGATTCAGCATCGTTCCACTCATGAGCACACTCAGGGCAAACATACATTGCACCATCTTCATAGGTGTATTCTGAATTGCACTTAGGACAAGAAGGTAATGACATAATAATACTCTCAAATTTTATCAAAATGGGAAGTGATTAATCGTCACAATGAGGATAACACTTGCCCCATAAATTAAAGGACACATTATCGTTTAAGAGTGAAAATTCTAAGCAATTCCCTTAATGGTATTGCCTCTGATAATGCGAAAGGGCGATAGTATAATAGATTTGATGTAAATTTGCATCTTTCACAGGTTGTGACATAAAGAATTAGGAAAAGTTGGTTAGATATAGCGAGTTAAATAGAAAATAATGATAAATAAAAGTAGTTTTAAATATTATCTAACTTAATGATATTAAGGTTATAAATTTATAAATATAACTAAAAATAAATGCTCTCATCTTAAAAGAGAGCATCATCAATAATAGTATTAATCTTCTTGTCGTGATTTTACAAAATTACTCACTGAGCCACGCTCTATCAGTTTAGGTGTAAGCACCAAAACATTGTCATCAGCATCGATATTTTCCATACGATGCAATAATTGGCTGACAGCGAGTTTACCCAATTCGTCTTTGGGTTGGTGAATGGTTGAAAGAGGGGGGATCATATAAGAGGCTAGATCGATATCGTCATAACCTATGATGGAAATATCATACGGTACGCGCAAGCCTTTTTGATAAATAGCTTGGTAAGCACCAACAGCCATTGCATCATTACAGGTAAAAACTGCTTGTGGTCGTACAGGAAGTGAGAGCAGTTTTTGCATTGAACTAAATCCACCTGCGAACTCAAAATCGCTTGTTAATACAAACTCTTCTCGAATGGTTAATCCTGCTTTTTGCATGGCATTGTAATAGCCTTGCAAACGATGTTTTGCCGGGAGTTTATCTTGAGGGCCTGCAATACAGGCAATTTCGGTAAAGCCTTTTTCAACCAGATAATTGGTGGCAATTTCTCCCCCGAGTAAGGAGTTGTCTTGAATAATATCTCCGCCGTATTCAAACGGAGACCAATCCATCATCACCATAGGTAAACGAGGATAACGATTTAGTACTTCATGAGAGGGTGCTCGGGCTTCTGTTGACATCAATAATAAACCGTCAACACGTTTTTGCAGTAACGTTTCAAGGCTACTATCCATGCGCTCATAATCCCCTTCCGTGTTGCATAAAATTAAGCTATAGCCTTTTTCGTAGCAACTACGTTCAACACCGCGTACAACCTCGGCATAAAAGGGATTACTACTGGCTGTTACTAACATACCAATAGTATGAGTACAGTTCATTTTTAAACTACGTGCTAACGCTGAAGGGGCGTAATTCAAGGTTTCAATAGCTTCATTCACCTTTTTACGGATGCCTTCGCTAACATAACGATTGTTATTGATAACGTGAGAAACCGTTGATGTCGAAACGCCCGCCAAACGGGCGACATCTTTCATTGTTGCCAAAGTTTTATGCTCGCTCTGCTAAAAATGATTCAATTTCATGACGCCAAGGAACGGAAGATTGTGCACCATGACGTGTAACTGCAATGGCAGCCGCTGCATGGGCAAAACGAATAGCCTCAACAGAAGGTTTGCCTTCTAATATTGCTGTGACAAATGCACCATTAAATGTATCACCTGCGGCAATGGTATCAACAGCTTCGACACGAAATCCTGGAATTATCATGCCTTTCTCTTGCTCACTAAACCATACACCACGACGACCTAAAGTGATAAGCACTTGTTTGATACCTTTGCAATGTAAAATATTGGCCGCTTTTGCGGCACCGGCTTCATCATGTACAGAAACACCTGTTAATATTTCAGCTTCTGTTTCATTTGGAGTGATAACATCAATAAAACTCAGAAATTCGTCGGATAATGGTTGGGCGGGAGCTGGATTTAAAATGACTTTAGTTTGATGTGATTTTGCCCGTTTTGCAGCCTCAAAAACAGTCTCTAATGGTGACTCCAATTGCATTAACAAAGCATCAGCGTGTTCAATAACGTGATGATATTGCTGAAAATGTACTGGCGTTAGTGCGCCATTGGCACCAGCGACTATGCTAATTACGTTTTCACCTTGATCATTTACAAGGATCATGGCTACGCCTGTCGGTGTTTGCGGAATAATACTAATTGCATCGATATGAATATTGTCTGTTTTAAGTTGTGAGATTATCTCACTACCAATCGCATCATCACCGACACAGGCAATAAAGGTAATATCGGCACCACTACGACCACAAGCAACGGCTTGATTCGCACCTTTGCCACCAAAGGCTATTTTGTATTGATGACCAATAATGGTTTCACCTGGTTTGGGGAATTGTGAAATGTTCATAATGTGGTCAACATTGATGCTGCCTAGCACAGCAAGGCGAGGTGTTGTCATAGCCTTTAATCCTTGTAAAACGTGTTGTGATCATTAAAGCCACCACGGAGCATTATCACTCCGTGGTATTTATTGTTGTTATTTTTTAATAACTAACTCAAGTTCGACAGGGATTGTTGGATCCACTTTTTCGCCTTTGAGAATTTTATCAGCTGTTTGGATGCCGATAATACCAATTTGATCTGGGCGCTGAGCAATGGTTGCACCTAACATGCCACGGTTTACTGCTTTGATACCATCATCTGTGCCATCAAAACCTACAACTAATACATCAGTACGACCTGCGGTTTGTAACGCACGTAATGCGCCTAATGCCATTTCATCATTTTGTGCAAAAACAGCTTGAACAGCAGGATAAGCTGTTAATAGGTTTTGCATCACGTTAAGGCCTTTTGTACGGTCAAAATCAGCGGGTTGGCTTGCAAGTACATTCAATTTATGAGCATCAACAGCTTGTTTAAAGCCTTCACCACGTTCACGAGATGCAGAGGTTCCTGTGATCCCTTCTAATTGGATCACTTTGGCATCATTAGCCACTTTCTCTGCAATGTAATCACCCGCCATTTTTCCTCCAAGACGGTTATCAGAAGCGACGTGGCTGACGACTTCACCTTTATTTGCAACACGGTCTAAGGTGATCACTGGGATCTTAGCTTTATTCGCTAAAATAACCGCATTCCCCACCGCATCTGAGTCTGTCGGGTTGATTAACATTAATCGTGTGCCTTTTACGGTTAAATCTTGCACATTAGCAAGCTCTTTAGCTGGGTTATCCATGGAATCGAGCACAACTAAGTCATAACCTAAACGATTGGCTTCTTTCTGTGCACTGTCTTTCATGGTGACAAAGAAAGGATTATTAAGCGTAGAGATAACAAGCGCGATAGATTCTTTGGCCAATGCATTGGCGCTAATTGTGGCGCTTAATGCAACAACAGAAAGTAGTGTCGCCATTTTTTTGAGTTTCATAATATAAGTTCCTGTCGGGGTTCGGATTAAGAGAATAGAGAGTTATTTTTTGTTATCTACCAAAACAGCAAGTAAGATGACCACCGCTTTTACTATCATTTGATAATTTGATGATATTCCTAATAAATTCAGTGCATTATTTAAGAAACCTAAAATAAGTGCACCAATTAGCGTGCCGATAATACGACCTTTACCACCAGCAAGACTGGTGCCCCCCAGAACAACGGCAGCAATGGCATCCAATTCATAACCATTACCAGCCATCGGTTGTGCTGATGAAAGGCGAGCAACTTCAATCACGCTAGCAAGAGCGGCTAATAAACCACAAAGTGCATAAACAATAATTTTGATTTTATCGACACTAATACCGGATAAACGTGTTGCTGATTCATTTCCCCCAAGCGCATAAATATAACGACCTAAACGGGTATGATGTAATAAATACCACGCGCTCAAAAAGACAATCATCATGAGCCAGATTGGGGTTGGAATACCAAACGGACGACCAATACCAAACCAGCTAAAGAGATCAGCATTATCGCTAAAGCCAGTATTAATAGGGCTACCGTCGGTATAAACACGGGTAACACCGCGCAGTAATAGCATCATGACTAAGGTGGCGATAAAAGCTTGAACTTTACCTTTTGCCACGATAATCCCGGTGACACCACCAATGGCAGCGCCGAGTGCTAATGCACCGACAACAGCAACAAGGGCATTGACATCAGCGCCAACCATAGAGGCCGCGACAGCTCCCGTTAACGCAAGTAATGATCCTACCGATAAGTCGATACCAGAGGTTAAAATAACAAGAGTCATGCCAACCGCCATAATGGCGTTAACCGATGTTTGTTGGAGAATGTTGAAGATATTATTTAAGGTAAAAAAGTTAGGACTGAGTGTGGAAACGACAACAATCAGAAGTAACAGTGCAATCAGAGATTTCTGTTCTAATAACCATGCTTTTGAGAACCAACGTTTTGACGCTGGAATTGAATTCGTGCTCATATCAAACTCCTATTTTAGCGTCATATTGTTTACCAACAGCGGCTGCCATTAGCATTTCTTGTGTGACATTGTGAGCTGAAAACTCACCGCTAATACGACCTTCATGCATCACCAAAATACGGTCACTCATTCCCATTACCTCAGGCATTTCAGAAGAAATTAAGATAATGCTTAATCCTTCTTGTTTAAATTTATTGATTAGCTGATAAATTTCTTTTTTAGCGCCTACGTCTACACCTCGAGTGGGTTCATCAAGAATAAGCACTTTGGGGCGAGTCATTAGGCCTCTTGCGATAGCGACTTTTTGCTGATTCCCCCCGGATAAAAAGCCAATGGTTTGATCCATTGAAGGGGTTTTTATATTGAATAACTTAATAAAATCGCCGACGGTCAGTTGTTCTTCTTTATGATTGAGTACGCCCATGCCTCGGCTAAAATAGCGAAGTGCAGTTAGCGACATATTTTCTTTCACTGACATGCCTAGTACTAAACCATCACGTTTTCTGTCTTCAGAGATATAAACAATACCGTGCTCAAGCCCTTCTACCGGCTTTCTGATTTGACAAGGTTTACCATCTAGCGCTATGGTTCCACTCGTTTTAGGTAATGCACCATAGATAATTTTCATTAATTCTGTACGTCCAGCACCCATTAAGCCTGAAATACCCAGAATTTCACTTTCATGTAATGAGAAACTGACATCGTGAACATCTTCACCACTAAGATTAATAACGTTGAGTTTGGTCTTGCCTTGAGGAATATTGATACGAGGGTATTGATCTTCTAGTTTACGGCCAACCATCATTTCAATGAGCGTATCTTCTTTTAACGAAGCGACAGGTTTCTCTCCAATAAACTGGCCATCCCGAAGTACCGTCACATCATCACAAATCTCAAAGATTTCTTTTAAACGATGCGAGATATAGACAATGCCACAACCTTGCTCTCTCAATTCGCGAATAACACTAAACAGTGATTCAGTTTCTGTATCGGTTAATGCATCGGTTGGTTCGTCCATAATAATCACTTTAGAACCAAAGCTGAGTACTTTGGCGATTTCCACCATTTGCTGATCACCAATTGATAATTCAGACACTAAACGGTGGCTACTGTAAGCGAGGTTTAATCGTGCTAATAACTTATCAGCCTCAGCATACATTCTCTTCCAATCGATAGCCCCAAAAGCACGCGTAAACTCACGACCTAAGAAGATATTTTCTGCAATGGTTAATTCTGGGATAAGGTTAAGTTCTTGGTGAATAATGCCTATTCCTGCTTCTTGTGATGATTTAGGACCATTGAAGGAGCAATGTTCACCTTGATAAATGACTTCCCCCGCATCTTTTTTATAGATACCGGTGAGTACTTTCATTAATGTTGATTTGCCTGCCCCATTCTCACCGACCAAAGCCATTACTCGACCAGGGTAAATTCGTAGAGTAGCGCCTGATAGTGCTTTTACACCAGGAAATGACTTATCAATATCTTTAAGTTCGAGTAAAGGTTCCATATTGTCCTCAGAAAGTCACACCAGAAAACAACACAATATTGGCATAAGGTGTACATTCACCCGTTCTAATAACCGCTTTATTTTCAGGAAGTTGTTTTTTGAATACTTCATGAAGAACATACGTTATTTGAATAGGTTTCTTCTGCTCTTGCTCTAATAAATTGAGGTAAGAGAGTATTTCATTAAAAAGGGAGGGATTAATGGTCTTAATTTCTTCTGCCAGCATCACGGCTTCTATTTGCATTTCATGAGTGACAGTTTGTAATACTGACATAAAGTCAGGTATTCCCTGTGTTAGAGCGAGGTCAATACGTTCGACAGAAGAGGGAATAGGTAATCCGGCATCTGCAATGGTGATTTTATCAGTGTGTCCTAAACGTGAAATTACGCTAGAAATAGGACTATTTAGTAATACGCCTTTTTTCATATTTTCTCCTCAGCGAAACGTTTCGCTGTGTATATAGTAGAAAAGAAAAGAGGGAAAACAAGTTTGATTTATTCATATTGTGAGCATGATCGAAACGTTTCGTTGGTAAGTAAAAAGAAAGAAAAATCTAACTGGTTGAATAAATTAAAGCTGAATGGATTCAATAAGGAGAACTATTGTTTGCAGTGATTTTCATGAAAATGTGATTTACTACAAAGGTTATAAAAAGCAAAAACAGAGAATCAAAAATGACTATTTTTATATGAACAGGTGAGTACAAATGATGGCTCTCTCCCACTTATAAAGCAGGAGAGGTTTTTAAAGGCGAAAAGTACTCACTATTTAGTTTGATAATCCATAATGGATTTTTCGATACCAATAGCATCAAGTCCTAAATCAGCTCTGATCTCTTCTTGTCCACCTTGTGGTACAAACAGGTCAGGGATACCTAGGTTTAAGACCGGCACTAAGCAACGCTCTTGCATGAGTAACTCATTTACACCACTACCAGCGCCACCCATGATGGCATTCTCTTCTAGCGTTACCAACATATCATGTTGCTCTGCCAGCAAAAGAATAAGTGATTTATCTAATGGTTTGATAAAGCGCATATCCGCAACAGTAGCATCTAGTTTTTCTGCGACTTCTAATGCTTCTGGCAGTAATGTACCAAAGTTTAAAATAGCAATGCCTTTACCTTGACGACGAATAATTCCTTTCCCCATAGGTAGTGCATTAAGTGGTTGTAATGGTGCGCCAACACTTGAACCTCTTGGATAACGTACGGCAACAGGGCCATCTTGATAGTGGTAACCCGTATGAAGCATTTGGCGACATTCATTTTCATCACTCGGCGCCATAATGACCATATTAGGAATACAACGTAAGAACGAAAGGTCAAATGCACCTTGGTGAGTTTGTCCATCTGCTCCCACAATACCGCCACGATCAATGGCAAATAAAACAGGCAGTTTTTGAATGGCAATATCGTGGATCACTTGGTCATAAGCACGTTGTAAGAATGTTGAGTAGATAGCAACAATCGGTTTATATCCCCCAATCGCTAAACCTGCGGCAAAGGTAACGGCGTGTTGTTCAGCAATCGCAACATCAAAATATTGTGAAGGGTATTCTTTTGAGAAACGGACCATGCCAGAGCCTTCGCGCATAGCAGGGGTAATTGCCATCAGTTTTGGATCAGTTGAGGCTTCTTCACATAACCAGTCACCAAAGATCTTGGAAAATGTAGGTCGTGCATTAGGGCTTTTAGGTAATGTACCTGTTTGTGGATCAAACTTAGGTACCGCGTGCCAGCTAATAGGATCACGTTCAGCAGGTGCATATCCACGACCTTTCTTAGTCATAATATGCAGAAGTTGAGGACCTTTTAAATCACGCATATTAGCGAGTGTTTGCACTAACGCAATAACATCATGACCATCAACTGGGCCGATATAATTAAAACCCAACTCTTCAAACATGGTGCCGGGAACAACCATGCCTTTAATATGTTCTTCCGTTTTTTTCAGTAATTCTTTAATTGGTGGAATACCAGAAAAGACCTTTTTTCCACCTTCACGTAAGGTGGTATACAGTTTGCCTGATAACAATTGAGCAAGATGATTATTCAATGCACCAACATTTTCGGAGATTGACATCTCATTGTCATTAAGTACAACGAGCATATCTGGCTCAATGTCACCAGCGTGGTTCATTGCTTCAAAAGCCATACCTGCAGTAATTGCACCATCACCAATCACACAAACTGTTTTTCTGTTCAGCTTTTCTTGTTCAGCTGCAACAGCCATACCTAAACCTGCACTGATAGAGGTTGAAGAGTGGCCGACACAAAGTTTATCGTATTCACTCTCTTCTCGCCAAGGGAAGGGGTGTAACCCATTTTTTTGACGGATAGTATCAATGCGGTCACGGCGACCCGTTAAGATCTTATGGGGATAGGCTTGATGACCAACATCCCAAATAAGATTATCAAAAGGGGTTTTATAGACGTAATGAAGAGCAACCGTTAACTCAATAGCACCTAAACCTGAGGCGAAGTGACCACTTGAGCGGCTGACACTGTTAAGAAGAAATAGCCTTAGCTCATCACAGAGTTTAGGTAAACTCTCTTTTGGTAATAGGCGCAAATCTTCTGGTGTTTCAACCAACGCCAATGTGGGATATTTTTCGATATCAATGCTCATGTGATGCCTATTAATTAATCTCTTGTAATAGGGAAAGAACAGGTAAGCTGCTCTCTTTATTTTTTATTAGTTTTTCCGTTCGACGATAAAACTCGCTAATTGTTTAAGCGTGGTCGTATCGTACTCGTATTGCTCAAGAAACGCTAAGGCATCCAGTGCTTCGTTATACAATTCCTGTGCTTTCTTTTGAGCTTGCTCTAACCCAAGAAGAGCCGGATAGGTACTTTTTCCTGATTCTTGGTCGCTACCTTGTCGTTTTCCAGTTTCTTCAGTACTACCAATGACATCTAAAATGTCATCTTGCACTTGGAATGCAAGGCCAATGGAGTGAGCATATTTATCTAATGCGGGTAATACATCATGACCTTTAGAACCCGCACTATATGCTCCTAAGCGAACAGCCGCACGAATTAATGCACCTGTTTTATGTAAATGGATTTTTTCAAGGGATTCGAGATCAATCGATTTATCTTCAGCTTCCAGATCAAGTGCCTGACCACCACACATACCTGAAAGTCCACTGGCTGTGGCTAATTCAGCAATCATTGCGACGCGATCAGCCATTGATACATCGGGCATTGGGTTTTTTGCTAAGATCTCAAAAGCTAATGTTTGCAGTGCATCACCGGCTAAAATAGCATTTGCCTCACCAAATTCGATATGGCACGTTGGTTTACCTCGGCGTAGATCATCATCATCCATTGCAGGTAAATCGTCATGAATCAGGGAATAAGCGTGAATACATTCTACTGCGGCTGCCGGAGCATCAAGGTTGAGTACTGGAACTTTAAACATTTCGCCAACAGCATAAACAAGGAAAGGACGTAAGCGTTTACCACCTAAAAGAGCGCCATAGTGCATTGCCTTACCTAGAGGCATATCAGCAAAAGGGAGCGATAATAAGGCTTGGTTTAATGCATTATCAACACGCTGGTGGGTGGAATTTAATTTATGACGGAACGCATCCGTACTTGAAGTTGCGTTGCTCAATTATTCTGCCTCTTGGATAAAATCATCAGGAGTGGCATTGTCATCTTCTTTTAAAAGAATACGAACGCGTTGTTCAGCGTCTTGTAATGTTTTTTGTCCAACACGGGCTAGACGAATGCCATGTTCAAACTCATTAAGCGCGTCTTCTAAAGGGAGCTCACCGGATTCTAAGCGGTTTACGATTTGTTCAAGTTCTTGCATAGATGCTTCGAAACTTGGTGCTTGTGCGATGTCTTCGTTAATTGATGTCGTTTTCTTAGCCATAATATTTTTGATAATAAAGCATGTGAGTGCTGAATAATAGCGATCATCTTACTACAACTAAGAAGAAAATTTCTTATTCAGTCGATGATTTTTGCGGGTGAGGCCTAAATATTGGTGATATACTTTGTGACTTTTATAAACTCCAGTCAATTTACATCACTGTAGTTTATGTTTCTACTTAATAACCTATGACCATTGACTATGAAGTTTATTATTAAATTATTCCCCGAAATCACGATCAAAAGCCAATCTGTTCGTATACGTTTTATCAAAATTCTCACTAGCAATATCCGTAATGTCTTAAGTTCAATTGGTGATGAAATCACAGTTGTCCGTAATTGGGATAACATTGTGGTTGTGAGTAAAGATGAAAGTAAAAGTGAAGCAGTATGTGATGCATTAACACGTATTCCTGGTATTCATCACTTTTTACAAGTCGAAGAACATCCTTATACCGATTTACATAATATTTTTGAGCAAACTTTTGCAGCATTTAAGCATTTAGTTGAAAACAAAACATTTTGTGTTCGTGCCAAACGTCGTGGTAAACACAGTTTTACTTCAAATGAAGTTGAGCGCTATGTTGGTGGTGGTTTTAACCAACACGTTGAAAGCGCTAAAGTGAAATTAACCCGTCCAGATGTCACCATTAATTTGGAAATTGAAGATGACAAACTTATTCTGGTGAATGCGCGTTATGAAGGCATTGGTGGTTTCCCAATTGGTACACAAGAAGATGTTTTATCACTGATCTCTGGTGGTTATGACTCAGGTGTATCGAGCTATATGTTAATGCGTCGTGGTAGCCGGGTTCACTATTGTTTCTTTAACTTAGGTGGTTCTGCTCACGAAATTGGCGTTAAACAAGTTGCGTATTATTTATGGAACCGTTTTGGTCGTTCACATAAAGTGCATTTCGTTGCTGTTGATTTTGAGCCTGTTGTCGCAGAAATCTTAGAAAAAGTCGATGATGGCCAAATGGGTGTTGTATTAAAACGTATGATGGTACGTGCAGCATCAAGAGTGGCAGAGCGTTATGGTGTTCAAGCAATTGTTACAGGCGAAGCATTAGGGCAGGTTTCTAGCCAAACCTTAACTAACTTACGTTTAATTGATAATGCGACAGACACGTTAATTTTACGCCCTCTTATCACTCATGATAAAGAGAACATTATCAATATCGCACGTCAAATTGGTACAGAAGATTTCGCTCGCACTATGCCTGAATTCTGTGGTGTGATTTCAAAAAGCCCAACAGTGAAAGCGGTAAAAGCGAAGATCGAAGCAGAAGAAGAGAAGTTTGATTTTTCTATTCTTGATAGCGTTGTTGAAAATGCTAAGAATATGGATATTCGTCGTATTGCCGAAGAAACCGTACAGCAAGTTACTGAAGTTGAAATGGTCTCTGAATTTGGGGCTAACGACGTTATTCTGGATATTCGCTCACCAGAAGAGCAAGAAACGTCACCATTAAAGATAGAAGGAGTTGATGTTAAAGAGCTACCTTTCTATAAACTAAGCACTCAGTTTGGTGATTTAGATAAAGCAAAAACCTATTTACTGTATTGTGATCGTGGAATGATGAGCCGTTTACAAGCGCTTTATTTACGTGAGCAAGGTTTTGAGAACGTTAAAGTCTATCGTAAAAAATAATATATAACGTTTATATTTTTGATAAAAAGCCACTATAAAGTGGCTTTTTTTAATTATACAACTTTTATGTTGGGGAATGTCGTTGCCATTCTCCGGATGATTACTTTGCTCTTATTGCTTGACCATCATCATGGTGCTTGCGCGAGCCCACATTTTTTACAAAATGCTTCATATTTATAGAGCCAAGGGCGTATGTTGGCTCTTAAGCTAGAAATATTATCTAGAACTAAGGAATATATATTAATCTTAAAAAGAGATCAAATTCAAAGATTACTTAAAAGGCAGATTGCAGTAGAACATGTTAATCCTGATCTATTTAATTTTATAGTTGCTGTATTTAATGTTGTTCCCGAAAATAATATTATAATGATTTAATCTATTAATATCGAAATCTGGGTTTATTTTCCAAGAAGAAAATAATGCCGAATTTTTTTTGGGGACTTTTTTAATTATTTCTTTATTTAAATAGCTGTTAATCACTTCATCCACAGTATATTTAATAAATACATTATTGTAAGATATCGATCTTAAACGACGAGAGATCCGTCTTGTCAATGAGAATGGTATTGTTGTCGATAATGGCATAACGATGAATAAAATATCTTCATTTGTTATCTTAGATCTTATTTTATTTAAAATGATTAAGAAAGAAGGTTTAAATTTATATAGCTCACTTATTGTAATTTTATAGTTATAGATTCCTTTTAACGAATATATTAAAGGGTTGCCATCTTTATCGTTATTACTCGACGTTCATGCTGAGTATTTAAAGTAATTATTTTATTTTCAGAAATATCTATACCCGGAAGATTGTATCCTTATATATTAATTGAGTAACTAAATTTGTTTATAATAATATTAGCATGTTGAAAGCATTCTAAATATAAAGAATATCAGGAATGAAACTAGAACCACTTAAACAATATTTATATTTTAAACAGTTCTAGTTATTTTTCTATCTATCCCCGAACCCAGTAAATTCATCTCGGTAATTATAAATACCGGGTGGTAATACAAGTTGTTTGGCAACATCGGCAGCGACTTCTTTACCTTTTAAGCGTTCGATAATTTTTAGTGCAAAATCGATAGATGTTGCGGGCGCTTGGCTAGTAATTAAGTTTACTCTTTCATCAAAATAGACTCGGTAATCAACCCATTTTTTCGGTGATATTTTATCTTTTAATGCAGGGAAGCCTGTCATATTTCCAATAGGAAAAATATTATGAGTTTCAAGAATGATTGCAGGAGCAGCACAAATCGCAGCCACAAGTTTATTTTCACTGTGCATGCGACGTACTTTTTCGACCACTAAAGGGCTATCTCTCAATGTTTCAGTACCTTGTAATCCACCGGGGAGAATAATAACGTCATAGTGATGATCAACAACACGAACTAGAGGCGCATCAGCGACAAGTTTAATACCACGAGAACAAGTGATAACAAGATCATCAACATCATCTTCTGCACTAGCAAGTACCACATGAATGCCCGCTCTTATTAATAAGTCTGCGGTGGTCACGACTTCTGTTTCTTCGCTTCCATTAGCTAGGCAGATGATCGCTGATATGGTCATAATTACCTTCCTGTTGTTTGATAAATTGAAAAAGGTGGTTATTTTCCGGTAAAACAAGGCCTTGCGCTGACGCTCGACGTAATAAATAACCGGTAATATAGTCAATCTCTGTGTGACGTTGATACTTCACATCTTGATACATAGATGAATAATTATTTGCCGTTTGTTCTATGGTATCAATAATGTAGCCATGCAGATGTGTTTTAGACGTAGGGATAACACCTTCACGCTCCATCACTTGATAAACTTCATCACAAATTTTGTGAATATGCTCAGGGTAGCGCAATAAATCCCCATTACGACACTGATAATAAACAGTTAATGGATTAATAACACAATTTACAGCTAATTTTAGCCAACTAATGGTATGGATATCATTGTGCCAAGCAACATCGGGTAATGCATGATGAAGTATTTCTGCTAAATGACTGTATTGCTGAGCAACACTATTTAATGGGCCAATATGTGTTATACCTGTAGCTGTGTGAATAACGTTCTGGCCTTGTTGATAAGCACCATGAGTAATAATGCCTTGCAAAATGGGTCTAGTGATAAGGTGTTGTGTTGCTGTTAATTCATCAGCAGTTCCCATACCATTATGAATTAATAAGATAGGACATTGTGCGGATAAATAAGGTAGAAGTGCATTTACAGCATCTGAGACTTGCCACGATTTTAAGCAAACAATAAGTAATTCGCTTTGTTTTAACCATTCAAGTTGATTCGCGATAATGCGCTGATAAAAAGGCTCACCATTAATATTATCGACACTCACATCTAAAAAAGGTTGTGGCACTCTTAGCCAGCCTTGTACTTCATGAGTTTGAAGTGTTAATGCGGCGATCCAAAGTTTACCTATTGAACCACATCCTAAAACGGTAATTTTCATTGTGCCTCTTCTTTTAAAAATCGTAATAGAGTAAGGCGGTGACTTGCTATCACTAGAGTATCTTTCTGAAATTATAACATTGATTGTGCTTCTCTGTTTAAAGTATGTTTGCTCTTTACTATCAGTATGAATTTGAGTGATAAAGTCGTTATTGAATGTGCAATGCTTTTTTGCAACCTTAAAAGAAGCTATTATTTGGATTGTATTTATTTATTGAGGAAGAAAGAATGCCATCTTTTGATATCGTATCTGAAGTTGACTTACATGAAGTGCGTAATGCGGTGGAAAACGCACAACGTGAACTGACTACTCGTTGGGATTTTCGTAATGTCGAAGCCAGTTTTGAATTAAACGAAAAAGCAGAGTCAGTGAAAACAACCAGCGTATCTGAATTTCAAGTTCAGCAATTATTAGATATTCTGCGTGAGAAAATGGCAAAAAGAGGGATCGATGGTGCAGTATTAAATATCCCCGAAGAAATGACTCACAGTGGAAAAATGTACAGCGTAGAAGCCACTTTAAAACAAGGGATTGATACTGTATTAGCAAAGAAAATTGTTAAGTTAATTAAAGACAGTAAATTAAAAGTACAAGCTCAAATTCAAGGTGAACAAGTTCGTGTTACAGGCAAATCCCGTGATGATTTACAAGCTGTAATGAAATTAGTCCGAGAAGGTGAGCTAGGGCAGCCATTCCAATTTAATAACTTCCGTGACTAACAATTTATTTAGTCATAAAAATGCGCTGTTTATTCAGCGCATTTTTGTTTTCATTCTATAGAAGAGATTAAGGACTCTAATGTTGCTCTCGGTGTTTGTTTGGTGTCCACTTTGATATAGGCGCTTTGCTCATCAGCAATAATCACAACTTCATTAACACCTGGTTGTTGTTTAAATATTTGTTGTAGTTTTTGTTGCTGACCTAAAGACAGATTAGACGGTAATTCAATACGTAAACTGCTAACATAAGCGGGTTGACGTAAGGTTAAACTAATCAAAAACCAAATAATGCCAATCACTAAACAGCCTAGAAATACGATTTGTGCATCATAATGCTGATAAAGCCATCCACCTAAAATACCTCCCAATGCCACACCTAAAAATTGGCTGGTGGAATAAATTCCCATTGCTGTACCTTTATAGCCAGCGGGTGCTTCTTTACTAATTAATGAAGGTAGTAGTGCTTCCATAATATTAAAGCCAATAAAAAAGACCTGAATGCCAGCAATAATTAGCCATAAACTAGAGTCAGAGCTTATTAAAATAACTTGAGCGATAATCAGTAAAAAGATACAGAATAAGAAAACCTGTTTCATTTTACGTTTTTTTTCTGCGTAGATAATAAAAGGCAATACAGTAATAAAAGCGATAAGCATGGTGACAAGATAAACAATCCAGTGTTTTTCTTTTGCTAAACCGGCGCTATTCATAACCAGAGGAAGCGCAACAAATGCAGCCATTAATAAAGTATGTAGTGAAAAAATACCCGTATTCAACTTAAGAAGCTGTGGGTCAAATAAGACTTTTTTTACACTGCCACGGACAAAACCAGATTCTCGATTAAGAATATGGTGTTCACTATTGGGAACGGTAAAAAGCGTAATAAGAATTCCACCAAAGGCAAGTAGGGCGATCCCCCAAAAGAGTCCATGTAAACCAAAAATATGTGTTAAGACTGGTCCTAAAACGAGGGCTAAAGCAAAGGTTATCCCAAAGCTGATACCGATAAAAGCCATCGCTTTTGTTCTATTTTGTTCCCGAGTTAAGTCAGACAGTAAAGCCATAACTGCGGCCGATATGGCTCCCGCACCTTGTAGCGCTCGACCAATAATAATGCCATAAATATTGTCACTCAGAGCGGCAATGAGACTTCCGACAATAAAAATAATTAGGCCGAAAACAATCATAGGTTTTCGACCAAATTTATCAGAGAAGATACCAAAAGGAATTTGGAATACCGCTTGTGTTAATCCATAAATACCGATGGCTAATCCAATGAGTGATTCTGTTGCATGCTGTAGTTGAAGCCCATAAGTGGTTAAAACAGGGAGTACCATAAACATGCCAAGCATGCGAAGAGAAAAAACAGTGCCTAGTCCCCATGTCGCTTTGCGCTCTAATGGGGTCATTTTATTATCATTCATGGATTACCTCGTATTACTGATACCCCATTGTAATGACATTTTATAACGAGGTTAATCAATAAATAGAATGCAAAAAAGCCAAAATTGTACTGATATCTTCTTAAGTCGTAAAAAAGGATAAAAAAAGACCAGTCAGAAGGCTGACTGGTCTTTCGGTTATTTTAATAAATACATTATCTTAGATAAGCAAGGACAGTTTCTGTTGAGCTTGTTGGATCAACCGACATCATTACACTTAATGAAGTGATTGCTACAATAGAGAAAATAAATAATTTTCGTGCCCACACTTTATCATTGGTTGCTTTGTAACCGGATAAAGCCATGCCTAACCACCAAATACTGACGGCTGAAGCGACTATCAGATATTTATAGCCTGCATATCCAACTAATGTCAGCATTAAGGTTGCAATCATAAATGCCAGAATATAAAGAATGATATGGCGTTTAGCGACTGAGATCCCCTTAATAACGGGCAATACTGGAATATTGGCTGCTTGATAGTCTTTAAATCGGAAAATCGCAATGGCATAAGAGTGAGGCATCTGCCACAAACTAAAGATAAGTAATAGGATTGCCGCACCCGCATCAAACTCACCGCTAACGGCACAATAACCGATAACAGGTGGTGCAGAGCCAGATAAACTTCCAATCAGCGTACCGTAAACAGATTTACGCTTCATGTAGAGGCTATAAACCCCAACATAAATAATAAAACCAAATACAGCGATAAACATTGCAAGCGGGTTGGCTGCTACATAGAGCAGCACAACACCTGCAATACCTAATACTGAGGCATAAATCAGGCTAATTCGAGGGTCAATTAATCCTTTAACTAATGGGCGATTCTTCGTTCTTTCCATGATACGGTCAATATCACGGTCAATATAGTTGTTAAAAACACAACCAGAAGCAACGACCAGAGACACCCCAAGTAGAGTCGCGACAAATAGGGGGTAGTCAATTTCACCTTTGGAGGCGAGAAGAAAACCACCTATTACAGAAATTAAATTTCCGAAAATAATTCCTGGTTTGGTGACTTGTAGGTATTGCTTAATCATAGCGACAACTCTTAATCCATCATCATATTGATGTTCAGGTTGTACATAATCCACAACGAGCCTACGACAACAATGCCGATAATAAGCAGTGTGAACAGGAATGCGACGACGTTCCAGCGCTCTTCTGATGACGTATTCATATGTAAGAAGCAGACTAAATGAACAACAATCTGCACAACTGCCATACCGACAACGGTCCATAGAATGGTTGCTGGTGTCGCTGTTCCTTCCATCACCATCCAAAATGGAATAACGGTGAGGATAACAGACAGAATAAAGCCAATCAGATAAGACTTCATGCTGCCGTGGCTTGCGCCTGAAGGAGAAGTATTTGGATGACTCATTACATCGCTCCCATCAGATAAACTACGGTGAACACACAAATCCAGACAACGTCAAGGAAGTGCCAGAACAGACTTAAACAGCTTAAACGAGTACGGTTAACTTCAGTTAAACCACGGCGTGATACTTGGATCATCATAATCACAATCCAAATTAAACCTGCTGTTACGTGAAGGCCGTGCGTTGAAACTAATGCAAAGAATGCAGATAAGAATGCACTGCGATCTGGGCCATAACCTTCTGCAATCAATTCATGGAATTCGTAAACTTCCATGATGACGAAACCTAAGCCGAATAAGAAAGTGACAAATAACCACAGATTAACTTGGCTAACACTGCCTTTATTCATGCTCAGCATAGCGAAACCAAAAGTAATACTACTAAACAGCAGTAAGAAGGTTTCAACTAAAACAAAAGGTAAGCTAAAAATTTCTTTACCAGAAGGACCGTCTGCAATCCCGTTGACAAGCACCGCATAAGTGGCAAATAAGCTGGCAAACAGGATAAGGTCGCTCATTAGGTAGATCCAGAAGCCGAAAACTTTCGTCGCTCCTGCATCGTGGTGCCCATGATGCTCATGGGCGTTTGTGTTATTTACAGTTTGAGTAGACATTATTTTACACCTGCTTTTTTCAGTTCTTCATAATGCTTATTCTCGATAGCTTCAATTTCAGGTACTTGGACATAGTAATCGACATCTGTATCGAAGCTTTTCACGATCCAAGTGACAATCATGCCAGCGAAACCAACGATAGCTAACCACCAGATATGCCAGATCATGGCAAAGCCAAGGACTAAGCTGAATGCTGAAATAATCACACCTGCGCCTGTATTTTTTGGCATATGGATGGGTTCGTATTTCGTTGGGCGCTGGTAAGCAGTGCCTTTTTCTTTTTGATCCCACCACTCATCACGAGTTTGCACATTAGGTTCAACAGCGAAGTTGTAGAAAGGTGCAGGTGAAGAAATTGACCACTCGAGAGTACGTCCACCCCATGGATCGCCCGTTAAATCACGGTTTTGATCACGGTCGCGAATACTTACGTAAATTTGGATAACCTGGCAAGCAATACCGATAGCAATTAGTGCAGCTCCCCCAGCGGCAACTAGCAGCATTGGGTTAAATTCTGGATTGATATTTTGGCTTAAACGACGAGTCATACCCATAAAGCCAAGAATATACAGTGGCATAAAGGCCATAAAGAACCCGATAAACCAGAACCAGAATGCACGAATCCCCCATTTTTCATTTAGGGTGAAACCGAATGCTTTAGGGAACCAGTAAGTCATACCAGCGAAACAGCCGAACACTACACCACCGATAATCACGTTATGGAAGTGAGCAATTAAGAATAAACTGTTATGTAAAACAAAGTTTGCACCCGGAACGGCTAACAGAACGCCGGTCATTCCCCCTACAGAGAAGGTAATAAGGAAACCGATAGTCCATAACATTGGGCTTTTGTATTCGATACGACCTTGATACATCGTAAACAGCCAGTTAAAGATCTTAACCCCTGTCGGTATGGCGATGATCATGGTGGCGATACCAAAGAAGGCGTTTACGTTAGCGCCAGAGCCCATGGTAAAGAAGTGGTGTAACCAAACGATAAATGATAATACGGTAATTACAACAGTCGCACCGACTAATGAGGTATAACCAAATAACCGTTTTTTAGAGAAAGTTGCCGTGACTTCAGAGAACACGCCAAAGACAGGCAGAACAAGGATATAAACTTCTGGATGACCCCAAGCCCATACGAGGTTGATATACATCATCATGTTACCGCCCATATCATTGGTAAAGAAGTGTGTACCAAGATAGCGGTCTAACGTTAACAATGTAATCGTGACGGTTAAAATAGGGAATGCTGCGATAATCAGGACGTTAGTACATAAAGCCGCCCAAGAGAATACTGGCATTTTCATCATGCTCATACCCGGCGCACGCATACGCAAGATAGTCGCGAAGAAGTTAACCCCTGTTAGAAGTGTACCAATACCAGATATCTGTAAACTCCATATCCAATAATCGACCCCGACTCCTGGGTTATATTCCAAGCCTGAAAGTGGTGGATAAGCTAACCAACCTGTTTGCGCGAATTCACCAATACCTAAAGAGATGTTGATTAACAACACACCCACGACAAAGAACCAGAAGCTTAATGAGTTTAGGAATGGGAATGCCACATCACGAGCACCAATCTGTAAAGGTACAACGAGGTTCATCAGACCCACAACAAAAGGTGTTGCCATGAAGAAAATCATGATAACGCCGTGTGCGGTAAAAATCTGATCATAGTGATGAGGAGGTAAGAAGCCTGCTTCACCTGCAGAGGCGAGTGCTTGTTGGCTTCTCATCATAATGGCATCGGCAAAGCCACGGAACATCATGACCATTGCAACGATGATATACATAATACCAATTTTTTTATGGTCAACGCTGGTTAACCATTCGCTCCACAACCATTTCCATTTACGAAAATAAGTTAGTGCGCCAACAACAGCAAGCCCACCAAGAACAATACCGAGTAAAGTGACTACGATAATTGGTTCATGTAGCGGGATTGCATCAAGAGTTAATTTTCCGAACATGCCTTTATTCCTCTGCTCCTGCATGCGCCGCATGGCCCATGTTCATATTCATTGTTGCATCAGCATGTGCTGTCTGATTGCTACTGGTGTGAGCGCCATGACCAGTGTGACCAAATTTAGAAATGGTCTCTTGGAATAGCATTGGCTTCACGCTTGAATAGTAGGTCACTGGATTTTTCTGGCTTGGTTTAGCAAGTTCATTAAATGCAGCAGTGGTATTTAACGTATCTGATGATTGTTTTACTTTCTCAACCCATGCATCAAAACCAGCACGATCAGGCGTTGCTATTGCTGTAAACTTCATATCAGAGAAACCATGCCCACTATAGCTTGCTGATATTCCTGGGTATTCTCCAGGCTCGTTAGCAATTAGGTGAAGTTTGGTCTGCATTCCAGCCATCGCATAGATTTGGCCACCTAAGCGAGGGATAAAGAATGAGTTCATGACGGAGTCAGACGTGATTTTGAAATTAACAGGCACATTAGCAGGAAACGCTAATTCATTGACTGTTGCAATACCTTGTTCTGGATAGATAAACAACCATTTCCAATCCATTGAAATAACTTCAATAGTGATTGGTTTTTCTGTGGACTCTAAAGGCTTGTAAGGATCAAGCTCATGGGTTGTTTTCCAAGTGATGCTAGCCAAAATCACGATAATGATAATTGGCACAGTCCAAACAACGAGTTCAATTTTATTTGAGTGAGCCCAGTTTGGGCGGTAGGTAGCTTTTGTATTGGATTCACGGTAGCGATAAGCGAAAACAATCACCATCAATATTACCGGTATCACAACAATCAACATTAAACCAAGTGCAATGAGGATTAATGTTTTTTGCTCAGCGCCGATAGCGCCTTTGGGATCCATTAACGCCATCTCACAGCCACTTAATAAGAGCGTGGCTACTAATAGCGAAAATGTCCCAATACTTTTTATGTATTTCATAAGTCTCATCCAACGACCTAAATGACAAAGGTTCTATTGTTGTTTCATCAGTATCAGTAAGGACATTTTACGGTAAGGTTGCGACAGTGTAAACAATTGTAATGGTAAGTAAGGTGTTGGTTAGTCTTTTGTGTTAATGTGATCACAAGTAACTGGGTTATTAAATAATTGTTAACTTAATTATTAGATCTTAACGATAATTTCATAAAGTACCATACTTATAAAATAAATACATATTTTTACAAATAAAAATGCAGTAAAAAGTGTAAGAAAACGTATTTTGAGTAAAAAAGTAGCAATAGGGAGGTCGGAGGAGAGTTTGTGAGATAAATTCTTTTTATTTTGACGTTTAATATTTAAATTTGTCTACTACATAATTTTTAATATCGATAATAGATTGTTTGTTGAATGTTTATATCCAATGAGAACATTTTACTTTAAGTGAGAAAAAAGAATTACAGCGGATAAAAACCAATCCGCTGTAATAAAAATTAACAATTTTCTATCAGAAATTATATTTCAAGCTATATACAATACCGTCTTGCAGAAAATTCTCTCCTAGCTTTTTATAAGCATAACGATATTGAATACCAGTAGTGATAGATGTTGTTGGATGCCACCAAATGGCTAAAGCGCCATTAATGCCATTTTTACCTCCATTGCCATAACGTTTATGTCTCTGAAACTCCATTTCATGCCAGTTTGTCAGGCTAAATTTTTGATTTTTTATATTAAAATCATACCCTGCAATCCAACCAGCGACATAACCGTTGTTACCTGAATATTTAGACTGGTCGACATAATGAAGGGCAATAAAAGGTTTGAACCACAAATTAGCAATTTGTGTGTTATAGCCAAAACCGTAAAGTGTATTTACTTCATGGAAGTTGCCACCGTATTTTTTACCGGGAAGTGACCATGTTCCATAAACATGTCCATATAAATTAAAGTTACTATTACCTAAATAAATACGAGCGGTGCTTTTAACGGTATAGCGCTGATTATCTCCTGGCTGAGTTTCTTTTTTATTAAAGGGGTTTTCTAAATCGAAAAAACCATAAAACTCTCCCCATGAAAAATTGGCGCCACCTTCAAGTTCTAAATAGGCAAAATCATCTTTATGGGACGTTTTGCCAGTTTTGTGTGTGGTATGTGTTGTCCAATCTAAGTAGTTAATACTGGTGCTGGCAAATCCTCCTAAATAACTTGCTTGAGAAGATAAAGAGAATGTTGTTGCGATGACAAACAAAAATGGTTTTTTGATCATAAATTTTCTCGATGGTTTATGGTCGATTATAGTTGCGGTGAATGTTTAGCTTTTCTTTTTTATTAGAATAATAAACTATAAAAATCCATTTTCTAGAAATTAGATGTTTAAATGAGATCTGTTTCTGGAATTTTTATATTAGTTTAAAAAATAGGAAGTTTTGTATTTTTTATTTGTTTTTTTCGAGTTAATAGTAAAAATAAAAAAAAGAACACGTGAAAAGAAGAGGAAATTTAAGAAGATAATGATAGAAAAAGGTGCTTAGATTAAAAAGTAATATGAACAGTGAAAAAATACCTCACGACACAAGAATGAAGGGGTAGTATCATTAGTTAATATTTATTTTTATCTTACTTGGAATTTTCATTGTGACCTCATTTGCTGAACTTAACGCACTGCCTGCTGAACAACTCGCTAATCTTAATGAATTGGGTTATTTAACTATGACTTCTGTTCAAGAAGCTGCTTTACCCGCTATTCTTGCAGGAAAAGACGTCCGTGCTCAGGCAAAAACAGGTAGTGGTAAAACGGCGGCTTTTGGTTTGGGCGTATTACAACATATTGATGCAAAACAGTTTAATACCCAATCACTAATCTTATGCCCAACGAGAGAGCTTGCTGATCAGGTTGCAAATGAATTACGTCGCCTTGCTCGTTATTTACCTAATATTAAAGTATTAACTTTATGCGGGGGAGTTCCCTTTAGTATTCAACGTGATTCATTAATTCACGCAGCTCACATTATTGTGGCGACACCGGGGAGATTGCTCGATCACTTGAAAAAAGAGACGGTCACTTTAGATGATGTAAAAACATTAGTACTGGATGAAGCTGATAGAATGCTGGATATGGGTTTTTTTGATGATATCAATGATATTATTTCTCGTATACCAACGGCTCGCCAAACACTACTTTTTTCCGCAACATGGCCAAATGAAATCGCTACAATTAGCCGTAAAATACAGCAAAATCCGATTACTATTGAAATAAATTCAGTTGATGAGCTTCCTGCTGTTGAACAGCAATTTTATGAAATATCGCGTCATGGCAAAATAGGGTTATTGCAAAAATTATTAAGTCGTGAGCAACCCGCCTCTTGTGTGGTGTTCTGTAATACAAAAAGAGATTGCCAAGATGTGTATGAAACACTGACAGAAAGCAATCAGAGTGTGCTTGCATTACATGGCGATATGGAGCAACGGGAACGTGACCAAACTTTAATTCGTTTTTCTAATGGTAGCTGTCGTGTGTTAGTGGCAACAGATGTTGCAGCTCGTGGGCTTGATATTAAAGCGTTGGAAATGGTGATTAATTACGAATTATCGTGGGATCCTGAAGTGCATGTTCACCGTATTGGCCGTACAGCAAGAGCGGGTGAAAGCGGATTAGCAATTAGTTTTTGTGCTCCCGAAGAAATTCAGCGTGCTAATGCATTAGAAGAAATGCTTCATATGAAGATAAATTGGCTACCTGTCCCTAGTGGTCTGCAAATCACCCCACTTGAGGCGATGATGGCAACATTATGTATTGATGGTGGTAAAAAAGCTAAAATGCGTCCGGGTGATATTTTAGGCGCATTAACTGGGGATATGGGGTTTAGTGGTGCTGATATTGGCAAAATTATGATTAATCAGACCCATGCTTATGTTGCGGTAAAACAATCTATTGCTAAACAAGTTTGGAAGCAGTTACAACAAGGCAAAATTAAAGGTAAATCAGTTAAAGTAAGACTATTTAGATAAATAAAATAATCAGTAACTGTTTTTGTTAAGATAAAGAAAAAGGACAGCTTAGGCTGTCCTTTTCTCATTAACATACAGAAATATAACGAAACTAGTGTGTTGTTTTTCTGAGTGCTAAATAATCTAATATTGTACCAACAACGAGACTTACGGCACCAATAATGACACCATATAAAAAGAGTGATGATGCCCAATGACTTAATAATTTAATATTGATTGATTGAATAAAATCAATAGATTGAAATAGTTCTAAGCTTGGCAGTGAGTTAGTAATAACTAGTATTAAGCTACAAATAAAGAAGAGTACGGCCAGTATCAAACCATAGAGAGCAAAACGGTATTGTTTTATAAATTGTGTTCTTCTAAGAAATTCGCCCGTTTTTTGCGTATAAATAAGTGTGTTTTTTGAAATTAGCAGTAGGATAAGACCAGGAACAGAAGCAATGATAGAGAAAATATAAAAGGCTTCCCAACCGTGACTTTCAACATACCAACCTGCAACAGGGCCAACATAAACACGACCTATAGCAGAGAGTGCAGAAAGAAGAGCAAATTGTGTTGCTGAAAAGGAGAGGTGACATAGTGTCATTAATAAAGCAACAAATGCTGCAGTTCCCATACCGCCACAAATATTTTCAAAGGCAACCACAGCACCCATGCTATAAATGCTTTGTTCTGAGACGGCGAGATACCAATATCCAATATTTGAGCCACCTTGTAAAATACCAAAAACCATCAGAGCTTTAAATAAGCTCCAGCGACGCATTAATAAACCACCTAATAATGCACCCACAATAGTGGCAGCAAGTCCTAGTGTTTTATTAACTAATCCGACTTCACCAGCATCAAATCCAGCACCACGAATCAGAAAGGTTGTACTTAAACTAAGGGCAAACGCATCGCCCATTTTATAAAGTACAATAAGTAGTAAAATTAACCATGCATTATTACGAGAGAAAAATTCATATAAAGGCTCAATAACTGCTTCATAGAGTGTACGAGGTGGTTTTACGGCGGTTTCTGGCTCTTGGGCAAGTAGTGTGGCAAGAATACCTACGCCCATTAAGGCTGCCATTAACCAGTACATGTTTTGCCAGCCAATATATTTATCAGCAAGCCAAAGCGCCATTCCGCCAGAAACAAGCATTGCTATGCGATAACCTAATACAGAAACCGCAGCACCAGTACCGCGCTCATTGGCTTTTAATATATCCGTTTTATAGGCATCAAAAACAATATCTTGTGAGGCAGAGCAAAAAGCAACAATAACCGCTAAAGAGGCAAGCCACCATAAATGGTCATTAGGATTTAAAAAACCCATTCCCGCAATACCGAGTATTAACCCTATTTGGGTGAGTAACATCCATCCTCGACGTCGACCAAGAAAAGAAGGGGTATAGCGATCCATAAAAGGCGACCAAAGAAATTTAAAAACATAAGCTTGTCCCACCAATGAGAAGAAACCGATGGTTTTTAAATCAATATTTTCTACTGTCATCCACGCTTGTAATGTACCTGCTGTTAACGCCAGTGGTAACCCAGAAGTAAAGCCAAGTAACAGAAGAATAAATGATTTATACCAAGTGGTTTGTTTGAAGGCGGGCTGAACCATGCAAAATTCCTTTCAACGACCTGTTTTAGACAACAGGCCGTTTATTTTAAATAAAATTAACGAGCGTTAGATTTGATAAATTGACTGATTGAGGCGTCTTTTGCCATATCGCTAACAAGTTCACTTAAGACATTGTTAATCGCAGCCGCAATTTTCTCATTGGTTGCACCAAATGGACCCTGAACATTGTAGCTAGTACGGAATGTTTTGGTATTGGAACTGCCATTTGGTAAGGTGACGATAACGGAAATATCTGCTTTGGCACTGATATTATGACGAACACTACCTTCGCCAACATCTGCATTGAGTTTATTGATAACAATAATCACATCAGCACTAGCAGGAGAACCCACCATAAAACCACGGGCTGTCATTTGTTTTTGCAACACTTCTTGCATTAAAAATGCAATATCACGTGTTGGAACAAGTACTTCTAGTTTTCCGTTACGGTTAATTTCCGCGAGGTTTTTTGATGGACGTTTGTCTTGGCTTGAAATATTCAGTGAGATTAGGCGCATAGTGGGATCGGCCGCAGGAACTGACATCACAGGCTCAATAGAAAGTTTGTTACTAGGAGTTGCACAACCTGAAAGCAGTGTTAATGCAAAAACAGCACAGAGTAAATTTTTAATCATGAGGTCATCTCGGTTAAATATGTCTGTTGTCTTAACAAGTAGAATAGGCTTCAAACTTTAGCCTATCATACCACTGCTGATAGGTTGCTAATATCCCTTTAACGAACGAAATTATCTGATTTTATCAATTGATTTTATTTCAAATTACCCCCATTTTTGCTCATGCATTTGACAATATTTAGTCAATGGTTTTACTCAAGATGAAAAATAAGCGATTATCATCAGCAAAATTAAAAAGAATAAGCTCATCATTTTGTATTGATAAAGACTTTATCAATATAATCTGGTCAACTTATTTTTTGTTCGCCATGATATAAAGGCAGAGTATTAGGGGCAGAGATGATCCGTGATAATATTGAGAATAAGCTGATTTCGCGCTTTTCACCGCATTTTTTACAAGTAATAAACGAAAGCCATCGCCATAATGTGCCTGAAGGCTCTGAAAGCCACTTTAAAGTCATTATCGTTAGTGATGAATTTAATGACAAACGCAGTGTTTCACGCCATCGCGATGTGTATCAAACTTTAGCGCACGAAATGGAAAATGGTGTTCATGCACTTGCATTGCACACTTTTACGTTGAATGAATGGAATGAACAACAGGATAAGGCATTACGCTCTCCTGGATGTCGTGGTGGAAGCCAAGAAGATTAACGATATTGTCGTTAATCATGAGTAAATAGATCCTAAGATGCGTATTTTTTGTTCTTTGTAGAGGGAAAAAGGGGCGACTTACTCGATTTTATGAAAAAATTGAGGAATAAAACGGCTCTTTCTCGACTCAACCCCTCTAGATCGTTATAATGTCGCGTCTAATTTTCAGTAAGGTTTCGGGATGCTTCTGATATCAGGGATCCTCGTTTTTTTAAATGTGGCGGCCCCGGTTCTGAAAGGAAAATAACTCTCAATATGCCAATGTCATATTAGTTTCCTTTAAAGTAGACCGAGCACTAAAACTTATTTTGAGGTAACAAGATGCAAGTTTCTGTTGAAACGACTCAAGGCCTAGGGCGTCGTGTCACAATCACCGTACCAGCCGCTGATATCCAAACTGCTGTAGACAGTGAACTGAAAAAAGCTGCTAAAACTGTTCGCATTGATGGTTTCCGTAAAGGTCACGTTCCAATGTCTATGGTTAAACAGCGTTACGGTATGTCTGTACTGAATGATGTTCTCGGTGATTTAATGTCGCGTAATTTCATTAACGCTATCATCGAAAACAAAGTAAACCCAGTTGGCGCGCCTGACTACAAACCAGAGCAATACAAAGAAGGTGAAGACTTTGTTTACTCTGTGGAATTCGAAGTTTTCCCAGAAATCGAACTGAAAGGTCTGGAAAGCATTGAAGTTGTAAAACCTGTTGTCACTGTTAAAGACGAAGACGTTGATAACATGTTAGAAACACTGCGTAAGCAACAAGCAGAGTGGAAAGACAAAGACGGCGCAGTTGCTGCAGAAGATCGCGTAACTGTTGATTTCAACGGTTCTATTGACGGTGAAGAATTCGAAGGCGGAAAAGCTGAAGATTTCGTACTGGCAATGGGGCAAGGTCGTATGATCCCAGGTTTTGAAGAAGGTGTTATCGGTCATAAAGCTGGTGAAGAATTCACAATTGATGTGACGTTCCCGGAAGATTACCACGCTGAAAACCTGAAAGGTAAAAAAGCACAATTCGCTATCAACCTGAAAAAAGTTGAAGAGCGTGAACTGCCAGAATTAACGGAAGAGTTCATCAAGCGTTTTGGTATTGCTGATGGTTCTGTTGATGGTTTACGTGCAGAAGTACGTAAAAACATGGAACGTGAACTGAAAAATGCAATCCGTACTCGTGTTAAAACACAAGTTATTGATGGCTTAGTTAAAGCGAACGAAGTTGACGTACCTGCAGCCGCTGTAGACAGCGAAATTGAAGTACTGCAACGTCAAGCAGCTCAACGCTTTGGTGGTGACGAGAAGCAAGCTCTGCAATTACCACGTGAACTGTTCGAAGAACAAGCTAAACGTCGTGTAATCGTTGGATTACTGTTAGGTGAAGTGATCAATAGTAATGAACTGAAAGCAGAAGAAGAACGTGTTAATACATTGATCGACGAAATGGCTTCAGCTTACGAAGATCCATCAGAAGTTGTTGAGTTCTACAACAAGAACGAACAACTGATGAATAACATCCGTAATCTTGCATTAGAAGAGCAAGCGGTAGAAAAAATCTTAGCAAATGCTAAAGTAACTGAAAAAGAAACTAACTTCACTGAACTGATGAATGAAGTTCAAATGGGTTAATTCTTAACCGCGAATATCGGTTTTAAGCAAAAACCCGTGGTTTTTACCACGGGTTTTTTTCAGTTTGTATATATTTATCAAAATTTGCCTTGAAATCTGAGCGATTATCTCCAGATAATTCTATATTCTCTTTATCACTCCTCGCGAGGCGCCTTGAATGTCTTGTGAGAGATTAGATCATTAGAAATGGTCATGATCAATTATCTCAAGTAAAATTGTTGTCATTGGCACCAATAAGAATGCAATAGGAGACAGACATGTCATTTAACGACACACAGGAACAATTCGCACCTAATATGGCTCTGGTGCCGATGGTTATAGAGCAAACTTCGCGAGGAGAGCGTTCTTACGACATTTATTCACGTTTATTAAAAGAACGTATTATTTTCCTGACTGGCCAAGTTGAAGATCATATGGCGAACTTGATCGTCGCTCAAATGCTATTTTTAGAAGCAGAAAACCCAGAAAAAGACATCAATTTATATATTAACTCACCAGGTGGTGTGATTACAGCAGGTATGTCTATTTATGACACCATGCAATATATCAAAGCAGATGTCAGCACGATTTGCATGGGGCAAGCGTGCTCAATGGGCGCTTTCTTGCTATCAGCCGGTGCTAAGGGTAAACGTATTTGCTTACCTAATTCTCGTGTGATGATCCACCAACCACTGGGTGGTTACCAAGGTCAAGCAACAGATATTCAAATTCATGCGCAAGAAATTTTGAAAGTAAAATCGCGTATGAATGAGTTAATGGCTCAGCATACGGGGAAATCTATTGAAGAAATAGAAAGAGACACTGAGCGAGATCGTTTCTTATCCGCTAACGAAGCGTTAGAATACGGATTAGTGGATAAAGTCTATACACAACGTACGTAGCTAATTATCGCGCGTTGTAATAGCAAATGAATTAATACGTTTCCTTTGTTAGTCAATAACATAAAGGAAGCGGCTATCAATATCTATGTAAAAAAGTCTTTCTTCTTCTTATAAATTGATAAGAAGAATAACTAAGTGAGGTTGACTGATGACAGATAAGCGCAAAGATAGCTCCGGGAAGCTTCTGTATTGCTCTTTCTGCGGTAAAAGCCAGCATGAAGTGAAAAAGTTAATTGCTGGTCCGTCGGTTTATATCTGTGATGAATGTGTTGACCTTTGTGTCGATATTATTCGTGAAGAAATAAAAGAACTGGCGCCTCATCATGAACGCAGTGAATTGCCGACGCCACATGAAATTCGTAAGCACCTTGATGACTATGTTATTGGTCAAGAATTGGCTAAAAAAGTTCTGGCTGTTGCCGTTTATAATCACTATAAACGCCTGCGTAATGGCGATAAAGCCAATGGTGTTGAGCTAGGGAAAAGTAATATTCTGCTGATTGGACCGACTGGTAGTGGTAAAACGCTATTAGCGGAAACATTAGCACGCTACCTTGATGTCCCTTTTACTATGGCAGATGCCACAACGCTGACAGAAGCGGGTTATGTGGGTGAAGATGTTGAAAACATTATTCAAAAACTGCTACAAAAATGTGATTACGACGTGCAAAAAGCACAACGTGGTATTGTTTATATTGATGAAATTGACAAGATCACACGTAAATCTGAAAATCCATCAATCACACGCGATGTGTCTGGTGAAGGTGTACAACAAGCATTATTGAAATTAGTTGAAGGGACAGTGGCTTCGGTTCCTCCGCAAGGAGGGCGTAAGCATCCACAACAAGAGTTTTTACAGGTTGATACTTCTAAAATCCTCTTCATTTGTGGTGGTGCATTTGCTGGTCTTGATAAAGTTGTTGCACAACGTTTAAATACACACTCAGGCATTGGCTTTGGCGCAGAAGTGAAAAGCCAAAAAGAGAAAGCCAGCGAAGGTGAACTATTAGCTCAAGTAGAGCCAGAAGATCTAATTAAATTTGGACTTATTCCTGAATTTATTGGACGTTTGCCTGTTGTTGCGACATTAGGTGAATTAAACGAAGATGCGTTGATCCAAATCTTACAAGAGCCTAAAAATGCGCTGACAAAACAATATCAGGCATTATTTAAGTTAGAAGGTGTGGATTTAGAATTTCGTAAAGAAGCACTGACCGCAATCGCGAAAAAAGCCATGGTACGTAAAACGGGTGCTCGTGGTTTACGTTCGATTGTTGAAGCTGCATTACTTGATACGATGTATGACCTTCCTTCATTTGAAAATGCAGAGAAAGTTGTTATTGATGAAGGTGTCATCAATGGAAAATCTGAGCCGTTGATTATTTATAGTCAACCAGAAAACCAGGCATCAGGTGAATAATGCATCGTAATTTGGCAATGTCTCTTATCTGACATTATCTGTAATTCTTTCCTAATTAGGCGAGAAATTTAAGATAAAGCGCGCCAACGCAATAAAAATGAGGGAATTTTCCCTCATTTTGTTTTTTTAATGGGTAAGGCTATTGAATGTCAGAAAAGTGCCCTTATATATTTTGACAATCCGTGGAATTAATTTTATTTGGTACATACGAATAAAATTACCTGTAAAAGCGTTAAGCTAAAAACGAAGAGAGAGCTCTATGAATCCTGAGCGTCCAGAATGTATTGAAATACCTGTATTGCCACTGCGTGATGTCGTTGTATATCCGCATATGGTGATCCCGTTGTTCGTTGGTCGTGAAAAATCAATTCATTGCTTAGAAGCGGCGATGAACGACAACAAACAAATTATGCTGGTTGCGCAGAAAGATGCATCTACTGACGAACCAGGTGTTAATGATCTTTTTTCTGTTGGTACAGTAGCGTCTGTTTTACAGATGCTAAAATTGCCTGATGGAACTGTGAAAGTCCTTGTTGAAGGTATTCGTCGTGCGAAAATTACGATGTTATCTGATAATGGCGAGTATTTTCAGGCGAAAGCAGAATACCTTGAAACGCCAGCTGTTGATGAGCGTGAACAAGAAGTTTTAAATCGTACGACGATTAATCAGTTTGAAGGTTATATCAAACTGAATAAAAAAATTCCGCCAGAGGTATTGGCCTCATTACACGCTATCGAAGAATCAGCAAAATTAGCAGATACCATTGCGTCTCATATGCCGCTGAAACTGAAAGATAAGCAAGCTGTACTTGAAATGTCTGATGTAACTGAACGCCTAGAGTATTTAATGGCGATGATGGAATCAGAAATCGATCTGCTACAAGTCGAAAAACGCATTCGTAATCGCGTTAAAAAGCAGATGGAAAAAAGTCAGCGAGAGTATTATCTCAATGAACAAATGAAAGCGATTCAAAAAGAGCTAGGTGAGATGGATGATGCGCCTGATGAAATGGAATCGCTGAAACGTAAAATCGATGCTGCAAAAATGCCCAAAGAGGCGAAAGAAAAGACAGAAGCGGAACTTCAGAAATTAAAAATGATGTCGCCAATGTCAGCAGAAGCTACGGTTGTACGTAGTTATATCGACTGGATGGTTCAAGTTCCTTGGAATAGCCGTAGCAAAGTTAAAAAAGACTTAGTGAAAGCGCAAGAAGTGCTTGATACTGACCATTATGGTTTAGAACGAGTAAAAGAGCGTATCCTTGAATACCTCGCGGTACAGTCTCGTGTTAGCAAAATTAAAGGGCCAATTTTGTGTTTGGTAGGGCCTCCTGGTGTAGGTAAAACCTCACTAGGCCAATCCATTGCTAAAGCAACAGGCCGTAAATATGTTCGCATGGCGTTAGGTGGTGTGCGTGATGAAGCTGAAATACGTGGTCACCGCCGTACTTATATTGGTTCTATGCCGGGTAAATTAATTCAGAAAATGGCAAAAGTTGGCGTGAAAAACCCACTTTTCCTATTAGATGAAATTGACAAGATGTCATCAGATATGCGAGGCGATCCTGCATCTGCGCTGTTAGAGGTGTTAGATCCCGAACAAAATATCGCATTTAATGACCATTATCTGGAAGTTGATTACGATCTGTCTGATGTTATGTTTGTGGCGACATCTAATTCCATGAATATACCGGCACCGCTGTTAGATCGTATGGAAGTGATTCGTTTATCGGGTTATACCGAAGATGAAAAGCTGAACATTGCTAAACAGCACTTGTTACCAAAACAGATTGAACGTAATGCATTAAAACCAAATGAGCTGACAATTCATGACAGCGCCATTATGGGCATTATTCGTTATTACACTCGTGAAGCGGGTGTACGTAGTTTAGAACGTGAAATTTCTAAATTATGCCGTAAAGCCGTGAAACAACTGCTCATGGATAGCACCATCAAACATATTGAGATCAATGAAGATAATCTCAAAGACTACTTAGGTGTTCGTAAAGTCGACTATGGTCGTGCTGATACAGAAAACCGAGTAGGTATGGTAACAGGACTTGCATGGACTGAAGTTGGTGGCGATCTCCTGACAATTGAAACAGCGAGTGTACCGGGTAAAGGCAAGCTAACATTCACAGGCTCTTTAGGTGAAGTAATGCAAGAGTCTATCCAAGCGGCAATGACGGTTGTTCGTGCTCGCGCGGATAAGCTGGGTATCAATAGCGATTTCTATGAAAAACGCGATATACACGTTCACGTTCCTGAAGGGGCGACACCAAAAGATGGTCCAAGTGCGGGTATCGCAATGTGTACCGCATTGGTATCAAGCTTAACGGGTAACCCTGTTCGTTCTGATGTTGCTATGACGGGTGAAATTACGTTACGTGGACAAGTATTGCCAATTGGTGGACTGAAAGAAAAGTTACTTGCTGCACATCGTGGTGGAATTAAGACAGTTCTTATCCCAGATGAAAATAAACGTGATTTAGAAGAAATTCCTGAAAATATTGTTGCTGACCTGGATATTCATCCGGTGAAAACAATTGAGGAAGTTTTATCGTTAGCCCTACAAAACTCGCCATTTGGCGTGGAAATTGTGACGGATAAATCGCACTAAAGAGTGATACTAGTCATAAATTATAGCTAAAAAAAAGGCTGGATAAGTAATAAAAGCTTGCCAGCCTTTTTTTGTGTCGCTAATTTAATGGGGATTTTAATTAAAAATGCTGTTTTATCGGTCTTGCTATATCTAAAAAGGCTTGATATAACGACGTTTGCAAAATTTGCCATTAATGGTGAAAAATAACGCATAAAATTATGGGGATGAAAGCGTGAATAAAACTCAACTGATCGATAAAATTGCTGCAAATGCAGATATCTCAAAAGCGGCAGCGGGTCGTGTTGTAGATGCTCTGGTTGCTTCTATCACTGAATCTTTACAAAAAGGTGATGATGTAGCGTTAGTAGGTTTCGGTACTTTTACTGTCCGTGATCGTGCAGCTCGTACTGGCCGTAACCCACAAACAGGTAAAGAAATTCAAATTGAAGCTGCAAAAGTTCCTGCATTCCGTGCGGGTAAAGGCTTAAAAGACGCAGTTAATCAATAATAGTTGAACGAACTTTCTGCCAAAGAGTTATTAATTTAACGTTATGGATAAACAGAAAACGACTCAATTAAAAAATGAAGCGCATCTTTTTGAGATGCGCTTTTCTTTTTTTAGACGTTAAATCACGATTAAACCTTGAATTCTCTAGCGATAAGACGTGAAACTAAAGTAGTCATTTGATAGAATATCGCGTTGT
Source organism: Proteus sp. G2626 (assembly GCF_009915985.1). NCBI lineage: Bacteria > Pseudomonadati > Pseudomonadota > Gammaproteobacteria > Enterobacterales > Morganellaceae > Proteus > Proteus sp. G2626. Next base: position 182,775 of record NZ_JAABNH010000009.1, on the reverse strand, counting down.
TCTATAACTAAAATAGACAACAATGAATGATTCAGTGGTTAATCAAATCAATGAATCAAATATTGCTGTTTAGTTTTATTAGCGATAGAAGTGCGTGTTAAGACTGTATATTGAATACGGGACTGGCTGTTTTTAATGATTGTCGCGTGTCGCGATATTTTGATATTAAGCCAGCATGGGCATATTATCTTTTCGCTGTGCTCAAAATAGTCGTGTAACACTCATAAAAATAATTTTTATTTCACCAAACGGAGCCTCGTCTCGTTATGATGGACAACATTCGTTCAACTGCTAATAATCCCTTTATCAAGATTTTATTAGCTGTGATCATCCTCTCTTTCGTCCTAACTGGTGTGGGCGGATATCTTTTTAGTTCTGGCGTTAATGATGCTGCGGAAGTTAACGGATATAAAATTAGCCGTTCTCAATTAGAACAAGCTTACCAGCAACGTCGTGCTCAGTTGCAACAAGATATGGGTGAAAACTTTGCTGCTCTTGCTTCATCAGAAGAAGGGCAGAAACTGATCCGCCAACAATCACTTGATTTATTGATTAATCAAGCATTACTTGATCAATTTGCACAAAACCTCGGTATTTCAGCGGGTGATCAACAAATTAGAGATGCAATTTTTGCACTTCCTTACTTTCAAACTGATGGTAAATTTGACAATAAGAAATACGTCGATTTATTGAAAGGCAATAATATTGATGCAGATGCGTTTGCGGAAGGTATTCGCCAAAATCTGATTAATCAGCAAGTGAGATTCTCTATTCAAGGTACTGATTTTGCCTTAGATAGCGAAGTTAAAGAATTTGCGGGACTGATGCTACAAAGCCGTAATGTACGTTTAGCGTCATTAGATATTCAGCCATTCCTTGAAAAAGAAACGGCATCTGATGATGAAGTGAAGGCGTTCTATGAACAAAATAACCAAATGTTTATCGCGCCAGAGCAATTTAAAGTGAGTTATATCCAATTAAATGCTCAAAAAGATCTTAATGGTATTAACATTACTGATGATGAAGCGAAAGCGTATTACGACAGCAATATTGATGAATTTACTGCCGCAGGACAGAAACAATACAGCATTTTAGTATTAGCTGATGAAGCAGCAGCTAAAGCCGCAGCAGAAGAACTGAAAAAAGGTGCTGATTTCGTTACGTTAGTCAAAGAAAAATCAATTGATACGTTCTCTGCAAAACAAAATGGTTCTTTAGGTTGGATAACTATTGGACAAGAGTTGCCAGAACTGGCTAAGGCAAGTTTGACTGAAAAAGGTCAAATTTCTGCACCTGTTAAAATTAGCAATGGTTACGCAATTTTCCGCCTTGATGACATTAAACAATCTGTTGTAAAACCGTTTGATGAAGTCAAAACAGATTTATTGGCAAAAATGCGTGAAAACAAAGCCATTGATGATTTCTTTGCATTACAACAGAAAGTGAGCCAAGCGGCTTCTAATGATAACGATACATTAGCACCTGCAGCTAAAGCAGGTAATGTGACTGTTGTTGATACAGATTGGTTTGACGAAAATACCGTACCAGCACCATTAAATAATGAAAAGCTGACCCAATTAATATTTGGTGGTTCATTAGTTGATGAAAATGGCCCTACGGGCATGAATTCAGATATGGTAACGTTAGGTAATGATAGTGCATTTGTCGTGCGTGTAGAAGGTTATAAGCCTTCAGCGAGTCTACCGTTAGATAAAGTACGTGATCAAGTTGTTATGCTGGTTAAACAGCAAAAAGCATCACAAGCAATGAATGCACAAGCTCAAAAACTGTTAGCTGCATTGAAAGAAGGCAAAGGTGAAGAAGCACTGAAAGCTGCAAATATTTCGTTTGGTAATGAAGAAAGCATGGTGCACTCATCTGCAACAGATGTGGTACAAACCGCTATTTTTGCTATGCCAAAACCAGCTGAAGGTAAAAAAGAGTATAGTATGACTAATGTACCTGGTACTAAAGTCGTCCTTATTCAATTAGATAGCGTAACAGATGGCAAGCCAACATCAGAGCAATTAGAGTTTATGACTAACCTCTATCGTGCACAGATGGGAGAAGAAGCCTTACAATTGATTTTACGTGACTTAAAAGACAACGCTAAAATTGAGATCTTCGACAAAGACTATCAATAAGTTATCTTTAAACTTAAACAAAAGACCCAGCTTAGGCTGGGTTTTTTTATGGATATTACATATTGATATAGTGTGTTTATATCTATTTTTTCTTAAAACAGGATATTTGGGAGCAGCCCCGATAATTTTTTTGTAACTCTATCTTTATTCATTTTATTTTTCCTGTTTCCTCGATATTTTATTTTTATGTAATTGTATATTTATCAATATGTTGTCATCATTTCTTGGCATTCAGGAAATACTGTTTGCTATTGAATTTAAAATTATTTTATAAAAGGAAATTATGATTATGACGATGGATAAAAAAACATTATCAGGATTTATGGCTTCAATTTGTCTTGCTTTAGGATTAGGACTTTCCCCCCTTTCTTATGCAGAAGAGACGCCTGTTTCAATACCAACCATTTCTATTGAAACGAGTACATCCGTTGATAAAGAAGCTAAAGAAGTAAAAGCCAATGCAGAAGGTAAGGTTGATTTAAATACAGCGACGGTTGATGAGTTAATGACACTTAAAGGCATTGGTAAAGCGAAAGCTCAAGCTATTATTGATTACCGTGAACAACTAGGTCGATTTACTTCTATTGAACAACTCGAAAAAGTATTTGGTATAGGAATGAAATTAGTCGAACAAAATCGTGATTCTATCGTCATAAATTAATAGGCTAGATTACATTTTATATTGAATGTAGTGCATTTACTGAAAATATAAATATCGATTTAATAACCTGTGTTTCTCTTTGTAATAAGGGAAACACATTTACATCAATTTGATTCGTTAAAAGAGGTGAAAGATAAAAGAGTGAGTTTAAAACATTACTAAATTTATTTTTTTGACTATATTAACTGTATCGCAAAGAAACGTTATCAAAAAAACTTACTATAATAATCAAGAGGTAATGGATTGATATGAGTACATTAATTAAAGTTTATGGTTTTCATTTAGATGTTTTTGAACATGTAAATAATGCACGTTACCTTGAGTTTTTAGAACAGGCTCGATGGGATTGGATTGAACAACATTTAGACTTTGCTTGGTTTAAGCGTAATGGCTTAGCGTTAGTGGTTGCTAATATCAATATTAATTATCGCTTACCTGCAAGCCTTGGTGATGAATTACTTATTGATTGTGAAGTTGCTGAAGTTGGGATTAAAAGTGGTGTGCTATCTCAAAAGATAGTGAGAAAAAAAGATGGTGCACTTATCTCTGACGCATTAATCACATTTGTTCTTGTTGATATTAATACTAAAAAAGCACTGACATTAACGGATCAATTAAGGGAAAAACTAGAATATGTACGTCAGTCATCATAATACAGCGTAATTTTTCATTATAAATAAAAGTAATGCGCTCAATATGAATTAATTTAACATAATTTAAGGCAGTGATAATGCCTATTTAGTTATCACTGTCTTAGCGAGTAAGTTGCAGTGATAACGATAAGCGGGCGATATTATAGTATTTATTTCAATCCTATCTTCTGTTTCATTGCCTGCATAATTAGCGTTTTATCGGCTAAATAGGTGCTTAATCCGCGTTGTCTTAAATGGCAAGCTGCGCATTCACCACAACCATCACCTTGAATACCGTTATAGCATGTTAAGGTTTCATGACGAACGAAATCTAATTTTTGATAATAATCCGCTAATGCCCAAGTTTCTGCTTTATCTAGCCACATTAGGGGGGTGATAAATTTAATATCACGTGCAATACCTAAATTGACCGCATGATTTAGCGCTTTGACAAACTCATCACGACAATCAGGATAGCCAGAAAAATCAGTTTCACAAACGCCAGTAATGACACTTTCAGCCCCAATCTGGTAAGCGTAAATGGCGGCTAAAGTGAGGAAAACAATATTTCTACCTGGGACAAAAGTACTTGGAATATCACTTTTTTCACTTTCTTTGAAATCAGGAACAGGTATATTGTCGCGAGTTAAGCTACTGATAGCGAGTTCATTGAGTAAATTTACATCCAAAACTTTATGCGCAGTTGCCCCCAGCAATTGACTTACTTTTTGTGCTACCTCAATTTCTTCTTTATGACGTTGTCCATAATTAAATGTAATGCAATGTACTTCATCGTACTTTTCTTTTGCTTGAATAAGGCATGTTGTCGAATCTTGTCCACCACTAAAGACAACGACCGTTTTTTTCATCGGAATACTCCTGAAAATTGAATTTACATAAGGATTAGTACGCATAAAAGTACATATATTATGACAATTTATTACCGATTTATCATTAGATGATTACTCTTATAGTCAGGGGCAGGTTATCATTATTTTTGTAGGGGCATATTTTGAAGGAGTATCTATGTTAGATAAGATTGACCGTAAATTATTAGCGCTGTTACAGGAAGATTCAAGCCTCTCACTGAATACTTTGGCTGAGGCTGTTAACCTAACCTCAACACCTTGCTGGAAACGATTGAAACGACTTGAGGATGAAGGGTATATTCGTAAGCGAGTTGCTCTACTTGATAGCGAAAAAATTGGGCTAGGTCTAACAGTTATTGTTATGATTAGAACACAGCAACATAATAGCGAATGGTACGAACAGTTTGTTTCATTTGTTAAGCAAATGCCAGAAGTACTGACATTCTATCGAATGGCGGGTGAGTGTGATTATCTAATGCATGTTGAAGTGGTAGACATGAAAAGTTACGATCTGTTTTATAAGCGTATGGTTAATGGTGTACCAGGCCTTATTGACGTGACTTCTAACTTCGCAATGGAAAAAATTAAATACACAACGGCAATGCCGATACCTGAATAAGGTTCATCTTTACCAACTGGCACTTTTATTTTTTGTATAACCTTAGGATTTAAGGCGTGGCTCTATTTTCACAGCTCAGTTGGTATTTCCTCAGTGAATGGCGTCGTTATGTCGGTGCTATTTTCTTATTGATGGTTATCGCAGTATTACAGGTGATCCCGCCTAAAATTGTTGGGATCATTGTGGATGGTGTCGATAACCATAATCTGTCGTTTAGCCAAGTAATGAATTGGGTTGGCGTGATGGTGTTAATTGCTATTGCGGTTTATCTTTTGCGTTATTTTTGGCGTCTTTGGTTATTTGGGGCCTCTTATCAATTAGCTGTAAAGCTACGAATGCAGATTTATCAACAGCTTAATCAGCAATCTTCCTCTTTTTATCACCGCTATCGCACTGGTGATTTAATTGCACGTACCACGAATGACGTCGATAAAGTCGTTTTTGCTGCTGGCGAAGGTGTTTTAACTTTAGTCGATTCAATGGTGATGGGACTTGCTGTACTTGTGATGATGAGCATCCAGTTAAGCTGGGAACTCACTTTAATTTCACTGTTACCTATGCCATTAATGGCAATGTTGATTAAACGTTATGGTGATAAATTACATAGCCGTTTTAAAACCGCACAGGCACTTTTTTCTTCATTGAATAATCAAGCTCAAGAAAGCCTGAGCAGTATTCGCATGATCAAATCATTCGGGCTTGAACAACAGCATGCCACTCGTTTTGAGGATGTTGCAAAAGAAACGGGGCGACAAAATATGCGTGTCGCAAGAATTGATGCTTTGTTTGACCCCACCATTTTTATGGCGATCGGTTTTGCTAATTTATTCGCCGTTGCTGGCGGGAGCTATCTTGTACTCAATGACAAGATGACACTAGGTGAATTAACCAGTTTTGTTATGTATTTAGGGCAAATGATTTGGCCTATGTTGGCGCTGGCATGGATGTTTAATATTGTTGAACGTGGTAGTGCAGCTTATAGCAGAATTAATAGCTTATTGAATGAGAAACTCGATATGATTGATGGTGATTTATCACCAAAACAAGGCCGAGGTGTATTATCGGTTGATATCGAGCGCTTTCAGTATCCTGAACAAACGACTGAGGTGCTGAAAAATATTCATTTCATCTTATCCCCTGGTGATATGTTGGGAATTTGTGGAATGACAGGAAGTGGTAAAAGCACACTGCTTACTGTTATTCAACGACTTTATGATGTGACAGAAGGGGAGATTTGTTTTCAATCCATACCTATTTATCAATTAAAACTCGATGAATGGCGAGCACGTTTAGCCGTGGTTAATCAAACACCTTTTTTATTTTCAGATACCATTGCAGGAAATATTGCACTAGGACGTCCTAATGCAACCAAAGATGAAATTGAAGCAGTGGCAAAACTGGCGAATATTCATGACGATATTTTACGTTTACCTGAAGGGTATCAAACACAGGTAGGTGAAAAAGGCGTGATGCTATCCGGTGGGCAGAAGCAACGTATTTCTATTGCGCGAGCACTACTTTTAGATGCGGAAATCTTGTTATTAGATGATGCATTATCTGCCGTTGATGGGCAAACTGAATATCAAATTTTACAAAATTTGTCGCAATGGCGAAAAGATAGAACGTTGATTATCAGTGCACATCGTTTATCTGCTTTGGTCGGCGCCACTCATATCCTAGTGTTAAAACAAGGTGAAATAGTAGAACAAGGTACGCATCAACAACTAATATCAATACCTGGTTGGTATCAAGATATGTACCATTATCAGCAATTAGAGGCTGCGCTGGATGACGATGAATAAAAATAAATCCGTTAAAGCGCTATTCCCTGCATTAAAGCGCCTGTTAACTTATGGTAAAACTTATCGCAAACCTATGACATGGGGTGTCATTATGTTGTGGCTCGCGGCTGTTGCAGAAGTGGGTGGGCCATTAATTGTGGGTTATTTCATTGATGCGAAAGTGGCTACGAATAATGTTGAATTAGTCTCTTCATTAAGTTTGGCATTGGCATTTATTCTCTTACAAATAATTGCTGCTGCTCTTCACTATTATCAGGCGATTGTATTTAATTATGCCGCGGTCGGTGTTGTGCAACAATTACGCACTGACGTAATGAGTGCGGCGCTAAAACAACCTTTAAGTGCTTTTGATAATCAGCCAGTAGGTCAATTAATTTCTCGTGTAACAAATGATACTGAAACAATTAAAGATTTATTTGTTAACGTATTACCGACATTATTCCGCGCCATTGCGTTAGTGGTTGTTATGTTAATTGCTATGTTCTTATTAGAGTGGCAAATGGCATTAGTGGCGATGACTATCTTTCCTGCCGTTATTGGTGTGATGATGCTTTATCAGCGACTCAGTACACCGATAGTCCGTAATGTGCGCCATTTTCTTGCCAATATTAATGATGGTTTCCATGAAGTCATCAATGGGATGTCAGTGATCCAGCAATTTAGGCAACAAGCTCGATTTGGTAAAAGAATGTCTGATGATAGCTGGCAACATTACCAAGCTCGTATGAAGGCATTAAAACTCGATGGTCTGTTATTACGTCCTTTGTTAAGTATGCTCTCTGCATTGGTTTTATGTGGCTTATTGATGCTATTTGGTTATCAAGGCAGTGCTGTTATTGGTGTTGGGGTCATTTATGCGTTTATTAGTTATTTAGGACGTTTAAATGAACCCTTAATCACACTGACATCTCAACAGTCTATTTTGCAACAAGCAGTTGTTTCAGGTGAGCGAGTGTTTGAATTAATGGATGCACCTTTGCAACATTACGGTTCATCATCACATATCATTACTCAAGGTCATATCGATGTTAATTCCCTATGGTTTGCCTATCGCGATGAACAATGGGTATTAAAAGATATCAATTTAGCCATTCCTGCACGCCATTTTGTGGCATTCGTTGGGCATACTGGAAGTGGTAAGAGTACGTTAGCAAGCCTGTTAATGGGAAATTACCCTTGGCAAAAAGGGAATATCTATTTAGATGGCCAACCTTTAGAGGATTACTCTCATTATGCGTTGCGTAGTGGTATTGCCATGGTGCAACAAGATCCGGTCTTATTGTCCGGTTCGTTACATGACAACATTACATTAGGGCGAGAATATGACGAGTCACGTCTATGGCAGGTGTTAGAAACAGTACAACTCGATCAATGGGTGAACGCATTACCTCAAGGATTACAAACAGAACTCGGTGAACAAGGTAGTCGATTATCAGCGGGGCAAAAACAGTTACTTGCATTAGCTCGTGTATTATTACTACCACCTCGCATTCTTATTCTTGATGAAGCAACAGCCAATATTGATTCAGGAACAGAACAAGCCATACAGAAGGCATTAAAAGTCGTAAGAGAGAAAACAACCCTAATTGTTATTGCCCATCGGCTTTCTACGATTATTGAAGCTAATGAAATCGTGGTGCTTCATCGTGGTGCAATTGTAGAGCAGGGTGATCACGCGAAATTGCTCTCACAAAAAGGGCGATACTATAATATGTATCAATTACAGCAAGTCAGAGAGTCTTTACAAGAACAAGCTCCTGTTGAAGTAGAATAATTGACTTAAAATTAACATCTGATTTTTTAGAGGGCACATAAAAATTATGTGCCCTTTTTTATTTTCCCGACTATTTTGCTTTTATCAAAATAGTCGGCTTATTGTTGCACCAATACGGTGAATTTATTTATTTTATTTTTTGATGATTTAATTTTCTTTTTAAATATCAATGTATTAATAGTTGGCATATCTTTTGCTCTATAAACGTTGTTCTTTCTCACATCGACGAGGTTTATATGAAATATATCATTGCCATTATTAAGCCATTTAAATTAGAAGAGGTCAGAGAATTACTTTCTGAGTTAGGTATAAAAGGGATGACAATTAGTGAAGTAAAAGGATATGGACGGCAAAAAGGGCATGCTGAGCTTTATCGAGGAGCTGAATACGAAGTTAATTTTCTCCCTAAAGTAAAAATAGAACTCGCTGTCTGCGATGAACAACTAGAGCCTGTTATGCAAACGATCATGCAAGCGACAGACACCGGCAAAGTGGGAGATGGCAAAATTTTTGTTTTGGAATTATTGCAAGCTGTTCGTATTCGTACGGGTGAGTTTGGTGATGAAGCACTTTAAAGGAGAATTTTGATGAAAAGCTTATTTTCTTTATTATTAATGTTAGTGCTTACAAACTTTCCTTCATCAGCACTTGCCACTGAAGTCACTGTAATTGATAACGCGGACAATGGTTTTATGTTGATATGTACTGCGTTGGTCTTTTTTATGACTATTCCTGGCATTGCCTTGTTTTATGGCGGATTGCTGAGAAGTAAAAATGTACTTTCGTTGATAACACAAGTGATGATGATCTTTAGTGTTGTGGTCATTCTTTGGATAACGTTCGGTTATAGTTTGGCTTTTACTGCAGGTAATAAAATTTGGGGTGGGTGGTCACTTACTTTCTTGAATAATGTTTCTCTAGGATCTGTTTCTGGTTCAATTAATCAATATGTTCATATTGCCTTTCAAGGCTCTTTTGCTGTGATAACGATTGCATTGATTGTTGGAGCACTGGGTGAACGTGTCCGTTTTTCAGCATTGGTAATTTTTACGGTTATTTGGTTCACGTTTTCTTATATCCCGATTGCTCACATGGTATGGGGAGAAGGCGGCTGGTTAATTGATGATGGAGCACTCGATTTTGCCGGAGGAACAGTGGTTCATATCAATGCCGCTATTGCAGCCCTTGTTGGTGCTTACTTACTTGGAAAGCGTCGTGACTATCAACATACAGCACTTAAACCGCATAATTTACCGATGGTATTTACAGGAACGGCTGTACTTTACATTGGTTGGTTTGGCTTTAATGCCGGCTCTGCTGGTAGTGCAAATGCGATTGCGGCATTAGCATTTTTAAATACGGTAATCGCAACGGCAGGAGCTGTACTTTCTTGGACTTTATCTGAATGGTTAGTCAGAGGAAAACCATCGATGCTAGGCAGTTGCTCTGGTTGTATTGCTGGGCTGGTGGCGATTACGCCAGCAGCTGGTACTGTTGGTGTTATGGGGGCGTTATTTATTGGTGTAACAGGTGGAATTATCGGACTTTGGGGCGTTGTTATTTTAAAACGGTGGTTAAAAGTTGATGATGTTTGTGATGTCTTCGGTATTCATGGTACTTGTGGTATTGCGGGATGTTTGTTAACGGGGGTATTTACGGCTTCATTTTTAGGGGGAGTGGGCTATAGCGATGGCATGACATTAAGCAAGCAAGTTTTAATACAGTTAATGAGTGTCGTTATTACGGTGATTTGGTCAGGTGTTGTGGCTTATATTGGTTTTAAAATCGCAGATAAGCTGGTGGGATTACGTGTTTCTGAAGAAGAAGAGCATGATGGGTTAGATTTAACGTCTCATGGTGAAAGAGCTTATCAGCAGTAATTGTCTATTCCCCCTCTTTTGAGGGGGGAATATGCTGATTTATTATTTTGTATGCTTAGGGCGTTTTTGGCGAATAACCCCTTCTTGAACGGATGAAGCAACTAACTGACCATTTGTATTAAAGAATTTCCCTCTAACAAATCCTCTTCCTCCTGATGCTGATGGGCTTTCAATCACATACAGTAACCAATCATCAATACGAAATGGACGATGAAACCACATGGAATGGTCAATTGTGGCCACTTGAAGGCTTGGATCCATAAATCCTAAACCATAAGGTTGAAGTGCCGTAGGTAAGAAGTCAAAATCAGAAACATAACCTAACATATATTGATGTAGAAATGGATCTGATGGCATGTTGCCACGACTACGATACCAAACATAGCGTTCTGCGGGGGCTTTAGAGTAGCCAAAAGGGTTAAAGTATTGCACTGGGCGTGCTTCAAAAGGCGTTTCTCGTAATGCTAAAGATTTAATGGGTTCTGGTAATTTAGGAGCCATTTTTTTCAAAATATCATCTTGAGAGATAAGCTCATTGGGAAACGGAACATCAGGCATTGTATCTTGATGTTCAAAGCCCTCTTCAAACTCTTGAAAAGAAACTGTCATATAAAAAATGGGCTTACCATGCTGAATCGCACTGACTCTACGAGTACTGAATGAACCACCATCACGAATAAACTCTACGTCATAAACAATGGGTTTATGGCTATCACCAGGACGTAAAAAATAGCTGTGAAAGGAATTGATATAGCGGTTATCTGCTATTGTTTGTTTTGCTGCGTACAGCGCTTGTCCTACAACTTGTCCACCAAAAACTTGAGGTAGCCCTAAATCTTCGCTTTGCCCTCTAAATAGGCCTTCTTCTATTTTTTCAAGTGCCATCAAGTTGATGAGATCTTTTAATGCCTGACTCATAGTGTACCTGTACCATTAGATCGGGTTATTTTTTATAAAGTGATTATATACAATCCTAAGAATATAAAAAAATAATCTCCTTTTTATCTTAGATCTCAACCTAATGTTTTATGAACATAGTTGATGAGATTATTATTTATTAGCTTATTGAATACGGTCTGATGGATTTATGAGAGGCAAAAAGAGTGTTAAAGGCTATTAAATAAGAGATAATCCTTGATTTGGGTAATTAATCATCACTTAGGCTTACTGTCCTTGCTATTTTGGCGAGATTAAAACATAATGCGTGTCGTCTTAGCAATAAGGCAATCTATGGGGTCTTGTTGGTTCTCCCGCAACGCTAACTTGTTAACTCGGTCAGGTCCGGAAGGAAGCAGCCATGGCAGGTGTCGCGTGTGCCGGGATGTCGCTGGCAAGGCCCCACCCAATTTTAACCCTCTTAAATTCGTACCCTCCTATTTTTTATCTCCAATAATAGCATTTTTTGCATGTTATATTTTCTTGCGAATATCAATATCGTCTATATGGGAAATAATAAATTTAATGTATTGATGCGTCATTTGAAAATGAATGATGATATTTGTAAATGGGGTATTTTGGGTAAAATAGTGCTGTCATGCCGTAATAAGTTAACGGCATGATGGTGTGTAATCATTCTACTGATAAGAAAACGTGAATAAAAAAACGATATCTAAATTAAGAAATAATAACCCTACTATAATAAAAAATAAAAATAGCAAAAATAAAATTAAGATAATTAAATAGTGCTAGATTATCTTACGAACTTCCAAACAGAAGCTGGAATTTTGTCATAGAGCTTATTCATAGTCAGTTCAGCCAAACGATGATCAGCTGCTGAATAAAACAGCTCTAGTTCATCATCAGAGAGCTCATATTTGTTTTTTTCAATTACTCGCTCTAATGTTTCGATTGAGGTACATTTTCTTAAACGCATTAGATAGTCTGTCTTAGTCATGTTGTCTTTTCTCTATTATTTCAAATAAAACTAAAGATAATTAAATTTACTTAATATAACTTTTGGGATTTTTAGCAATAAGAGTTAAAAGCGAATGGTTTAACTCTTTCCAATTATTGATATCTGTGTAAGAAATTGAAGTATTACCAAATAAACGATATGTCTCTTCAAGGTACTCTTCCATAAGAGTATTAATTACTTGTTTATCTGGATGTTTTATCTTAAATTTCCAACTAAAGTCCATAATGTGTTCAATTAAGACATTGAGGTCAACACTTTTTGTGCTACTCAGATCATTGTGCCAAACAGTGTTATTTTTATCTAAAGAGTCTAAAGCTTGCTGTAATAGCTCCTCACATAAAAACGACAATTCAGCTAAATCTACTTTTTCTGGTGAATATTCGTCCATAACTTATCGTGGGTGAATTAATAGGAAATATTCATTAATAATGGTAAATACGTAGAATGAACAATTATTAATGAGACATATCACATAATTCATTAATGGATTAATAAAAAAAACATAAACTTAAAATCAGGTATTTATATTTACCTGTATGCTAAAAGCGTTTAATAATTATATTTATTATTTCTAACAAAGTAATAGCATATCGAAAGGCGATATCAAACACTCGATTGCATACAAGAGAGTTTAAAAATGACACAATAAAATGTTTCTTTGCTTAATATAGCACTATTATCGCATAAGTCACTATCTGAACAACAGAAATTTGTCTATTTTCGTAAAAATTAAGAAATCCCAATCAAGATGATCATTTTTTAACATCATGATTATCTTTATTTTTATTGGTGTTTACATGTTTAAGCGTGTAAATGAGGTATATTTACTGTTGTTATTTATAAATAACAGTATTGTTTGATTTTGACAAAAAGTCATATATAAGAAAAAAAATAAAATGCGTTTATTGATTAAAGGGATATTTTTTTAAAATAATATACTGAGAGAAGTTTTCATTTTAAACGATATATCAATAGATAAAGAAAAAGGCCACTTACGTGGCCTTTTTGTATTCACAACAAATTAGTGTGAATTACTTGGATGCTCTAAATCTTCATTTTTCTTCGTAAATCGTCTACGGATCACGACGAAGAAAATAGGAACGAAATAGATAGCGAGGGAGGTTGCGGCAATCATACCACCGAATACACCTGTACCTACAGAGTTCTGTGCACCAGAACCCGCACCATTACTTAATACAAGGGGAATAACCCCTAACATAAAGGCCAGAGAGGTCATTAGAATTGGACGTAGACGCATTCTAACAGAGTCTAACGTTGCTTCTATGAGTCCTTTTCCTTCTTTTTCCATCAAGTCTTTGGCGAATTCAACAATCAAGATTGCGTTTTTCGCCGATAACCCAATGGTTGTTAAGAGCCCAACCTTAAAGTAAACGTCGTTCTCAAGACCCCTTAATGAGGTTAATGCAAGCGCGCCAATGACACCCAGAGGGACGACTAACATAACGGAGAAGGGGACTGACCAGCTTTCATAAAGAGCAGCAAGGCAGAGGAATACGACTATCAAGGAAATGGTATACAGCGCAGGCGCTTGGTTACCAGATAAACGCTCTTGATATGACATTCCTGTCCATTCGTAACCGATACCACTTGGTAATTTACTTGCGAGATCTTCCATCATCAGCATTGCATCACCACTACTTTGACCCGGTGTTGCACTACCTTGAATTTGGACAGCAGGTAAACCGTTATAACGCTCTAAACGTGGAGAGCCATATAACCAAGGATCTTTACTTGTATCAATGAACGATGAGAATGGAACCATCTGACCGACATTGTTACGAACATAAAGATTACCGATATCTTGTGGCAACATACGGAATTGTGATTCAGCTTGAACATAAACTTTTTTAACACGACCACGGTCGATAAAGTCGTTGACGTAGCTGCCACCAAACATGGTACCTAATGTTGAATAGATATCGCTAATTGCAACACCTTGAGCTTGCGCTTTTTCTAGATCGATATATAGACGATACTGTGATGTATCTTCCTGACCATTAGGACGTACACCCATTAACATTTGAGGTTGTTGTGCCGCCATTCCGAGTAATTGATTTCGCGCTTCCATGAGTTTTTCATGGCCGAGGTTAGCTTTATCGACTAACTCGAATTCGAAACCCCCCGCAGAGCCTAACTCAACAATCGCTGGAATATTAAATGAGTAAACAAAGGCTTCTTTAATTTGAGATAATGCCATATTGGCACGACCTACAATTGCCGGAACCTTGTCTTCATCTGCTTTACGTTCATCCCAATCATTCAATACCACGAAGACTAGACCCATATTTTGCCCTTGACCACCGAAGCCGAAGCCACTTACGGTAAAGACGGACTTAACGAGTTCTTTTTCATCAGTATTGAAGTAGTCATTTACTCTTTCTAATACGTCTTGAGTTTGTTCCTGTGTAGAGCCAGCAGGTAACTGAACCATTGTCAGTAATACCCCTTGGTCTTCTTCAGGTAAGAACGATGCGGGTAAGCGGATAAACATTAACGCCATGCCCACGACTAATAAAACGTAAATTAATAAGTAACGACCAGTTCCACGAAGAGTACGGGATACACTGTCAGTATAGTGATGGCTACTTTTTTCAAAGGTACGGTTAAACCAACCAAAGAAGCCAGTTTGCACACCATGACTGCCTTTGGGTACAGGCTTTAACATTGTTGCACAAAGTGCAGGTGTTAAAATCAATGCAACGAAAACAGACAGGATCATGGCTGATACGATGGTGATCGAGAACTGACGATAGATAGCCCCCGTTGAACCACCAAAGAATGCCATTGGAATAAATACCGCAGAAAGCACAAGGGCGATACCGACCAGCGCACTTTGGATTTGCCCCATAGATTTACGAGTTGCTTCTTTAGGTGACAACCCTTCTTCTTGCATAACACGTTCGACGTTTTCTACTACAACGATGGCGTCATCCACCAGAAGCCCGATGGCAAGAACCATTGCGAACATCGTCAAAGTATTTATCGAATAACCAAACGCCGAGAGTATGGCAAAAGTACCTAATAAAACAACCGGTACTGCGATTGTTGGGATTAACGTAGCTCGGAAATTCTGTAAGAACAGATACATAACTACGAATACCAGCATGATGGCTTCAATAAGCGTTTTTACCACTTCGAAAATAGAGATCTTAACGAATGGCGTTGTATCATAAGGATAAACGACCTCTAATCCCGCAGGGAAAAATGGTTCCATTTCAGCTAATGCAGCACGTACTGCCGTTGCGGTATCTAATGCGTTGGCCCCCGTTGCTAACTTAATACCAATACCAGAAGCAGGTAGGCCATTAAAGCGAGCAATAGTACTGTAGTTTTCAGCACCCATTTCAACAATACCGAGATCTTTTAGCTTAACCTGCGAACCGTCAGTGTTGACTTTCATTAGGATGTCGCCAAATTGCTCTGCGGTATTAAGTCGAGTTTGAGCAATAATAGATACGTTTAAACGCTGACCAGGAACAGGAGGGGTGCCCCCTAATTGACCCGCTGCCACTTGGTTATTCTGTGCTTTGATTGCACCAATAACGTCAAGCGTTGTCATGTTATATTTTACTAGTTTATCGGGATCTAACCAGATACGCATTGCGTATTGGGTACCAAATAACTGAGTTTCACCCACACCAGTAACACGGCTTAACGGGTCTTTAATTGTTGCACCTACATAGTCTGCGATATCATCTTGTGACATTGAGCCGTCAGCAGAGATGAACCCCGCAACCATCAAGAATGAACTTGAGGATTTATCAACACTGATCCCTTGTTGTTGCACTTCCTGAGGTAATAACGGCATAGCAAGTTGCAGTTTATTTTGCACCTGTACTTGCGCGATATCAGGATCAGTACCTGCTTCAAAGGTCAGAGTGATATTCATCATACCGGCTGAATCACTGGTTGCAGACATATACACCATATTATCGATACCATTCATATTTTGTTCGATAACTTGGGTAACAGTGTTCTGCACAGTGGTGGCGTCAGCACCAGGATAAACCGCAGAGATAGAAATCGCTGGCGGTGCAATCGTTGGATACTGGGCAACAGGCAGTTTGATGAGTGCCAGAAGACCTGCGAGCATGGTAATTATCGCAATTACCCACGCAAATATCGGTCTATCTATAAAAAACTTAGGCATGGATCACCGACTCCTTATTGAGGATTCTTAGCTGGCTCAGTTTGTTCAGGTGATGGCTTTGCATCTAAATTTTCCTCTTGAGGCGTTACTGTCATTTTGGGTTTTGCTTTTTGCAATCCAGAAACGATAACGCGCTCACCCGCCTGAACACCACTATTCACTAGCCATTTATTACCAACAGCTTGTGACACATCAATGGTACGAACTTCAACAACATTGTCTTTATTAACAACCATTGCTGTTGCATCCCCACGAGCTGTACGAATAACGGCCTGCTGTGGGATCAAAATTGCATTTTGACGAATACCATTTTCTAATTTAGTACGGACAAACATACCTGGTAATAATTCACCATTGGGGTTAGGTATGATAGCACGCATCGTAATTGAGCCTGTGGTTTCATCAACAGTCACATCAGAAAATTCTAAATGACCTTTCTGTGCGTAAGCTTGCCCATTGGTCAATGTTAAATGAACAACAGGTTTACCTTGTTCTTGACGGATAACACCACTTTCAATTTCATTTTTAAGTTTCAGGTAATCTTCACTCGATTGTGTCACGTTGACATAAATCGGATCGATTTGCTGAACAGTGGTGAGTGCCACTTGTTGACCTGGCGCGACAAGTGCGCCTTCAGTCACAGTAGACTTACCTGAGCGACCTGAAATGGGCGCAGTCACTTTTGTATATTCAAGATTAATCTTTGCTGTCGTTACAGCAGCTTCACCTGCTCTAACGGCCGCAACAGCTTGCGCATATTGAGACGTTGCAGTATCAAAATCTTGTTTGCTGACATAGTTTGTACCCAGTAGAGGCTTATAACGCTCCACAGTGAGACGAGCTATTTCAGCATTAGCTTTAGCTTTCGCTAATTCAGCTTGCGCACTATTTAACGTTGCTTCAAAAATAGCTGGGTCGATTTGGTACAAAGATGTACCTGCTTCTACATAGCTACCTTCTTTGTAATTGCGGTTTAAAATAATGCCGCCAACTTGAGGGCGAACTTCAGCAATACGGAAGGCTGATGTACGACCTGGTAGATCAGTGGTGATTGTCAGAGATTGCGCTCCTAAAGTCACAACACCGACAGCCGGTGCAGGAGGTGGACCCCCAGCAGACTGTTTAGCTTTGTCGTCACATCCAGCAAGAACCAAGCTGCCTGATAGCACTAACAGAGCCAGAGGCAAAACCCCTCTGTTTTTTCGCATAAGAAAACCTCTATTCAAACGTTGTTTCCCGGGATAAAAATAATTAAGTTGATGATTGATTGCGATGTATAGTACAAACATACATGAATGTATGTAAATTAACTTCAGTCAAAATCGAGGAATAATGGCACGAAAAACTAAACGACAGGCACAAGAGACAAGACAGCAGATAATTGATGCTGCACTTAGGCTGTTTACTGTGCAAGGCGTTTCTGCCACATCACTTTCAGATATTGCCACCGCTGCCGGTGTTACTCGTGGTGCAATATATTGGCACTTTAAAAATAAAGTGGATTTATTTACTGAAGCGTGCGAACTCACCGACTTAAAAATAGAATCTTTAGAAATAGAGTATCAAACAAAATACCCAGATGATCCACTATTTGTATTAAGAGAATTGCTTATTTACATATTGACATCGATTGTCGAAGATCCTAAACATAATGCACTTTTGGAAATATATTTCCATAAATGCGAATTTGTCGGAGAAATGACACCAATTGTTGAAATTCGTAGAGAATTGTGTGCAGCTGATTACTCTAGAATAGAGCAATCTTTATCTCGTTGTGTTGAAAAAAAACAACTCCCATCCAACCTTAATTTAAGAAGGGCCGCCATCATGTTAAGAGCCATGATGACTGGTCTTGCCGAAAACTGGTTATTTTCACCAGAAAGTTTTTCTATCAAAGATGAAAGTCAATATTTGGTTGATAGCTTTATTGATATGATAAAGCACAGTGCAAATATGAGAATATCTGCACCCTCTTAATCTATTATTAAACAAAAGGGAGACATTCATGAGTAAGGTATTAGTTATTGCTAATGGTGCGGCTTATGGTAATGAGTCATTATTTAACGCGTTGCGTTTATCTATTACATTAAAAGAACAGCACCCAGAAACTCAATTAAATATCTTTTTAATGTCGGATGCTGTTACGGGAGCTTTAGCTCGCCAACAGCCTAAAGAAGGTTATAACTTACAACAAATGCTGGAAATTTTAACAGCACAAAATGTTCCTGTTAAATTATGCAAAACATGTACAGATACCCGCGGTATCAGTGACTTACCATTAGTTGATGGTGCAGAGTTAGGCACATTAGTTGATTTAGCACAGTGGACGCTAGATGCAGATAAAATACTAACCTTCTGATCATTATTTCGGTTTCTCAGGCGAGAAACATCCAAGCAACTTGTTCTGTTTACACTGCCAATTTAACGTAATTGGATTATACTAATAAACAGTTTTTCAATATTAATTGAACAAGTTGCTTAATCATGCGGATACATACTTTTTTTTCTTCCTTTAATAATCGAATGACGACGATTGTCGCTATCACGGTTATTATTTTTATTCTTTGGTGCCTCTCCATCACCTCCGTTTTAGCTGCGGTTCCCACCAATTTACCTACTCAAGAAAATATTCAAAATCAGCTCAATTTATTAAACAAACGTAGCGAGTTAAGCGCAGAAGATAAATTAACTATTGCGGATTTAGAACAATCACTTTTATTACTTGATAATATTCAACAGCTAGAAAAAAAATCAGTAAATTATAATAAAACCGTAGAGCAACTACCTGAGAAACTGCGTAGTACGCAATATCAACTCAATCAATTAAAACAAAAAGTTGCCAATAAAGAAGTGGATGACTACCAAAAATCATTGGAAACATTACCATTAGCAACATTGGAATCACAATTAGAAAGTGTCTTGCAATCTTTACAAAAATCTCAAGATGATTTGGCTAATTACAGTAATGAACTTATCGTATTACAAACTCAGCCTGAAAGGGCGCAATCTATTTTATTTAATAATTCAGAAAGACTGCAACAAATAAGAACATTGCTGAATAAAAGTAGTGCAGATAAAGCGCAGATGCGACCTTCTGCTGTGCAGTTATTGCAATTAGAGCAATATTACCTTCAACAACAAAACAATTTTCAAAAGCGCACGCTACAGTCAAATGTGCAATTACAAAGCTTATTACAACTTCAACGTGACTATAGTTCTGCGTATATCGACCTTTCACAAGAACGTGCACAGTGGCTTCAAGAAGCCATCAGTGATAAACGCCTAGATAGCTCAGAAGAAACAGCGAAAGAAGCGCAAAGTACGGAGCTTGATAATCAAGCCATTAATAATGATCCCTTTTATTTAGCGCAAACAGAAATTAATAAGCGCCTTAGTGATAAGCTAATTGTTACAACACAAAATAATAATGAGTTAAATCGCCATAGTTTAATGGTGAAAAACCGCCTAGACAGAGCTATTCAATCTGAACGAAACCTAAAAGAACAAATTGATGTATTAAAAGGAAGTTTGTTACTTTCCCGAATTTTATTTGAAGAACAAGTTGATTTGCCGGATGGTATTTTTATTAATAATTTACCTGATAAAATCGCTGATTTGCGGTTAGAGCAATTTGAAATTAATAAACAACGTGATCAGATAATACAACCCAATATCTATCTTGATCAGTTGATGCAGGAATACCAAACAGCTCATCCTGAAGTTACCGATCCTAATGCACTAAAAGAGTTACGTAGTGCATTAGAATTACTTGTTGATGCGCGTCGAGAGTTGCTTGATAAACTTAATAATCAATTAGGTAATCAAATTTCAGGTTCGATAAACCTGCAAATGGATCAGCAACAATTACGCAGTGTTGTAAGCTCTTTAGAAGGTACATTAGCACAACAGATTTTCTGGGTGAGTAGTAACAAACCTATCAATCTCAATTGGTTTTCAACGTTTCCTTCTCAAGCAGTGGCAGAATTTCAAAGTTTTAAATTGAATTGGTCAAATGAAAATCTGTTGATCGGGGCTAAGAAATCACTCCCTGTCCTTATTGCGTTGATTCTGTTTGGTTCAATACTGATTTGGCAACGTAAAAAACTAGATACTCAGTTTGAAAAGCTGAATGGGGATATTAATAAGCTCAATAAAGATTCTCAGCTACATACACCTCTGGCGTTAGGCATTGTTTTCCTAAAAACATTACCTCTTTCTTGTTTTGTTTTAGCGATTGGTTATTGGCTAATAAATAGTTTTAATGTGCAACAAGAATTTATCTGGTCTTTTGCTTGGCAATTTGCGGTATTTTGGCTGATGTTTGAATGGTCTTATCGTTTAATGTCTGATAATGGCGTTGCTGTAAAACATTTTAAAATCCCTGTAGAGCGAGTTCAGCAAAATCGTAAACGTTTATTACGTCTTTCTTTTCCTATGCTACCAATTATTTTGCTTTCTGCTTATGGTATTAATAACCCATTATTACTGGTGGGTGATGTTATTGGGCAATTGGTTGCGATTATTTCACTGTTTTGTATTAGTTTATGTGCGTTGCCATTTTGCCGTGAAATGTGGCAAGAAAAGGGCAATCATGTTGTTAGAACGGTTGTGATCACCCTATTAACGTTCTCGCCTTTAATTTTAATGGGGTTAGTGATTTTTGGTTATTACTATACGGCGTTACGTTTAGCAAATCGCTGGATTGATAGCTTATATCTGCTTATGTTGTGGTTCATTGCTTATCATGCCAGTTTGCGGGGATTAACCGTGGCGGCTCGAAGGCTTGCTTACCGTCGAGCTATCGAGCGTAGGCAAGCGATGTTAAAAGAAAAAAAAGAGAGCGAAGATAATAGTCTTGAGCCAATTCAAGAGCCACCCATGGATATGGAGCAAATCAATCAGCAATCATTAAGACTGACAACAATGATTTTATTTATCATTTTTGCGTCTAGCTTCTACGGTATCTGGTCTGATTTTATTACTGTATTTACCTATTTAGATGGTATCTCGCTCTGGAGTTACACTTTACCTACTGAGTTAGGCAATGTTGTCAAAGCTGTCACCGTAGCAGATCTCTTATTGTCTATTTCTATTATGGCAATTTCTTGGTTTTTGACGCGAAACTTACCCGGTTTATTAGAAGTATTAATTTTATCGCGCATCAAATTGCAACAAGGCGCTTCTTATGCCATTACGACCATTCTAACCTACGTTATTATTGCTATGGGTACTATTGTTTCTCTAGGAATATTAGGTGTGGCATGGGAAAAATTACAATGGTTAGCAGCTGCTTTAACGGTAGGGTTAGGGTTTGGTTTACAAGAGATATTTGCAAACTTTGTGTCTGGTTTAATCATCTTGTTTGAAAGACCGGTCAGAATTGGCGATACCGTTACTATCGGGAGCTATTCTGGTACTGTTAGTCGAATTCGAATAAGGGCAACGACTGTGACAGACTTTGATCGTAAAGAAGTGATTATTCCCAATAAAGCCTTTGTAACAGAACGTCTTATTAACTGGACATTATCGGATACAGTCACACGTATTATTATTCAGGTGGGGGTGGCTTATGGATCTGATCTTGATAAGGTCAAAGCTATCTTAATGAAAGCGGCAAAAGAGAATGCCAGAGTGATGACTGAGCCTGAGCCAGTCGTCTTATTCACTGAGTTTGGCGCCAGTACGCTAAACCACGATTTACGTTTTTATGTCAGAACATTAGGGGATAGAAGCATTGCAATTGATGAAGTTAATCGTGCTATTGATAAGCTTTGTAATGAAAACGACATTAATATTGCATTTAATCAACTTGATGTTTATTTGCATAATAAACAAGGTGATGAAGTACAAGAGATAAAACGCCCTCTTGATGGTTCAACACCTGGAACGAATCCCCCTTTGGCTTAATTAAGGGGAATATTTGTTGATTGTGCCGCCAATTTGTTTTCATAATCTTGGCGCACAATCTCAAGGGCTTCTAGTGCTGTTTTAGGATCAATATGGTGACTTTCAAGTAAATAGATAAGATCAACAGCCAACTGAACAGATTCTGGGGCTTCTTTTAAACTCATAATAATCGCCTTAAAATTTATCCTCTTGTTTTTCAATGCTTTTTTCGATAGAGAAAAGGGCGTTTTTACAGCGTGCTAGGCGATTCTCCAGTGTGGCAATTTCTTTTTGCAATTCTTGTTGCTGCATAAAACTCTGTGCTTGCGTTAATGAAAGTTCTCTATCTTGGATCATGGCCTGTAGTCTGCGCTCATAATCCTGATGTTGGGCAAGTTTTTGGTATAAATCGACACTTTTTTTTCGTTGAGTAAGTTGGTTCTCTTGCTTTCTTAGTGTTTGTGTCGATAATTCACGAGTTAATGCTTCTATTTGTTGTAGGATTTGTGTGGCCAGAAATTTAACTTGCTGGCTTCGTTGTGCCTCAACACAAGCGATTAACTGGGTAAAATTATCGCGGATCTGTTGCATATAGCCGCCAAGAGAATCACTTCGGCGGTGGAATAGTGCTGTGTCGAAGCAAGGTGCTGCAATTTTTTTGTTTGCAATAGGCGCCAGTGTTTCGGCAAGATTGTCTATCTGTTTTTTAAACAAGCTTAAAGGATCAGGTTTATTCATCAGGTTCTTGTCCTTGTTTTGATAAAAACATGAATTGACTTAAAGCAACAAAAAAGAGTTGTTAACTGGCTTTCTGTTGCATTTTAACGGCATATTGCATAGATTCTATCGTTTCGTTTTTTATTATGGCACTGATTATGACTGCTAACGCGCAACAACTGCAATTTATTAAAGACAGTATTGAAACCATTCCTGATTATCCAAAAGAAGGGATATTATTTCGTGATATCACTACATTACTGGATAATCCTGCTGCATATCAGGCAACCATTGATTTATTGGTAGAACACTATCAAGGTCAGGGTATCACTAAAGTCGTGGGTACCGAAGCTCGCGGTTTCTTATTTGGTGCTCCGGTCGCTCTACGTCTTGGTGTTGGTTTCGTTCCTGTTCGTAAAAAAGGTAAATTGCCTCGCGAAACGCTCAGTGAAACTTATGATTTGGAATACGGCACAGATACTTTAGAGATCCACAAAGACAGTATCACGGATAAAGATAAAGTATTAATGGTTGATGATTTACTGGCAACAGGTGGCACCATTGAAGCAACTGCACGTCTTATCCGTCGTTTAGGTGGAACTGTGACAGAAGCAGCCTTTATTATCTGCTTACCTGATTTAGGCGGTATTGAACGCTTAGAAAAACAAGGTGTTCACAGCTTTACACTAGTTGATTTTCCAGGACATTAATATCTTCACTGTTTAGAGTGTGGTGATTCACACCATTATTTTAAACATGAGTAATAGTGCGGGTACTTTTGTGTTATTTGTGTGTGATATATAAATATCCATGGCCCGCACAATTGATTTTCTTTTCTGACACACGTCAAATATTCGACGGTTCTTTCATCAATATCTCATTTGTTTCTGACAAATCTCGCTCAATGGGGCGTCCCTGTGTTAGCATAGAGATAAATCTCGTTCAAATTTAGCGGAATCAATGAGCTATCAGGTACTTGCCCGTAAGTGGCGCCCACAAACTTTTCACGATGTTGTCGGTCAACGTCATGTGTTGACGGCTTTAGCTAATGGTCTAGATCATCAGCGACTTCATCACGCCTATCTTTTTTCAGGCACTCGAGGTGTCGGAAAAACCACTATTGCCCGCTTATTTGCTAAAGGGCTCAATTGTGAAACAGGCATTACGAGTAAACCTTGTGGTCAATGTGCAAATTGCCTTGAAATAGAACAGGGGCGTTTTGTTGATTTAATTGAAATAGATGCTGCATCGCGTACCAAGGTAGAAGATACCCGTGAACTGCTTGATAATGTGCAATATGCGCCAGCACGTGGACGTTTCAAAGTCTACTTGATTGACGAAGTTCATATGCTTTCTCGTCACAGTTTTAATGCGCTATTAAAAACATTAGAAGAACCACCAGAGCACGTTAAATTCCTACTAGCGACGACAGATCCACAAAAATTACCGGTCACGATTTTATCGCGTTGTTTACAGTTTCATTTGCGCGCGTTAGATATCGACCAGATTGCGACTCAACTCGAAAAAGTACTTACCGCTGAGCATATTGAAAATGATGTAAGAGCACGTCAGCTTATTGCTCGAGCAGCCGATGGCAGTATGCGAGATGCTTTAAGTTTAACGGACCAAGCTATTGCAAGTGGTGAAGGGGTTGTCAGTACTGAAGTTGTTAGCCAAATGCTTGGTACTATTGATGATGCTCAGCCTTTAGCACTGATTGAAGCTCTAGTAAAAGCAGATGGTCAACAAGTGATGTCACTAGTTAATGAAGTGGCTTCAAGGGGCACCGATTGGGAAAACTTCTTGGTTGAAACACTTTCATTATTGCATCAAATTGCCATGTTGCAATTATTGCCAAGTGAAGATAATCCCCAAGAACAATTTACCCAAGAACGTTTGCGCCTATTGGCTAAATCTGTTTCACCACAAGACTTACAACTCTATTATCAAACCTTATTGGTTGGACGAAAAGAACTGGCTTATGCACCAGATAGACGCATGGGCGTTGAAATGACGTTATTAAGGGCGTTGGCTTTTCATCCAAAAACAGTGATTGATGAGGTTTCTTCTGCACCATTAGCACAAACTTTACCTTCTACGTCATTGCCTACGAATAGAATGTCTGAACACAATGCCCAACAAGTGCCTCAGATACATTCGTCACAAAATACACGTTCTTCTTCACCTATGAATAATGCCTCATTAGGTAATAGTCCAGCAGCACAACTTTTAAGAGCACGGCAGGCGATAAAGGGGACGGAACAACAAACTCCGCCAAAAAAGTCTGAACCGGCAATGCCAAATCAGGCTAAGCCGGCTGCTAGTGCATTAGAGCGGCTAGCAGCCGTGAGTGAAAGACGTCAGCAAGTTGCTAAGCGTCAATCTAATCCTAATGCACTCGAGAAAAAGAAAAAAGAAGCGTATCAATGGCGTCCACAAAATCCTGAGTTGATGTCAACGCAAGAGACGGTATCTTCGCCTAAAGAGATCAAAGAAGTTCTCGAATACGAAAAAACCCCTGAATTAGCGGCAAAAATCGCGAAAGAATCACAAGAAAGAGATGCATGGGCTGCTGAAATTGAAAAAATGCCATTACCTAAATTGGTGCAACAACTGGCATTAAATGCGTATAAAGAGACAGTAAGTGAAGAAAACGTGATTTTGCATTTACGAACGAGACAGAAACATTTAAATTCTGCAAATGCGCTACGCACACTCACAAATGCATTAAGTGAATTGCATGGAAAAGCAATTTCACTCACAATTATAGAAGATGATGATCCCGCGGTAAAAACTCCGCTGGAGTGGCGACAAGCCATTTATGATGAAAAGTTGGCGTTATCGCGTCAATCGATTATTACGGATAAAACAATTCAAACATTACAGCAATATTTTGATGCTGAATTGGATGAAGAGAGTATCCGACCTGTTTAATCGCAACATGTTGTATGACTTCATACTGTGTGGCTTTTACAAAGAGAGACAATTATGTTCGGAAAAGGTGGTTTGGGCAATCTGATGAAGCAAGCCCAACAAATGCAAGACAAAATGCAACAAATGCAAGAAGAGATCGCGAACTTAGAAGTGACCGGTGAATCTGGCGCTGGCTTAGTCAAGATCACTATCAATGGTGCTCATAATTGCCGTCGTGTTGAAATCGATCCTAGTCTGCTAGAAGATGACAAAGAGATGTTAGAAGATCTGATTGCAGCCGCCTTTAATGATGCTGCGCGTCGTATCGATGAAACACAAAAAGAGAAAATGGCCTCTGTCTCTAATGGTATGCAATTACCACCAGGCTTTAAGATGCCATTCTAATGCAAACTAGCCCACTTCTTGAATCATTAATGGAAGCGTTGCGTTGTTTGCCTGGTGTCGGGCCTAAATCAGCGCAACGAATGGCTTTCCAACTGCTTCAGCGTGATAGAAGCGGTGGTATGCGACTTGCACAAGCGTTAACGCGTGCAATGTCTGAAATCGGTCATTGCTGTGATTGCCGTACTTTTACTGAAGAAGAGCGTTGCACCATTTGTGCCAATGTTCGTCGTCAGCAGAATGGGCAAATTTGTGTTGTGGAAAGTCCTGCAGATATTCATGCTATTGAGCAGACAGGGCAGTTTGCGGGCCGATACTTCGTTTTAATGGGGCATTTATCCCCTTTAGATGGCATCGGACCGATGGATATTGGTTTAGATAGACTTGAAGAGCGTTTGAGCCAAGAAACGATTTCAGAAGTTATCTTGGCAACAAACCCGACAGTGGAAGGTGAAGCGACAGCTAATTATATTGCTGAGATCTGTGCTCAGTATGATATTACGGCAAGCCGAATTGCTCACGGGGTTCCTGTGGGAGGCGAGCTTGAAATGGTTGATGGTACAACGCTTTCACACTCTATTGCTGGACGTCAAAAAATCTATTATTAATATAATAAATATTTTATTTGAAAAGCACCTTTTACTTAATGTAACAAGGTGCTTTTTTCATTTAATATTATGAAAAATATCGTAATTCTAATTTAAAATAATATTTTTAAGTCTTAAAACCGACTTTTTCTAAGAAATATCTTTATCTTCAAATTATTGTTTTTTTCTTTCTGATGAATTTTGCGCCTTTATGTTACATTAATCATTATCATGAAAAATAATAACTGAATGATGGAGCATCTTATGATCCCTGACGTAGCCTTAGTTGATAACAGTGAACAACGTACCCCTCTGATCTTAGTGTTAGATAGTTCTGGTAGTATGTATGGTCAGCCTATTCAA
The DNA here is from genome assembly GCF_009915985.1 of Proteus sp. G2626. Taxonomy (NCBI): domain Bacteria; kingdom Pseudomonadati; phylum Pseudomonadota; class Gammaproteobacteria; order Enterobacterales; family Morganellaceae; genus Proteus; species Proteus sp. G2626. The sequence goes on along the minus strand of NZ_JAABNH010000009.1, from coordinate 155,440 downwards.
CAATTAAATGAAGGCCTTAAACTACTTGAACAAGAACTAAAAAATGACGTTATCGCAGCGAAACGTGTGCGTATTTTAGTGATTGAATATGGTGGATATGACCAATGTACGGTGCATGGTGATTGGAAAGATGCGATGGACTTTACGGCTCCCGTTTTAGAAGCAAATGGCACAACCCCAATGGGACAAGCAATCATGTTGGCGCTTGAAGAGATAGAAGCTGAAAAACAACGCTTTAAACAAGCGGGTGTTGCTTATACTCGTCCTTGGCTATTTTTAATGTCTGATGGTGTACCAACTGATCAGTGGGAACAAGCCGCACAGCTTTGTCGCCAAGCAGAAGAAAGTCAAAAAACAGCAGTATTTCCAATTATGGTTGATGGTGCATCAGCAGAAGTGATGGGAAGTTTTAGTCGTAATGGTGTTAATGGTGTGAAAATGCTTAAAGGGCTGCAATTTAAAGAATTATTCTTGTGGTTAAGTGCCAGTATGCAAGTGGTTTCTCAATCAACACCGGGTGGCACTGCACAATTACCTTCAACAGATTCTTGGGCGAGTGTACCTGTTTGATGAATGATTGGTTAGCTTATGGGGCATCGGTGACAGGTATTGCCCATCAAGAACGTCAAATTCCTTGTCAGGATGCGTATTTTATTCGCCGCAAGGGCGAGTATCTTATCGCAGCTGTTTGTGATGGTGCTGGTTCATCTCGTTATAGTGAGCAAGGTGCTCAACTTGTGGCGCGGTTATTTACACTACGCATTACAGAGTGGCCAAATATTGATTTATTAACCGAAAAACAGATAGCACAGGGTACAAAACAACTTATTGAAGATATTCGCAGTCAACTTGCTGAATATGCAGAAATAAAACAGTGTGCACTTAATGAATATGCATCCACTCTTGTGGCATGTTGGATTGGTGATGAAGGTGGCTACTTATTCCATTTAGGTGATGGTATTGCGGTTGTGGAATACAGTGATGGTACAAGTTATGTTTCTCAACCAGAAAATGGCGAATATGCCAATCAAACCTGGTTTGTGACGTCTGAGAACTGGGAAGCACACCTACGTGTTATACCTCTCAATAAACCAGTGAAGCAAGTTATTTTAATGTCAGATGGTGTACAGCCTTTTGCCATGAATAAAGCGTGTGATGCTCTTTACGAGCCTTTCATTACCCCCGTTATTCGTTATTTAAAAACAGTCTCAGAAGACTGTGGAAGTGAAGCACTCGCGGGAACATTGGCAGATCCTCGTACACATTCAATTACGGGTGATGATAAAACTTTAGTGATTTGCATCAGGGATGAAACGTTGTGGTAAAAGCGAGAAAAAAAAGAATAGTGACATCTGGTGCGACACAACTGCAAGATGAAAATGGTAAGATTTATCAAATTGGTGAGTTGATAAAAAGTGGGGGGGCAGGAAGTGTTAGTCACATTAATAATGCCTCTTTCCAAGTATCAAAGGTTTATCATGATAAAATTGATAAAGCTTATTATCTGAAAAAGATCACGGCAATGCAGAAGCTAAAACCTGCATTAGAAGCCATTTCTGTTAATGATACCCCAATAATTCAACTCGCATGGCCAGAAGCACGTTTATACAATAGCCAAAAGCAATTTGTTGGCTTTGTAATGCCTGAACTGGATGTGAAAAACACCATAGAGTTGGAGTATATTCTTCAAGAGCGTCAAGCAAAAGCTCATAACTTACCCACAGGGATGGGCGCTAAGGTTAGTCTGGCTTATAATCTTTGTACATTGATTGATGCATTGCATCAACAAGGACATCGTATTATTGATATGAAACCGTTAAACCTGCGGTTTTATAAATCAAGCTTATACATGTCTCTTCTTGATTGTGATGGTTTTAGTATTCAAGGTGAAAATATACGCTATCCCGCAGGGCAATTTACGGTTGAATACTTAGCGCCAGAATTTCAAGCAAAGCAAACTATTCCACAAGAGCAAGAAGAGTCGCAAGACCGATTTGCATTAGCTGTCATTATTTTTCAACTGCTTAATTTTGGTATTCACCCCTTTAGTGGTCGTCCTAAAAATGACAGTGTTCCTACTGATATTCCAAGACGTATTGCTGGTCGTTTTTATGGCTATGGCGTAAAGGCACATAATTTAATTACACCCAGTGTGGCGAGTGGACATAAACAATTACCTGATACATTAAGAATACTTTTTGATAAAGCGTTTTCTGGTGCACCTTCATTAAGACCAAGTGCCAAAACATGGGCGACGGCACTTTATGAATATGCACAACCTGAAAAACAGCAAATGGTGGTTTGTCAGAAAGATAAAAACCACCAGCATTTTGCAGGTAAAGCCTGTGTAGCATGTGCAAGACAAGCTCAATTACAGCAAGTTGCAACGACTCAAAAACAAAACCAAACGCAACGTGAGCAAGTTCGTCAAAAAAGAGTACAAAATGCGAATATCCGACAAGCGCCAACTCAAACTACGCCAGCGAAACCTATTCAACCGCCTGCGATATTTATTGCAGTTAAAAATGCAATAAACCAAGTACCCAAAGTCATATTACATACTGCTATTGCCATGATTGTTCCTGTGATTTTGGGGGTATTACTGATGAACTTTATTCCACAAGGAGCCAGCAGTAGTTTAGGTTCTAGTTGGATCGCTGATTTAATCAAAGCGGATTATATTGAACAAATACTAATAACGATGTTGAGTGTGATGTTTTTAATGGTTTCAGCCATTATCTTGTTAGTTATTTTTGTTTTCCCTTCAATGCATATTTTGAAAAGAAAGCCATAGTTTAGGGAAATAACATGAAAAAAAGAATAAAGCTGATCCTCATTATTATTGGCGTTATAACGTTACTGTTCCCTTTTTGGTTGCCAGCCTTCTTAGTTTCAACCTTTAGTTTGATTGATGGTGTTAATAGCCAAATTCTCCCCTCATCTGTTCGCTTTGATGAGCGTAATTTCTTACTGGGATTATGGCTAGGCTCTCTCATTATGACGATTGTAATGTTATTGCAATCGTGGAGAGCTAAAAATATTTACTATTTATTCGGTGGGGGGCTAGTGCTTTTAATGGCGCTGGGCGTGTCATTTTCAGTGATCCCAACGAGTGAATTGGAAGATCGTCGTCGTTTTGTTTTACAAAGTATCGAACAATCTGAATGGCAAAATTATCATTATCTTGTTGTTAATAGTGAAAATGAGATCCGTAACATTATCCGGTCTAATCAATCTAAAGCGCTGGCATCTATTAGCGCTATTGAGAAAGTGCGAATTACTTTACCAGGATTGGATTATTTTAGTGATGATGTGGCAGTAGCGACAAAAGCGAAAGAAGCTTATTTAGTTCATACCAAGGGAACATCAGAATATGCGGAAGCTGCAAAAATACTCAATTTTTATGGCGACTGGCTATTAAATCAACCTGAGATTATGGTTGCTCAGGCATTAGCTTCCCTTTCAAATAGTAATGATGCTCAATTAACGCAATCAGGTATTAATGTTATTGCTGTTGCACCATTATCACCTGAGGCATGGCAAGTTTTAGCACTTACTTATATTGCTCATCGTTCTTTGGATACACAAATTGAAAAAGCGATGTTAGCTTTAATGGTGGCAGATACGCTCAAGCAAGCTAAGCAAGGCCATAATGATATTTCAGCACAACAATTGTTGAAAAAAGCAATTTCAGAGCTTACTGAAAATCAGCGCCAGATTTATCAAATATTACAAGCGCGTGTTGTTGAAGATCGTTTTTATCGACAAAGCAGTACACCACCAGAAGAAGTCACTAAGCTTGCTAATCAGCGATTACCAGTGAGTAATGCAATTAATAATGATTTAACCACTTATCTTGAAATGCAATCAATGATGGGAAAAGAGTATCCCGGAGAAGTGATTGTTGAATCACCTAATGAAGTGAAAAACTTAACTGAGATCCGTTATCCAACAATCAGAAAATATATCCCTCGTGCAGATGTTATTTTATCCGTTGATGTTGATCCTCAAGGGCGTATTTCAGGACTTTGGGTGCAAAATAGTAGTGGTATTCATGCTTTCGATGATCAAGCTGTGAAAGCTGCTCGTCATTGGCGTTTTATGCCAAACAAAGACGGATATCGCCAACGTGTGACAGTCCGTTTTGAAAGTACCCGTCTTGGTTGGAAAGAGTATGCGGTTAAGCAACAATCAACATTGATAACATTGGTTAAAGCTTATGCGAGACAAGATGTAAAAGGGATAACACTGACTGAAAATGCTTATACAGAACTGAAAAAGCAAGCACCTGAATTAGAAGATGGAAGAGAAGCAACTCGCTCTAGCTATGATCCTTATGCTTCTTATTACCCTAGATTATCTCAACAACAGCAAGAAAAGCGTGCAGCGTTACAAGCTATCTTAAAAGAGTTGCAGACATTGCCTAATGGTAAAAATAACCATGAAAGTTGGGATAATAGCATTCGCTTTTTAAATGAAAAACTTGCTCTTCATCAGGATAATGCTGATATCGTGAGAACAGTGGCACGTTTTGAATTGCAATATTACAACGTAGGAACCAATAATTTAGCCAGTTCTCCGAAAATTTATCCTCAAGATAAAGAATATTGGCAAACTTTATTACTCAATGCGCGTACTCACTTTGAACAGGCCATTGCATTAGAACCCGATCGTGAAGATGTTTGGTTAGGTTGGGGGATAACATGGTTAGATGAAGATCCTGAAATTGCAGCAGGTGCATTTGCTAAAGCGGCACAGCAAAAATCAAAAGAGAGTATTAGCTCTTTAATGCAAATGCTAGAAATGAGAATGGTGATAAATACACTTGAGGGTGCTCGCTTAGAGCGCTATCAAACCTTGCGAGCAAGAATGGATATGCGTTATTTACCAGAAGGTATTGAAGTCAAACCTTCAGATGATTATCTCAGTGATGACTTAACACAAATTCAGTTAGCTCAACGTGCAATACCAGCATCAGAACCGAATAGCAAAGTTATTCGCTCACCGTTAAGTGTTGATAGAGTTGAGCAATCAAATCGGATATTTAGTGTTGATTTCTCATCAGCAAATATCAAAGGCAGTAATCAGCCGTTACCAAAAGTGAATGCACCTAACTCCGCACCTAAAACAGGGGATATGATCTTACAACTTGATATTGATCCTCAAGGTGTTCCTACAGTGGTGATGCTAAAAAGCAGTAGTGGTGATATGAGCATTGATAATGCTGTGATTGATGTTGCTTATCAGTGGCGATTTAATGGTTCACCTTCTCGAAAAGGTAATGTACTTTTGATATCCGTTCAATTTAGTCAATAATTTTACTTTGTTTAAATAATGTTATAAAAAAACGCCTTTTTTGTTGATGTTGAGGCGTTTTTTTTTGTATTTTATTATTCTATAACTTATTGAAAGTCATAAAATTGTTATCTAGATCACAAAAAAATCGCCTTTTGAAAACAGCAAAACCACTTAACTAAGAAAATAGACCGCTTAATTCGGTATACAACCGCTAAGCGATTTAGTCACACCATGTCAGTGTCAAAATTCTTATTATGTAGCTGCGGGCAGTTATCTCTCAGATTCGCTTAAATCATTCTTTACTGTCCCGCATTACTCTTTGGCTGTTCGGTCTTGCCTGAAAAAAAGGTGTCTCATGAACAAAAATGCATTTTTAAAGCACGTACCTTGGGTGGTCCTCGGGATTATCGGTGCTTTTTGTCTTTCAGTGGTTGCACTTCGTCGTGGTGAACACGTTAGTGCTCTATGGATAGTTGTTGCTTCTGTAGCTGTCTACTTAGTTGCTTATCGTTATTACAGTCTTTATATCGCTCAAAAAGTGATGAAGCTTGATCCAACGAGAGCAACACCTTCTGTTGTTAATAATGACGGATTGAACTATGTTCCGACTAACCGTTATGTTTTATTTGGTCACCACTTTGCGGCTATTGCAGGCGCTGGTCCTTTAGTTGGCCCGGTTCTTGCGGCTCAAATGGGGTACTTACCCGGCACACTTTGGTTATTAGCAGGGGTTGTGCTAGCGGGGGCAGTACAAGACTTTATGGTGTTGTTTATTTCAACACGCCGTAATGGTAACTCACTTGGTGAGATGATAAAGAAAGAGATGGGTCCAATTCCGGGTACTATCGCTTTATTCGGCTGTTTCCTTATCATGATCATCATTCTTGCAGTACTTGCACTTATCGTTGTTAAAGCATTAGCTGAAAGCCCATGGGGGGTGTTCACTGTTTGTTCAACAGTGCCGATTGCCCTGTTTATGGGTATTTATATGCGCTATATCCGTCCAGGTCGTGTGGGCGAAGTTTCGGTTATTGGTATTGTCTTACTGATCGCAGCGATTTGGTTTGGCGGTGTTATTGCGAATGATCCGTACTGGGGGCCAGCGTTAACCTTTAAAGATACAACAATTACCTTTGGTCTTATTGGTTATGCTTTTGTGTCTGCATTACTGCCAGTATGGTTAATTCTTGCGCCTCGTGACTACTTAGCAACGTTCTTAAAAATTGGCGTTATCGTTGGTTTGGCCGTGGGGATTGTTATTTTAAACCCTGAATTGAAAATGCCGGCGGTTACTCAATATATCGATGGTACTGGTCCATTATGGAAAGGGGCTTTATTCCCATTCTTATTTATTACTATCGCTTGTGGTGCCGTTTCAGGCTTCCATGCTCTGATTGCTTCAGGTACAACACCTAAGCTTATCGCAAATGAAATGGATGCTCGTTTTATTGGTTATGGTGCCATGTTAATGGAATCGTTCGTTGCGATTATGGCGCTAGTGGCTGCATCTATCATTGAACCTGGTCTGTATTTCGCAATGAATACACCACCTGCAGGCTTAGGCATTACTATGCCAAACCTACACGAATTAGGGGGTGAAAATACGGCAGTGATCATGGGGCAACTAAAAGAAGTTACTGTACATGCAGCTGCAACAGTAAGTTCATGGGGCTTTGTCATCTCTCCGGAAGAAATCTTACAAACAGCGAAAGATATTGGTGAGCCTTCAGTATTAAACCGTGCTGGTGGTGCACCTACTTTAGCGGTTGGTATCGCGATGGTATTCCATAAGATCATTCCTGCTGCAGATATGGGCTTCTGGTATCACTTTGGTATTTTATTCGAAGCGCTCTTTATTTTAACGGCGTTAGATGCCGGTACACGTTCTGGTCGCTTTATGCTTCAAGACTTGTTAGGTAACTTTATCCCTTATCTGAAGAAAACAAATTCGTTTATTCCGGGTGTTATTGGTACGGCGGGTTGCGTAGGTTTATGGGGATATCTGTTATACCAAGGTGTTGTTGACCCACTAGGTGGTGTTAAGAGTCTATGGCCATTGTTTGGTATTTCAAACCAAATGTTAGCGGCTGTTGCTCTGGTATTAGGTACGGTTATCTTAATTAAGATGAAACGCACTAAATATATTTGGGTAACTGTTATTCCAGCAGTATGGCTATTGATTTGTACAACATGGGCATTAGGTCTGAAACTTCTAAGTGATGACCCACAAATGGAAGGTTTCTTCTACTTAGCAAATGAATACAAAGCGAAGATTTTAGCAGGAGGTGCCGACTTAACCGCGGCAGAGATTACCAATATGAATCATATTGTAATCAATAACTACACTAATGCAGGCTTAAGTATTCTGTTCTTAGTGGTTGTTTACAGCATCATTTTCTACGGTTTCCGTACCGCAATGAAAGCACGTAAAAACCCAAAAGAAACAGCACAAGAAACACCATATGCTCCTATGCCAAAAGACGTTAAAGTGTCCTCTGGTCACTAATATTCGGTAAACAGTTTAACTCCGTACTGGTTTAGCTGGTACGGAGTTTAGGAGAAACGTATGTTTGGCAATTTAGGACAAGCTGGAAAATATCTAGGACAAGCTGCACGTATGCTGATAGGTATTCCTGATTATGACAACTATGTACAGCATATGAAAGATAACCATCCAGATAAGCCAGTTATGACCTATAACGAGTTTTTCCGTGAACGTCAGGAAGCTCGTTATGGCGGTGGTGACGGTAAAGGCGGTTTTCGCTGTTGCTAATAATCTGTAAAGGAGACACATTATGGAACCTATTGCAGTTACGATATTGACTGGTTTTTTAGGATCAGGAAAAACAACGCTTTTGCGTCATATGCTCAATGAAGAGCATGGTTATAAAATCGCTGTTATTGAAAATGAATTTGGTGAAGTGCCTATTGATGACGAAATTATTGGTGATAGAGCCACTCAAATTAAAACGCTTACCAATGGTTGTATTTGTTGCAGCAAATCGAATGAATTAGAAGACACGTTATTAGATTTATGTGACAGTCTCGATCGTGGTGAAATTCAGTTTGATAGATTAGTCATTGAATGTACTGGTATGGCTGATCCTGGCCCGATTAGCCAAACATTTTTTTCTCATGAAGTAATTTGCCAACGCTATTTGTTGGATGGAATTATTACTGTTGTCGATAATATTCATGCTCAACAACAGCTTGATCAATTTACGATTGCTCAGTCTCAAATAGGTTATGCTGACCGCATTTTGTTAACGAAAACAGATATCACACCAGCCTCTCCTGAATTAATGGCGCGTTTAAGACGTATTAATGCAAGAGCCCCCGTTAATACCGTTATTCATGGGCAAATTGATTTAGGATTATTGTTTAACGTAAAAGGTTTTATGTTGAACGATAATCTTGATGTAAAACAGCCTTTGTTTCGTTATCAAGCAGATAAGCAAGATGATATTCATTCCATTGTGCTGAAATTCGATTATCCCGTTGAATTGCAAAAAGTCTCAGATGTAATGGAAAAATTATTATTAAGCTTTGCTGATAATCTTTTGCGTTATAAGGGGATATTAAATATTAAAGATCAACCTAATCGCTTGTTATTCCAAGGAGTACAACGTCTTTACAGTGCTGATTGGGATAGACCATGGCATGAGGATGAAACTCGCCAAAGCACATTGGTCTTTATTGGCATTCAATTACCAGAAGAAGAGATAAGAGCCAGTTTTGATGCATTGATGCCTAGCACAGAAGAGAAGACATATTAACCTAATACCCTGTAGTGAGTGTTAGAAAGTAGTAAGAAGTAGAGAAGTAACCGTAGTAGTCGTAAAAATAGCAGTAACGAATATTGATAAGCTCCTGACTTGAGGAGGATCCTGTTCCTAGGATCTTATGTTTCACCCCATAATAACCAACATTATGGGGTGCTTTTTTTTAAACGTTCAAATTAGCCATTAGCAACAGCTTTATATTCCATGATCTCAATAATTTGGACATCAGTATGTTGCATTGCACGGCTTGCTAATGCACACAGATTTTCAATTGTAGAGTCAACATCATGAGCGACAATACCGTCATTACCTGTCACATAAGTATTATCTAGCGCCATTAATACAGCTTTATAAGCCGCACTTGCTCCTGTTGAAACTTTCATTGCACAGCTATTTGATGCGCCATCACAAATTACACCACTAATATCACCAATCATGCTACTAATTGCCATTGCCATGGATTCATAGCGTTCATCCATTAGCCATGCAATTGCACCTGCAGCACCCATTGATGCGGTTGTTGCTGCACATAACGCAGATAACGCGGGGAATTTATGATGAATATAGATTGCGAGTAAATGAGAAAGCATTAATGCTCTCGCCATTTTCTCTTCGCTGACCTTCAAATATTCAGCAACGACGACGACAGGCATTGTTGCCGCAATACCTTGGTTACCTGAGCCAGAATTACTCATAGCAGGTAAAACGGCACCACCCATACGTGCATCAGATGCAGCAGAAGTACGGATCATAATTTCAGATAATAAATCTTTTGCTAATAAACCACGCTGTTGTTGGCGTTGTAAAGTTTGCCCAATATGTAAACCATAAGTATTGTTCAAACCTTCTTTTGATAACGCATCATTTAAGTGTGCTGATTCAAGGATAAAAGAAATTTCTTCTACTGGTATTTGAGTAACAAATTGATAAATTTCTTGGGTATTTGTTTGAGTCAGTGTTTCTTTGATTTCGCAAGGCGATGTTGATTGTTCAGCATCGTCACAAGTGTTATCAAAAATAACATTGTTGTTATGAATGATTTTAACAATATTGGTGTGATTGCCTGCAATAATGACAGTTGCGCTGTTTTCGCCATCTTCAACAGTAACTTCGCTGTAGAGTACTTCTTGGCATGCTTTTTTAATCGAAACATTCACAATGCCAGAAGCTAATAGTGCTTTGCTTTGTTCAACATGGTCTGGTGTTGCATTTTTTAATACTTCGAGGCCAGCTTTACAATCACCACCAACGGCACCCAAGCTTGCGGCAATGGATAAACCTACCATACCCGTACCTGGTACGGTTACGCCCATGCCGTTTTTCATTAAATTAGGAGAGACTTCTGCACTAATGCGGGTAATCGCGTGTTGTAAGTAACTTGCTGCTGTTGCAGCTGCTAATGCAAGCGAAATAGGTTCTGTACAACCTAAAGCGGGTTTGACTTGTTGTTTTACTGCCGCTATTAATATTTTCCAACGAGAGGATAATTGTTCTTTCATTGCATGTATCCAATAAACAGTATGAAAATTAATGAGTTATTCTATTTTTAATACCATCATAATACTGAATTTATAGGAGAAAGTTTTTTCCGAATTTACTAGCATTGCGTAAAATTTAAGAAATTATTACTCTTTATGATGTCAATCTTGGTAGTTTTTTCCACAATAAATAAAAGTAAATATTTTGGCGCCCTTGTGCAATTTTTTAGTGTAAAAGCGGGTGTTTTGTATCTTATTTATTAATAAAAAATAGAATGAAATAATTTGAATATCTAACGGTGAGATAAAATAAAAAGGCAATAGAACGAATACACAGTTCTATTGCTAGTATAATATTCATACTGAATGTGGGCTAACTTAGGAATGTTAAAATAAAGGCAATGAGTGCTTCAAGCATCACACGATTATCTTAACAGAATAGATAATAAGCTCTTTATTTTCGAGAGTATAAGAATAATCTTTTATTCTTTTGTTAATATTTTCATAGTAATAGCATCAATGCTTTATTTGAAAATAGAAATATATTTTTATAAAAAGATATAATTAATTTTTTATTATCTAAATAACAATCAAATATCTTTATCTATTTTTAATATGTTTATTATTTGAAAATAACCTGAAGCAAAAATATAGCTTCAGGTTTATTTATTAATAATAGAAAATAGCAATAATAGCGCTATGGAATATAAAACCAACCATAAGTGGTATTGCTGTCCTTTTTACAACATCAAATGGTTGTAGCTTTGCACCACTAGATACTGCAATGATAACCCCAGCTACAGGAGACATACCTCGTCCCATATGTGATGCTTGTTGCATAGGTAAAATCATCGCAATTGGGTTTACTCCCATACTATGAGCAATTTGTGGAATTAGTTCAACGAATGCAAGGAATGGCGCATTACCTGAACCCATAATAATCGCGGCTGCTAATGTGACGATAGCGAAAACGAGTGCCATTGCAAATGGAGGCAGGCCAACAGACTCTGCCATAATGATCAAACTCTCTATAGCACCACTCACTTTAATACCATGAGCAAAAACACCTGCAGCGACTAATAAACCCACAACATTACTAAATGCAGAGCCCATACCTTTTAAGAAATGCTGAAAGCCGGCACATACTGATTTAAAATCACGTAAGCGTAGGGATTCAATTAGCATACAAATTGCCATTGAAATCAATACGATTGTGACCACATCAAGGTGAATGCCTTTAACAAATAGGCTTGATGAACTTACCGCCATCATAATGGGTAACATTGGCAATAAGGCATAAAAGCCAGGTACGTTTTTATTACTTTTTACTTCTTCAGATATTGTGCCTAATTGAGGCATAAATCCAGCTTTGCGGTCACAATGACGTTGCCAAAAGATATGCGTAATACCAATAGCTAATACGGTTGCGACAGCTGCTGGCCCTTGGTAATAAAGCACATATTCAACAACCCCTAAATCAACGGCTTTTGCACCACGAATGGCATCAATTGCAGTCGGGGTATAAGCAACACCCAATGAAGTTGCAATCACACCCGCAGCAGAGGCTGGAGATAAACCAAGTCCTATCATAATCGGGAACATGGTGCCCATTAATAGAACGGCCAATCCAGTTGCTGAAGGAATAGCAAGTTGCAAAATACTCGCGAGTAAAAAAGAGAAAAATAGCAACACATAAGGTGAGCGCATATTTTTCAATGGGCGAGTTGCAACACGTACAACGGCCTCATTGGCGCCAATATGATCCATATAATGCGCAAATCCCATCAGTGCCATGATCATTAAACCAAGATCAGCCGCACGACTACTAAAGAGATCACGCATTACTTCAAAAGGATCTAACCAGCCAATACCTGTTGTTTTGACATTTTTAGGAAGAATATCTCCCCAACCAAACAGCATGGTGAGTGCCATTAAGGCTAAACCTGCTATTAACAAAACAGGTTCGGCTTTATATCCTTTCAAGATCATTCTGGCGACAATAACGACGACTACTAAGACCGCAAGAATTTGGATCATGCTTTAGCTCCAGGTGCAAAACGCTCCGCCGTGATCGTCACGACAGATTTTAAGACATCACTAGCAGCGTAAAGCGATTTAACTGGCAGATATTCATAAATAGAGTGGAAATTATGCGCACCGGTAAAGATATTAGGACAAGGCAGACCATTTTGAGAGAGCGCTGCGCCATCATAACCACCACGCATTGGAATTGGACGAGGGGTAATGCCATTTGCTTCATAAGCAGCCACAGCAATATCAATCGGATAACGGTTATCACCTTGCAGGCTATTAAAGACGTTGGCATAGCGGTCAGCTTGTTTACAAACGACAGAACCTTCCCCCCATAAGCCTTCACAATATTCTGAAAGCTGCTTTAAAAATGCCATACGTTGTGCATAGCCTTTTTCGGTAAAATCACGCACATCCATTTTTAATATCGTGCGAGCACTATTACCAGCTAATTGTTTTACCCAATAATAACCCTCACGGCCTTCGGTATATTCTGGAGCTTCACCGCCCGGCAACATTGCAACGAATTTGTGTGCCATTAATAATGAGTTTTTTAATTTACCTTTTGCTGACATCGGATGAGCTGATGCACCCGTAAATGTGATTTCAACATCACCTGCATTCCAGTTTTCATAAACTAATTCACCAATACCGCAACAATCCAATGTATAAGCAAAATCGGCGCCAAATTCTTTAGTATCAAAAGCTTTTGCACCTCGTAGACCTTGCTCTTCATCTGGCACAAAACCAATTTTAACCGTACCATGTTTAACTTCAGGATGTTGTTTAAAGTACTGCAACATATCCATAATAGAGGCGATAGCTGCTTTATCGTCAGCACCTAATAAACTGGTACCATCAGTGACAATAATATCATCACCAATATAGTTCTCTAATTCAGGAAATTCACTTTGACGTAAATAAATATCAAGATCTTTATTTAAGCAAAGATCACCCCCTTTATAAGGTAAGATTTGCGCTTTGGTATCTTTAGTCTGTTCTGCACTAGTGTCTAAATGACCAAAGAAAGCAACAGTAGGTACTTCATAATCAAGATTAGAAGGTAGTGTCGCAGTAACAATCGCAGTATCACGAATTTTAATATCTTCAACACCTAACGCTTTTAGCTCTTCGACTAATTGTAGAGCAAGCACTCGCTGACCTTCTGAGGAAGGCATAATGCCAGCAGCGCCATTTTCTCTATTTGTTGTTGTATTCACTTTTGTATAAGAAATAAATCGTTTAACGAGATTCATAACAAGACTCCATTGTATTTTTAATTGTATTCTCTGTATTGATGATTAGTGATCTCATTTATTAGAAAATGACTAATGCTTACTTGTATCATAAAAAAAACAATAGGGAATTAGAGAAAAAGAATTATTTTTACAAAAAAAATTTAATGTTGAATATTATTTAATCTTTGGTTTTTCTTTTATTAAAAAAAATAGTGTTTTTTGTAGGTGAGGTTATTTTATTTAACTTATAGGACTGTATTTCTGTGATCTTAATCATGAAAAAGGCTCTTCGCATAAAAAATGTTAAAAATATAAAATTAATCATTATTTATTTTAATGTATTGATTTCTTTAATGGTTATAATTTATTTATCTTTTGATGGAATTTAATCGAAAATAATGAATAAAATAACGTAACTTATTGATAGAGAATAATTATAATGTACGATTTAATTCTCTTAAAACGAATAGGAGGATATATGTATATAAATAATGTAGTTAGAAGCACATTTTCAGCGATACAAAATATTGAAAATAAAGGCGATAATTTTAAAATTAGTTTAAATAGCGTAATATTGGTTTGCTATAATACGATTGTTAGTTTTATAAAACCTATTTTAAATAAAAATATAAATTATCTGGGGTTGAATAAAAATATTTCTAACATTGAAAATAAAATCCATCGAAGAAAAAGTAAAATTATACTATTAAAAAATAATAATGAGCTTAATAGAATAGAAGTTAATGATTTTGTAGATGAGCATTTATCTGAAGCTAAAAGAAAAGTAAAAAGTGATAAAATAAAAGAGAGTGTAATTAGTAATATTATCTCTTCTTTAGAAGAAATATCTACGTTAGATAAAGAAATAATTATAAATTTCAATAATGAATTACATTTTCACTCTAAATGGATTTTATTTTCTGGTAATACAATTTCATTGAAAGAAATAAAAAATGAATTTTTAGAGTCAATAATAGATACTATATTAAATTCAGATTATAGAATAAAATCTAAATTTGGCAATATTGATAGTTATAAATATTTTTTACGCGATGATATCAACAATGCTGTTGAGAGCATTCTTTATAAGAATTAGTTTGATGTATTTATTTTTGAATAGTATTGGTTATATAGATGGTGGATAAATGGTAGATGGAAAGAAAATATAATATAGAATATTGCCTATGTTAAATTCATAGGATGATCATGATGTATTATACGAAAATAACAGATGTTAAATTACAAGGAAGTTCTTCAAATATATTAAATCAATCATCAAGTGATGCTCTTAGCATTAAACCTAGAAAATTTTTCTAAATAAGAAATTCAAAAATTCAGATTTCTAATGCTAGCTCTTCCGATAAAAAAATCTAATAGATGATGAACCCATTTATATGAAAATGAATAAGAGTGTAGATAACGTTACAAATACTTATAATAATGATTCATATAGTTATCTTTTTTAGAAAAGTTTATTCATTAATAATAAAAAATAATTTTTTTGTTGAGTTAATTGAGAAAGAAGTAGAATTAATATTTAGTGATCTAAAAAATAAAAATGATGATATTAATAAATTGAAAACTATAGAGTCATTAAATTTACCCGTTGATAGTTTAAAGAAAGACATTGTTGAAGAAAATATTTATGAAGAAATAGATAATGATTGTTATTTAAGTGAAAAATTAGAGTAAATAGATGCTTTGTCTGAAGCTGTTTCTAAGAATAAAAAATTAAAAGGAATTTTTAAAGATCATCTAATTATAATTTTAGATAAAATTTCATTAAATGAGTTGTTTTTTTAAGTGATAGGTATGAAGAGTTATATGAAATAGAAGAATTTTTTAATTAGTAAATTTATTTTACTATTTATAGAAAGTTTTAATAAGTTAAATAAAAATAAAATTAGATGATAATTTAAAAAGAGAATTAAATTCTATTATCCTTTTGAAAAGCCTAAAATTAAAAGATAATAAGATTATTTATCAAATTCCCCCGATAAAAAAAATATCGGGGGAATTTAATAGTTATATATCTAAGCGCTTGGCTTGCCATCTACGAGAATGCCAACGCCATGCGTTAGTTAAGCCTCGTAACCACTCATCACAAAGAAAACCAATCCAGATACCTATTAAGCCCATTTCCATCTTAATACCAAGGAAATAACCCACAGGAATAGCGACTCCCCACATAAAGCAAATTGCGGTTATAAGGGGGAATTTAGCATCGCCGGCCGCACGTAAGGCATTAACCATCACGATATTAAATGTACGACCTGGTTCTAAAAAGACCGATAAAATAAACAGAGGAATTAATTGGTTGATAATGCGTTGATCTTCAGTAATGGAATACAAAATAGGATCACGCATAAACCAATAAATAATAACAACCCCAATCGTGAATATCACACCGGTTTTTAAACTTTTCCAACCACGATTAAAGGCATCATCAAAGCGTTTTGCACCAACTAAGTGACCCACTAATATTTCATTACCAATACTAATCGCAATACCAAAAAGCATTAAAAATAGTGATAATTGGAAATAAAGCGTTTGTGCTGCAAGAGGAACTTCACCCATTAAACCAATAAAGGCAGATGCAGTCATATAATGTAAAATCCAAACCAAGTTTTCTCCCGCGGCGGGTAAACCAATATGTAGGATCTTCCCTAACATATTTTTAGACCACACGACGAGTTGTTTGGCTTCGAATTTAATACGTAAACCGTAGAACAGTAATCCACACAGTAAAATAACGGCAATAATACGACCGACAACGGTAGACCAAGCAACGCCCACTAATCCGTATTGTGGTAAACCAAAGAAGCCGTAAAGTACAATCATATTACCAATCACGGTAACAATATTGGCTATCAATGTGACATACATGGCTGCTTTAGATTTGCCATAAACTCTCAGACAAGCTGCAAGAATAATCGAGATTGCCTCAGGAATAAGGCAAATACCAATAATATGTAGGTAATTGTAGCCATCTTGCACTAAATGCTCAGGCGTATTCATAAGATGTAGAATATTGTAGCCAAAGAAAAGAATGATCAAAGCGCTACTAATACCTAGCAAAGAGTTAAAAGCGATAGAAATATGGATGGCTTGGCTGGCTTTTTCTCTTTTACCTGCACCTAAATATTGTGCAATAACAACGCTACATCCCACACTAATAAAGCTAAAGATGGTGATAAAAAGGTCAAAAACTTGGTTACCGACGCCCATAGCTGCTAAGTAAGCAGTGGAAACGTGGCTTACCATGTAAGTATTAATTAATAGTGTGGCTAGATGTAGGAATATATCTATAAATATCGGCCAACTAAGAGAGAAAAGCGAGCGATCCGCTACATCAGATTGATGCATTGAAAACCTTCTTAAAAACAGAGTGAAATCGATTTATTAATATAACGCGTAGGAAGGTAGAAGATTCTACAAGGTTTATTTATAAGGTAATAGCGCAAATAATGTTTATCTGGCAAAAAAGATATTTATATGGTTTATTCATTGATAACTAATCACTATTATCATTAAGAGATGATTAACGTTAAAGTCAGGGGAATTAATGAATACTAAAATAAAAGTAGCGATTGTAGGTTATGGCAATATTGGTCGATTTGCATTAGAGGCTGTTCAAGCGGCTCAAGATTTTGAATTAATAGGTGTTGTTCGTCGTGATATTAATAATATTCCAGAAGAACTGCAAAATATTACCGTGACTAACGATATCAAAACATTAGGTAATGTTGATGTTGCGCTCTTGTGTTCACCGACACGTGCAATTAAAGAGTTAGCTAAATCTATTTTAAGTTTAGGCATTAATACAGTAGATAGTTTTGATGTTCACAGTGAAATCGTGTCATTGAAAACAGAACTAGATGAAGTCGCGAAAAAACATGATCGCGTAGCTGTTATTTCTGCGGGATGGGATCCGGGTTCTGATTCCATCATTCGAACTTTAATGTTAGTCATGGCGCCAAAAGGGATCACTTATACAAACTTTGGCCCTGGTATGAGCATGGGGCATAGCGTAGCAACCAAAGCTATTGATGGTGTAAAAGATGCGCTTTCAATGACTATTCCATTAGGGACTGGTGTCCATCGTCGTATGGTTTACGTGGAGTTAGAAGCTGGGACAAATTTTAATCAAGTAGAGCAAGCGATTAAAGCTGATAGCTATTTCTCTTCTGATGAAACCCATGTTAAGCAAGTCGATTGTGTCGATAGCTTAAAAGATGTTGGGCATGGTGTTCATATGACTCATAAAGGTGTTTCGGGTAAAACGCATAATCAATTATTTGAATATTCAATGCGTATTAACAATCCTGCATTGACGTCTCAATTTATGGTCTCAGCGGCAAGAGCTAGTATGAAGCAACGCGCGGGTGCATATACGGTTATTGAGATCCCACCTGTTGATTTCTTAGCGGGTGATTTAAATACATTAATTGCAAAATTGGTCTAATTTTCATTAGTACTTTCTGTATAAAATATTGCCCACATAATGTGGGCAATATAGGTTAACGCTTAGGCAAACTTGATGATTTTGAATTAGCGTTTAATACTTTTAAATTCTTTGGTCGTTGCGGTTAATGCCACTTCTGTTGGTAAACGTTCCATTGAACTTGCACCATAGAAGCCGTGACAATCAGGGCAATTATCTAAGATATATTGTGCATCTTCTGGCGTTGCAATTGGACCACCATGACAAAGCACAATGACATCAGAACGCACAGCTTTAGCGGCTTTTGCCCAGTCATTAATTAAAGGAACACAGTCCGCTAATGTCAGCGCGGTTTCTGCACCAATGTTACCGCCAGTAGTTAATCCCATATGTGGCACAATAATATCTGCGCCAGCCTCAGTCATTGCAATGGCGTCTTCACGACTAAAGACGTAAGGTGTGGTTAGTAGATCTTTTTCGTGAGCTAGACGGATCATCTCCACTTCAAGCCCATATCCCATACCCGTTTCTTCTAAATTCGCACGGAAATTACCGTCAATTAAGCCAACAGTTGGGAAATTTTGTACACCGGCAAATCCTGTCGCTTTGACATCATCTAAAAACTTATCAAAGTTACAGAATGGATCGGTGCCATTTACTCCTGCAAGTACTGGGGTATGTTTAACAACAGGTAAGACTTCTTTTGCCATATCCATCACGATTTCATTAGCGTTACCATAAGCTAATAAACCTGCTAAAGATCCTCGGCCTGCCATACGGTAACGACCTGAGTTATAAATAACAATAAGGTCTATACCACCGGCTTCTTCACATTTAGCAGAAAGGCCGGTGCCTGCACCACCACCAATAATTGGTTCATGGCGCGCGATCATTTCGTTGAATTTTTTTAGTAATGTTTCACGTGAATGAGTCATTCTTCTTTCTCCGTGGTTAACAAATAAGTTCCTGGTGTAAATCATAAATTTGCTGAGTAAACTCAGCTGAGTTTATGTGATAAGGACTGATGACTAATTGACGAGTCTCTGTCTCTTTAAATGTTGTTATAAATGCATCAAAAAACGCTTGATTTGCTTTTGGATCCCAAAAAGGACCCCCTTCAATATCCAGAGCAGAAAAACCGCCCTGTGGTAATACAAACCGTAATGGACCTTCACACTGATTCATTTTTTCAGCGATCCAAATACCCAATTGACGGTTTTCCTCTGGTGTTGTGCGCATTAAGGTGACTTGTGCATTATGATGATAAAATTGACGCCCTTTATACTTCTCAGGAACACTAGAAGGGCGACCAAAATTCACCATATCTAATGCACCGCAAGAACCGATATAAGGGGTTTTAGTACGGGCGATTGCACCAAAACGATCTTCATCACAAGCAAGTACACCATCAAACAAGTAATCACATACTTCGGTTGTGGTAAGATCTAACACACTATGAAGTAGGTGACTGTCTGCCAGTTTTTCCATGGCTTTACCGCCACTTCCTGTTGCATGAAAAACAAGGCAGTCATAATTATTTTCAAGTTTTTTTGTGAGTTGTTGTACACAAGGCGTGGTGACACCAAACATCGTTAGTGCTACCGCAGGCTTATCAACAACATGTTCTTCTTGGTAAAAATAAACAGCACCAGCGATTTGATTCGCTGCATTTCTTAATACCTTGCGAGAAATGCGATTTAAGCCGGATACATCCGTAACGGAGTACATCATTGAGATATCACTTGCGCCGATATAGCCTGAAATATCGCCAGACGCCATCGTCGATACCATCAATTTAGGTACACCAATTGGCAAAGATTGCATTGCTGGTGTAATCAGTGCCGTTCCCCCTGATCCGCCTAGCCCAAGAATGGCTAAGACATCATCTTGGTGAGTTAAATAGTGTTCAAATGCGATTGACATTGCTTCTATTGCTTTCCCTCTGTCGCCACAGAAAACAACTTCTGGGCCATTGGGGTGAAAGCGTGCAACTTCAGCTGCTGTGACATCAGCTTCTCTTGCTAATGCCGTGGGTTTTGTTGTCAAATCAACTGTTTTAACAGGAAGGCCTGCTTTTTTAATTAAATCACTGACATAAAAAATCTCAGCACTTTTAGTATCAAGCGTTGTGGCAATATAAATAGAACCAGCATACTGTTTCATAAGCCTTCCCATACCTTTTATGATTATCGACGAATAGATTATAATCATAATGAGACTTGAGTTTCATTTATCATAGCACCATTTTGAGACACCTGTCTCATAATTTTTATTTTTTGTACGCTAAAGGTCGATAAGGTGTGATTAATCACCTAAAGTAAACGTCAAGTTTTGTGAGTATTTAGCTTAAGGTAAGCTAGGCATATATAAGTCAGACATATAAAAAAGTAGAAATAACGAAGGATTTTTTATGAGTTACAGTGATGAAACGGATGCAATGTCCGGTACACGAAAAAGGACCCATCAATTATTGGTGACAACAGCGTTGGGGCTTTTCGAGCAAGGGATGTTACCGACAGTGTCGGAATTAGCGGCACATGCAGGTGTTTCGAGAGCAACCGCATATCGTTATTTTCCCACACAAAGTGATTTAATTAGTGCTACAGTTGATGCAAGTTTAGCACCGATCATTGCATGGACGCCAACTCCTGAAGATAATACGCAACAGCGTATTACTAAATTGCTCGATCTTGCCTACCCACAAATGTTTAAACATGAAGGTGCACTGCGTGGTGCATTACAAGTTTCATTACAGCAATGGGCAAAAGAGAGACAATCGAGTGAATACGCAGAAAAACGATTTATTCGCGGTCATCGTAAAGAGATCCTACTCAAAGTAATTGAGCCTTTAAAAGCACATTATCCTCAAGAAATGTGGGATAAAGTGATTAAATCATTCTCTTTGATTTATGGTTCTGAAGTCTTTTTAGTAATGAAAGATATCTGGAAAATGGATGATCAACAGGTTATTGATATGACTCAATGGATGGCAAAAGCTATCCTAAATCAGGCAAAATCTGATTATCCCGCAGATAACGATTAATTATTTGAATAAATCGGTTAAAATTGTATAAATCATTTACGTTTTAGCTATTGCAGGGATCGTTATGTCACACAAAACAGAAGACCAAGAGTGGCTGGTAGAACAACTACAATTTATTGCACAAGGCATTGGTAAAACATTATCGCCTTTTTGTGAAGTTGTACTTCATGATCTAACCGATAGTGAAAATACCATTATGGTCATTGAAAATAACCTATCAGGTAGAAAAGTTGGGGACAGAGCAACTGAGCTGGGAATGGCGCGTATTGAATCGTCAGATTTCCCTCAAATAGTGGCTAATTATCCCAATCAGTTCCCTGATGGTAGAACAGCAAAAAGTACTTCTATCGGTATTAAAGATAAGCAAGGCAATTATGTCGCAGCGTTATGTTTAAATATTGATATTTCAATGATCAAAGGATTACAAATGGTACTTAACCAATTTGCGACCCTTGAAGAAGGTAATGACATTATTGAAACCTTTAGTTCAGTGACTGAAGATTCGCTGAAAAAACGTATTGATGAGTTTTCTGCGACTTATTCGGTCACTCCAAGAGCATTAAAACCGCATCAACGACGCGAATTGCTACTGTGTTTACAGGATGAAGGTTATCTTTCACTGCGTAAGGCAATGGAAATTACCGCACAATACCTTGGTGTTTCAAGAGCGACCGTGTATAACGATTTAAAAGAGTAGTATTTTTTAAGTATAATGATTAGTCATTAATAAAGAATAAATAAATTTTTTTAAAAAAAGATATCATTTATTGATATCTTTTTTTATTTATATTTTTTTAGTTTTATAATATGTCGTATTTTTATTAAAAGTGGTTAACTGATTACTATTGTGTGATTTTTATAAACATAAAAAAAGGAGAAGAATAAAATGAGTGATAAATAGTTTAATTAAGTATTTAGGTGAAAATTATGAATGTAAATGGATTGAAGAGTTTTGATGCAAGAATTTCGTTTTCAACTAGTCGTGTTGTTTTTGATAACGATAAATTAACTATTACGAAAAATATAAAAAATATAAAAAATATATCTAACACAACGACAAAGTTTAACTTTGTCAAGAAAGTATTTAATGCAATGAGAAAATTTTCTACGCTATTAATGATGAGTCAAAGCGGGAGAATGGGAATAGAAAATAGAAAAGGAAATATTGTTAGATATACAGATGAAATGAATATTCTAAATAGCAGATTTAATGAATGTTTTGAACTTCAAAATGAAAATTCAAAGGAGTTAAAAAATAAAGGCAATGAATTGGATTCATTGATAATAAATAGAGAAAATTTAAAGTTAACATTACTTAATAATGATATATTTAATGAATTTATACATAACGAAAAAGAGTTGGAATTGATTTTAAATGATCCTGAAAAATTAAAGGAATTAATAAATAACAATGAGAGTTTTAAAAGTAAAATAGATAATGATGAAAAAATAGGAAAAATAATAAAAAATTTTTTAAAAAGTAATAGAATAGAATTAGAAAAAAATTTAGAAAGCGCTATTGATTTAAAAAATAAATTAATAATAGAGGAAAGAAAAGTAGATCATTTTTTATCTTTAATAGAAAATGAGAATGTATCCTTCAACGATAGATATAGTTTTTTTAACTACTTAAATGAGTTAAAAAGAGCAGAGTCTTTTTGCCAACAATCTGGAAATCCTAGTGATGAGCAACTTGCTGATGTATTTAAAAATATCTTTGAAGAAAGAATTTCAAGAGTAAAAGAAAGTGATGTTAAAAAAATATATAGTGAAGTAATAGACACTTATCATTATGAAACCTTTTTTTTAAAAGAAAATAAGAGCATTTTAGCTAATTTTTCCTCCAATAATGAGAAAGAGAAATTTCTTTCTAAAATTAATTTCTTAGTTTCCATCTCAGAGAGTCACCCAGATATATTGAATAATCTTTTTGATCAAAATATCTCTGATAAATTACATGATATAATGCATACAATACTTAATGAAGAATATCATGACTCTGGAGTGAATATTTCTTATTTTAATACTAAGAATACTTGGATTAAAGAGTACATGAATGAGTTTTATGGGAGTGAAAGAAAAATAACAACTCAAAGTGTAGGTACAAATACTGAAAATGAAAAAATAACTCAAAGTGTAGGTACAAATACTGAAAATGAAAATGAAAAAATAACTCAAAGTGTAGGTACAAATACTGAAAATGAAAATGAAAAAATAACTCAAAGTGAGGGTACAAATACTGATATTCAAGATGTAGATAGTTATAACAATAATGCTGTTTATTCTAATGAAAAATCTCATGATGGAGAGGTTTTTTTTGAGATTGAAGGCTTAGATTCCATTTTGAAAGAATTCAGCACTGAATTAAAGAATAGGGATATATCTAATTATAGTCAATTCAATGATGCTATCAAAAATATGTTGGATAAACTTTCTGTTTTGAGTGATGTTATTACGGAAACTCTTGAATCACCAATAGTAGAAGAAAAAAAATTATTGGTCTCAGTAGAAAATATGGAGATTTTTTCAAAGACTATTTATTCTATTCAACAACAACTAGTGTCAATTAAACCTGATTACGCTTCTGGATTAGGTAACATCAATAACTTTTATCCTGAAATTCAGCGTTCAACAGAGGATATTTCTGATGCATTTGAGAATATTATCAATATAATAACGCCATCTCGTGGTAGTGATTCAACAAAATCTGAAATAAAAACATTATTGAGTCGTGTTTTTAATAAAATAAATACGTCTAAAATCGTTTTAAGAAAAGAAATGCTGAATGTTGCTATAGAATTATTTGATAAACTAGTTAAAGAATCAGAATCTAAACTAACGGATGATTTTTCTGAGGTAAAAGGGAAAAAAAACACTGTATTAACTAATAATAAGATTAAATAAATAGATGAATATATACCAACGTTGGGAAGGCGTATTCGTATTAATAATAAAGTAGCATCAAATAATAAAGTAGTATCAAATAGTGATTCAAAAACAAACAGCGAGCTTTCAAAAAGTAAATCAAAAGAAAGATACAATGCTATCAATAGGTCGATTGATAATGTACTTTCAGATATTAAGGAGCTTATTGAAGGTAATGATAAAAAACCAGTGATAATCAAAAATATTTCCTTAAATAATATTTTTTATCACTAATCGGATAATTTTCTAACGTGCCAAATATCTCAAATCCCTGCTTTTGGTAAAAAGGCAGGGCTTGAAAGCTAAAGGTATCGACCTCAGCATATTTGGCGCCTTTCTCTTTTGCTGTGTTTTCCATTGTTTGCAGTAATTCTGTACCTATGTTTTGTCCACGATAGGCTTTATCTACCCATAAATAGCGGATCCGTAGCCAATTTCCTAAAATATCCCCCGTGATCCCACCTATTTTTTTACCGTTCTCTTCTTTAAAAACAGCAAGTGGAGTGTATTGCTCCATCTGAATATAATGAAGATTGTGGGTTAGCAATCCTTCATAAATTTCATTGATCTCATTCGGTGTTGGATTTGTGGTAATTTTTAACGACATAATTGGCTCTTAATATTAATAAAAATAATAATTACATTATCACTATTTGGTTATTAAATATTTATATAAATGCTAGGATAAAACAATAATTAAAAAACTGGATAACACAACATGTCGTTTTTAAAAACTCTGCCTGGTATTCTATTTTGTGCATTAATAGGCGGTGTTCTTACCCTTTCAGGTTTACCCATGGCACTGATGTTTGGGCCAATTATTGTCGTTATTATCGCTTATCGCTTTAAATGGGAGCTTGCGGTTCCTAAGCATACATTAACCTTTATTCAGCTTACTTTAGGAACCTCGGTTGGTTTAATGTTTAACCAAGTTCATTTAGGTAGTGCTGATAATTTAATGATTTTATTACTCACTCTTGTTGTTTGTTTAGCTATTCAGTTTTTTGTTAGTTATTTTTGGTTCTATCGTCATATTGGTTGGACGAAAGAAGAGTCAATGCTTGGTGCTGTGCCCGGCGCGATGGCTGCTATTCTAGCATTAACTGATCATACGAAAACACCTCCTCAAAAAATCGTTATTTCTCATACCATCCGTTTAATGGTGCTGATTATTATGGCGGGTTTTATTGTTGGAGCAGATAAAGCCAATATGCCTGAGTTTGCTATACCCGAAATGACGTTGATTTCATTGTTGTGGTTATTATTGATTGTGGCTTTAGGGCTAGGTGCGGGGCTTTTATTGCAGAAAATCCGATTTCCAGCTCCTTTTATGTTGACTTCATTAGGCAGTGCGATATTAGTTCAATCGTTTGTCAGCGAACCTATTGCTTTTCCTATGTTACTTAATGAGTTGAGCATGGTTTTAATTGGTATGAATATTGGTGCGCACTTTGTTGTTTTTCCACTTTCATCACTAATTAAAAATGCTTTTTCTTCTGTACAAGTTGTTATTATTAATGTGATTTTAACGGTGATTGTAGCGTATGGGGCTGCCTATTTAACGGGAGTGCCTTGGGCAACATTAGTATTAGCATGGGCGCCGGGAAGTATGGAAGCCATGACCTTTGCTGCAATAACGATGAATGTAGATGCTGCTTTTGTGATGTCGAATCATATTTTTAGAATGCTGATTATTCAAAGTATTCCTTCTATCGCTCTGTATTGGAATGAATATAGACAGAAGAAAGATAGCTAGCACAAAGAAGAATAAAGAGTAGGAAAGCAAATCAGCTTTTTTGATAACCTCTATTTAGTTGCGTGATAGTGTTTTTATTAAATAAGCAGACTATTTTAAGAGGTTATCTTATTCTATCAATCCAATTGTGACTTAATAGAGGCATTAATAGTTTAATAAACTGAGAGATTTATTAGCTAGCAATTGGCATTTTTTATTGTGTGATACTTCAATACCTTTTAGATCATTGTAGCTATCTTCATTTAATTGGCCCATTGGCAATGTCGAGTAATTACTAACATCCCATTGTTGCGAACGAGAAAAGACCATTAAGGCTCTTTCAATTTTAGATTTTGATATTTGCTCATAACCACAATCTTTATTTAAAAAAAGGTAGATGGCGGTTAAATCTGCCAAGTCTTCTGCTTGTGTATAGGTTAATGCTTTTGCACTTGAAGAAACGAGCATAAAAAAAGAAAGCGTTAACGTGCAGAACAAGGCGAACATTTTTTTCATTAGGTATGCTGTTCCTTTGTGTGATGATTTAGCAAGTTTTGTTATTTGGCTTAATGTAGTTAAAAGTTTTGCAAAGACCCGCTATTTTGTTGGGTTTTAAATTGACCTTCCAGTAAGGGGAAACTTTAGCATCGGTAATAGGTTACAAGGCTTTTTTATTCGTCTTATCTCAATAAAGACAGAATAACTTGTTTTTATTCAAAGGAATATATTATGCAACGTCGTGAATTTTTAAAATTAGGCGCAACATTGAGTGCTGTAACATTATTGCCGAGCTGGAGTCGTTTTGCGTTCGCCCAAAGTAACACGCCTTCATTGGCTATTCCACCTCAAATTACGCCTGATGCTCAACAAAAGATTGTTCTTAATATTCAACAAGGTGTTTCCCAATTTATTCCCAATGCAAGCACAACCACATGGGGTTATAACGGCAGTTTATTAGGTCCCGCTCTGAAACTTAAACGAGGCCAACCAGTCACTATTAATATCAATAATAAATTGCCAGAAACGACAACGGTTCATTGGCATGGTCTTGAAATTAGCGGTGAAGAAGACGGTGGCCCACAAGCAATGATTGAACCTGGGAAATCTCGTACAGTCACTTTTACACCAAATCAAGCAGAATCTACGTGCTGGTTCCACCCTCATACTCATGGCGTTACGGGACAACAAGTCGCTATGGGATTAGGCGGATTGGTCATTATTGAAGATGATGAAACCGCAAGCCGTAAATTGCCAAATCGCTGGGGTGTTGATGATTTGCCCGTTATTTTACAAGACAAGCGTTTAGACAGTGATGGACAAATCGATTATCAACTCGATGTTATGAGTGCTGCAATTGGTTGGTTTGGCGATATGATGTTAACTAACGGTGCAATTCAACCACAACATATTGTGCCAAAAGGCTGGATCAGATTACGCTTCTTAAATGGTTGTAATGCGCGAAGTTTAAACCTTGCCACAAGTGATGGTAGACCAATGTATGTTATTGCTAGCGATGGAGGGTTGTTAGCGGAACCTGTCAAAGTGACTGAATTGCCGATTTTAATGGGTGAGCGCTTTGAAGTTTTAGTGGATACGTCTGATGGGCGTGATTTTGATATTGTTACTTTACCCGTACGCCAAATGGGGATGGTTTTAGCGCCATTTGACAATGTACTCCCTGTGTTGCGTTTATTACCATCAGCAGAAAAAGGGCAAGGCTTATTACCTGAGCAATTAGCACTTATTCCAGCATTACCAACACTCAGCAATCTTTCAACGCGGACATTACATTTACGTATGGATATGCGTTTAGATATGCAAGGTATGATGCTATTAACAGAACGTTATGGTGATAAAGCATTAGCGGGCATTCATCATGGGATGAGTCATATGCGACAAGGTAACGGCAGTGGCATGATGGGCGGTGGGATGAATTGCGGTCATGGAAATGGTGATTTAGATATCTATAATGCCAATAGTATCAATGGTATTCCATTCTCAATGACTGAACCTGCATTTGATGTGAAACAAGGCGTTTATGAGCGTTGGGTTGTTTCTGGTCGTGGTGACATGATGCTACATCCATTCCATGTTCATGGTACACAATTTCGTATTTTATCTGAAAATGGTAGAGCACCAGAGAAGCATCGCCAAGGTTGGAAAGATATTGTGAAAGTTGAAGGACAACTTAGCGAAATTCTTGCAAAGTTTGACCATTTAGCGACAAAACAGCACCCATTTATGGCACACTGCCATTTATTAGAACATGAAGATACGGGGATGATGGCAGGATTTACCGTGAGTAAATAATCTATCACTATAAAAATTATTAATATCAGTAAGATAAATTGATAAAGAGCACAAGATTAATATTTTGTGCCTTTATTTTCATTAAATCAGATCATCGCATGATGAGGGAAGTTCTGGTACAATCGTTTGCTTTCCCCGTTAACCCAATCGAAATTAATCATGAAACATATTGTTGATGTCATGATCTCTGAAGAAGAGATCAAACAGCGTATTGCTGAGCTAGGTCGTGAAATCACAGAACATTACCGCCCACGTCAAGGTCAACATGATCTTGTCTTAATCGGCTTGTTAAAAGGTTCTTTTATTTTTATGGCAGATTTATGCCGTGAAATTGACGTGAACCATGAAGTCGATTTTATGACTGTATCAAGTTACGGTAATGGGATGACGTCAACGCGTGACGTTAAAATCATTAAAGATCTCGATGAAGATATCCGTGGTAAAGATGTTCTGATTGTTGAAGATATCATTGACTCAGGTAATACCTTAAACCGCGTTAAAGAGATTTTAAGCTTACGTGAGCCTGCTTCTATTTCTATCTGTACTCTGTTGGATAAACCCTCTCGCCGTGAAGTAGATGTACCCGTTGAGTGGATTGGTTATTCCATCGAAGATAAATTCGTTATTGGTTACGGTATTGATTACGCACAGCGTTATCGCCATCTGCCTTATATTGGGCATGTAACATTATTAGATGAGTAATTATTTGTTGACTTAAAATAGAAGTGAAAAAACCCGCTTTAGGCGGGTTTTTTATTGAATAGAATGTGTTTATTAACGTGGATGACTTAATTTTGCCATTGCTTGACGATAAGAAAGTTCAAGCTTTTCACGGCTATCTGAGGTGACATCGAGATCGTGCAATTCACCATTATTTAAACCATAAACCCAGCCGTGGATCATCACTTTTTGCCCACGTTTCCACGCGGCTTGCATTATAGTAGAGTGACCGAGGTTATACACTTGTTCGATAACGTTGAGTTCACAAAGTAGGTTTAACCTATCTTGTGGGGCAAGTTCACCTAACATTGAGCTGTGCTTGTACCAAATATCGCGGATATGCAGTAACCAGTTATTGATAAGTCCTAATTCAGTTCCTTCAATGGCCGCTTCAATGCCACCACAGCCATAGTGTCCACAGACAATAATATGCTCAACTTGTAATACATCAACCGCATATTGGATCACTGAAAGGCAGTTTAAATCGGTATGGATGACTAAGTTTGCTACATTACGGTGAACAAATAAGTCACCCGGTGCTGCATTGATCAATTTTTCTGCTGGAACGCGGCTGTCTGAGCAACCAATCCATAAAAAATGAGGCTTTTGACCTTTACAGAGATCTTTAAAAAACTGAGGGTTTTCTTCAGTAACAGATTCTGACCATTGCTTGTTATTGGCTAACAGTTCTTCAATTTTTCTCATCATGACGTGACTGCCTGTAAATTCGGTTTCCCACCATTTGCGCTGACAGTACGCCAACACGAAATAGCTCTTGTGTTATTGTTGGATGCGAGAGATCCATTAAGAAAGGGTATTTTTATACCATTACTTTTGAATTAATCAGAGGGCTTTTTAAAGCCAATTGACAGATAATTGTCTATATTTTTTCGCTTTCAAATAAGATAGATCTTTTTATAGCATTTGTTTAATGAATTTATCAATACATTCTTTGATGTAAATCAAATGTATAAAAAGATAACTGTTTGTTAATCTTGTCATTGTCTTATTCGAAAAACAATTTCCATAAACATTATATAAATAAATCTTATGTTTATGTTTTTAGCTGTTTTTACTATGGTGAGCAAATTGATATGCAAATCTATAATCATCATTGATTGGGAGCGATAAATAGCGAGATGATATCTATCAGTCAGATTGAGGAACAAGGGCAATAATTTTATTGCTATCAGTTAGGCTAAATGATTGCATCAAGGGATGAATGGATTAAGACATTAGGAATATAAGCAAGAAATAACAGTACAGAGTATCTTAGCCGTTTATTTTTGCTTACACTGAAATTTATTTTTATTAACTGTAATAGTTAAAATAAATTTATTTATTCATTTGTGTCATGAGCTCTAAAACGGTTTATTTACGGCCCGATTTTCTCTAGAATATCTTATTCCATTTTGATTTTATTGAACTAAGTTTATTTTCTAATTCGAAGCGTGTGAGCAATACGTAGCATTAGTAAGACTTAGTTGAATAGCTACTTTCTGATTTCAGCTCAGTTAATGCTGAATAATGCTGTTGATAAAAGGTAATTCCCACTTATGACGTATGCATTGGAGTTAACGGAGTTAACGAAAACTTATCACAATGGCGTAAAAGCGCTAAAAGGAATTAATCTAACCGTTGAAGCGGGTGATTTTTATGCTTTATTAGGCCCAAATGGTGCAGGAAAATCGACCACTATTGGTATTATCAGCTCTTTAGTTAATAAAAGCAGTGGCAAAGTCAACGTCTTTGGCTATGACACCGATACCGATATGGTTAATGCAAAACGCCAGCTAGGATTAGTGCCACAAGAATTCAATTTCAATCCTTTTGAAACCGTATTACAAATAGTCCTCAATCAAGCTGGTTATTATGGTGTTCCACGTAAATTAGCATTAGAGCGTGCTGAAACTTATTTAACCCAGTTAGATTTATGGGAAAAACGTGATGATAGAGCTCGTTTTTTATCTGGAGGAATGAAGCGCCGTTTAATGATTGCTCGTGCATTAATGCATCAGCCAAAATTACTTATTCTCGATGAGCCAACCGCTGGTGTTGATATTGAATTACGTCGCTCAATGTGGACGTTTTTAAAACAACTAAATGCTGAAGGGACAACGATTATTTTAACGACGCACTATTTAGAAGAAGCAGAAATGTTGTGCCGGAATATCGGTATTATTCAACGTGGTGAATTAGTTGAAAATACCAGTATGAAAAATCTATTAAGTAAATTAGAGTCTGAAACTTTTATTTTAGATCTCGCGCCAAAAAGTCCATTACCTGAATTACAAAATTATCAATATCGATTAATGGATACTTCAACATTAGAAGTCGATGTTAAAAGAGAACAAGGCTTAAACAGTGTTTTTGCTCAACTTAATGCACAAGGCATTCAAGTGTTAAGTATGAGAAATAAAGCCAATCGCCTAGAAGAATTATTTGTTCATTTGGTTAATGAAGAGCATACAGTAGAAGGAGAGAGGGAATGATTCAGCTGTATTGGGTAGCCCTCAAAACAATTTGGATTAAAGAAGTCACCCGTTTTGGTCGTATTTGGGTGCAAACATTAATTCCACCTGTGATAACCATGTCTCTCTATTTCGTTATTTTCGGTAACCTAATTGGTAAACGAATTGGCGATATGGGGGGGGTTGATTATATGCAGTTTATTGTTCCTGGCCTGATTATGATGGCCGTAATAACAAACTCTTATGCCAATGTTTCCTCTTCATTTTTTGGCGCCAAGTTTCAGCGTAGTATTGAAGAGTTATTAGTTTCGCCTGTGCCCACGCATGTTGTTATTGCCGGTTTTGTTGGGGGTGGTGTTGCTCGTGGTATTTGTGTTGGTATCTTAGTGACTTTAGTTTCACTGTTTTTTGTGCCATTAGAAATGCATTCTTGGACAATGGTGGTGGTGACATTACTGATGACTTCCATTGTTTTTTCTCTCGCAGGATTATTAAATGCAATTTTTGCGAAAACCTTTGATGATATCAGTATTATCCCAACGTTTGTTTTAACACCATTAACTTATTTAGGAGGGGTGTTTTATTCACTTTCACTCTTACCTGAATTTTGGCAAGGCGTGTCTAAATTAAACCCTATTGTGTATATGATTAGTGGTTTTCGTTATGGTTTTCTGGGCATTACGGATGTCTCTTTAACCGTAACGATTAGTGTTTTGTGTCTTTTCATTGCCGTGTTTTACGTTATTGCATGGTATTTAATTGAAAAAGGCCGTGGTTTAAGAAGCTAATCAAAAAGCAAAATAGAAAGTGATAAAAGTTGGAAATCGGTGTCTTATTTAGAGATACCGATTTTTTTTAGCCATTTTTTCAGCATAAATGTTAATTTTTCTTTAATTTAATACTTTGCTATTAACAAAATGGTTTTTCTTGTTTAGTATACTAAACACTTTGATAGGGGATAGAAAGGATATGTAATGACAACGGCAAGCCAAACAGGCAAAGCGCCTGAGGCAATCTCTCGTAATAAGCTTTTATGTATCGCTGGTATGGGCTGGACTTTTGATGCAATGGATGTGGGGCTACTTGCTTTTTTGCTCACCGCATTAAAAGAAGATTGGGGATTAACAGCATCACAATTAGGTTGGATTGGCAGTGTAAATTCAATTGGAATGGCGGTTGGCGCTTTCGTGTTTGGCATTATTGCCGATAGAAAAGGGCGAAAACCCGTCTTTATCTTTACTTTATTGCTGTTTAGCTTAGGGTGTGGCTTAACTGCATTAGCAAGCTCTTTGATGGTTGTCCTTGTTTTACGTTTCTTTATTGGAATGGGATTAGGTGGGGAATTACCCGTTGCTTCTACACTTGTCAGTGAAAGTGTTGAAACGCATGAGCGAGGCCGTATTGTTGTTTTATTAGAGAGTTTTTGGGCTGTCGGTTGGTTAATTGCGGCTTTGATTGCTTATTTTATTATTCCTGATTATGGCTGGCGTATGGCGATGTTATTAAGTGCATTACCTGCGGTATATGCTCTTTATTTACGATCAAAATTACCTGAACCAACCTCATCTCATATTTCACAGAAAAAAACACGTTTATCGATTCGCCAATCAATGGCATTAATTTGGTCACCCCAGTATCGACGTTCAACGCTAATGCTGTGGATCTTATGGTTCTGTGTTGTTTTCTCTTATTACGGTATTTTCTTATGGCTACCAAGTGTGGCTATGTTAAAAGGCTTTAGTTTAATTAAAAGCTTTCAATATGTACTTATTATGACCTTAGCTCAGCTACCTGGTTATTTTACCGCTGCGTGGTTAATTGAACGCTATGGGCGAAAGTTTGTGTTAGTCTCGTATTTAGCAGGAACCGCCGTGAGTGCCTATTATTTTAGTGTGGCAGAGACCACGACAACGTTACTTGTGTTTGGCATGTTGTTGTCATTCTTTAATTTAGGAGCTTGGGGAGCCTTATATGCTTATACACCAGAGCAATACCCTGATGGAATACGCGCAACAGGTGCAGGAACAGCAACAGCAATTGGGCGTATTGGCGGAATATTAGGGCCTTTAATGGTAGGATATTTAGTCCAATATCAATTTGAAATAAGTTCTATATTTCTTATTTTCAGCTTTTCTATTGTGATTGGGATATTGGCAGTGATGTTATTAGGTAAAGAGACAAAGAATAAACCACTTAACTCAATTTAATTACACTTTGTGTGACTAAAAATACAGAAATCCCCTTACTTGTAATATGATAGCGATTAAGAATTTTATGAAGAAAGGGGATTAATCATGTCTCATTATGATGAAGTGGTTAAACAGGTTGATGATGCTATTGCAACAACGAGTATTGAAACCATGAATGAACTTTTAGTTGAATTAGGCAAAGATAAAACGATTGAATATCCACTGCGTTATGAGCAACAAGAGCGTTTACGCACGGCTATTTTTCATCACGGTGAAAAACAGCGTTAATTGGATTGTCGCTAAGAAATAAGCATTAAAAAAGCGTTTAACCGTTTTAATAAACAGGTGTAAACGCTTTTTTCTTTTTACTGCATTGTATCAATACGGATCAAAAAGTCTTTTTACCTTCAAGTACTGCAATTCTATTTTCAATGGATGGGTGAGTTGAAAAAATAGAATCTCCTTTATTAAAAATAAAGGCCGCTTTGCGATAAGCTCGTCCTGTTGAACCATCTTCAAAATTTTCAGTGTCATGTTGTGCTGAAATTTTCTTTAATGCATTAATCATCGCTTGATTATCTTGAGTTAAATCAACGGCTACTGCATCAGCCATATATTCACGAGTACGAGATAAATAGAAATAGAGCACTTGTGTAATGATCGGTAAAACAAAGTTTAAAATAATTAAAATCAGTCGTGCTTTGCTTGCAGCATCATTGCTTTTACCCCCTCGGCTACTAGACGCAATATACAAACGGCTACCAAAGATATTCGTGACCGTTAAAATAACGTTAGCGAGTATACCGACATATAATGTTAATCGTGAATCACCATGAATAATATGCCCTGTTTCATGCGCTAATACGGCTTGCACTTCTTGACGATTCAGGCGATTGAGCAACCCTGTTGTGATACCAATAAAAGCATTTTTCTCAGACCAACCGGCAGCAAAGGCATTGGCTTCTGGTGTATCAAGAAGATAGAGTTTGGGTATATAGCCTAGTGTTGCACTTAAACTAAGCTCTTCAACAATATTAAGCAATTGGCGCTCTTGTGCATTTAAAGTATCATCTGGACTAATTAATCGTGCATTCATCCCTGTTAGCATGATTTTGTGCCCTTTAAAGTGGATAAAAAGAAGCAATAAAATCGAGATGGCTAAAATAATCAGTGAAGCAATGGGGAGAGACTGGAAAGTCAGAAATGCCAACATATTATCGGTTAGATTTAAGTCGGGATTTGCCCCAATAGCGGTATCCACTAGTAAACCAATGATGAGCATTAATAATAAATAAGTTGCTATAACCAAACGAGTTCGAATAGCATTTTTTCGTAGAACATTTCTGAAATCCATTAGTGACTCCAAACAGCACCGTTAAGTGCTGTTTTTATCAATCTAGAAAGAACAAATCTCTTTTTATTACGCTAAAATTAATCAAAATTAATGCGACGGGCTTCTTCTGTTTTAATTGTTTCTTCATCCAAGCGCCAGTACTCTTTATCAATAACCAGACTTGGGAAAATTTTGACGATAAACACCGCGGGAATAGCGGCAATAAAAGCGCGATATTGTTCTAAAGTACGGTTATAACCGCGTTTTGCAAAAGAGAGTTTATTTTCCGTTGAAACAATCTCTTCTTGTAAATTTGCCATAATGGTGTCGGATTTTAATTCAGGGTAATTTTCAACCGCAACATTAATGGCACCACTCGATACAATTTTTGATAATTCATCTTCAGCCGCTTTGGCTTCTTTGCCATTTGCACTTTGGGCTTGTGTTCTTAATTCAGTAATTTTAGTAAAGACTTCGGATTCATGGCTGAGGTATTTTTTGACAGTGGCTAATAAACTATCAAACACTTTGCCACGACGATCTAATTGTACTGAGATTTCAGTTTCACTTGAGATCACCGCTTCACGCATAGAGATAATACGGTTGTAATAATAAAAAATAAGACCCAATAACGCGATGGTAATAATTAATCCAGTCATGGTGAAGTGCTCTCTTTTTTAATAGTAAACAGGGAATTGTATTAAATCTTTGATGCTAATTTTGCCTATTATTGATAAAGATAGCTAGATGATTATTTCATCAAAAACAAAAAGAGTGTGAGTTAAAGTAAAATATAATGATATTAGTGAGATAAAAAATACCCCGAATAAATTCGGGGTAAAATTAAAGGTAGCGTTAGGGTAAATAAAAAGTATCAAGTGAAACATAGGGGATGAATCTGAGTTAAATAAGCATGTTAATGTGGCTATTTAACTCAGAGATAAACTATTTAGAACCAAGGCGCTTGCGCCATTACATTGCCATAAAACAGCATTCTTCCCGTGATTTCGCCACTAAATAGTATCAAAATGGCGGCAATAGAGAGCGAGATTTTGGTAAATGACGTGCTGTGAGACAAAGTAATAATACAGATACCAATAATCAGACTAGCAATCACTTGCCACCATAATAATAGACTTGCAACATCTGCTCCGGGCACTTGTGTTCTCATAACCAAGCCGACAAGAACTAATAATGTACCAACTAAGGCTCCTACTTTTAATGAGTTACTAATGGTTTTACCTTGTAAACGCAACCAAGGTATCATCGAGCCAAAACCAAGCAATAACGCTGTGCCAATAAAACTCATTTGTGTTGCCGGTGTATGCCAAAGAGGGTGAGTCTGCATTTGGTAATAGATTTGTGCTGTCACTAAAATAACAGGTAAACCCATTACGCCACAAAACAACCCAAGCAGACTATTACGGCGAATAGCATGAGGTTGTACCCAAGTGGCTAGCGCCCATAATGAAATTAAGCCATTTAACATCACAAAGGCAATTGCTTCGCGACTTAACCAAGAATGCGCAATACCTAATACAGAACGATAAGCACCAAGTGGATCACCTAAGTGTCCCATCGACATTGATGAACCCACAACTTCAATCAGCCAAATTAGTGCAATGGTTGTTCGTAATGCTTTGGAGCTTAACATTGCACCGTTTTGAGTTTGGTTTTGCCATTGATACAGTGAAAGTGCCAAGACCGCACCAATCCCCCATTGACTCATAACCGTAAACAGGACTAACGGCAGTTGATAATCATGCATGATTAATCCTCCATACCAATAATGACAATATTAGGATGACTAATGGTGTGATCGGGTACACCATAGCGTTTTTCTAATAAAGCCCAATTTGTCGTGTGTTTTTTACGTAGATCTTCAATTTCACCAAACTCAATGGCGCCAGTAGGGCAAGATTCAACACAACGGGGCTTCAGGCCTTCATCAAGTCTATCTGCACACATATTGCATTTACTCGTTTTTCCTTCTGCCGGATCGTAAACCGGAGCGTTATAAGGGCATGCCATGATGCACATTTGACAACCGATACATTTGTCATGATCTTGCACGACAATACCATCTTCACGTTTAGTATAAGTGTCAGCAGGGCACACTTTTAGGCACTGTGGATCGTCACAATGATTACAAGACATGGTAATAAAAGCTTGTGCATTGGGTTGGTCTTCATTGAATTCACGAACTCGACGCCACAGCACACCGGGGGGAGTCACGTTTTCAGATTTACAAGCCATTGAGCAAGTTCGGCACCCATAGCAATCTTTGGTATTTATTAGAAAACCATACTGTTTCTTCGCCATGATCATGCCTCCCGTCTTACGTTAACCAAGGTACTATTACAGCAATGACCATTACCTAAAGGTTCAACGTGGTCATTGGTGACATGGCTACTGCTTCCGCCTTGTTGTTCCCACCATCCATTATCTAATGAAACAACGCCTTGCTTAATATGCGTGGTCACAACGGCAATTGCGCGGTGCTCTCCTCGATCATTAAACGCGATAGCCCATTCACCGTCTTTGATTCCTCTGGCTAAGGCATCATTAGGATGGATAAGAATATTAGGTTGATTACGCTGCACTTCTAAGATCCACTCATTCATACCATGGCTAGAGTGAACACTACGAGCGAGTTTGCGTTGTACTGCCATCAGTGGATATTTTTTAGCGAGTTCAGGTGAGCCTTTTGTCGATTCTTTTACGGGATAATAGGTGACAATAGGAGAGAAGTTTTTATCCTGCCACTCTTCAATAAAGAAGTGTGCTTTTTTCGTTGAAGTACGGAAAACACCCTCTTTAAAGGGGATCCAATCGCCTTCAACTGGACGCACTGGGCCTTTTTCTAACATTTCACGAGTAATGCCGGAGCCTTCAAGACAAGCATCAATATAGTGTTCAATAGGTTGGTTGAACACGTCACCAAATCCAAAACGTTCGGCTAGACGAGCAAAGATCCAATAATCAGGTTTTGCTTCTCCTGGTGGCTCAACTGCTTTTTCCATTAATTGTACATATTGACTACGAACGCCAGCCATTAAACTAGTATCTTCAAAAATAGTGGTAACAGGGAGTACAAGATCGGCATAAAGTGCAGTGGATGACATCAAGTTATCAGCGACAACAACAAAAGGCACTTTTTTCAGTGCATTACGCACCATATTAGTGTTAGGAAGTTGCGTCATCACACCCATGGTCATGATCCACCAAAAATTAATTG
Source organism: Proteus sp. G2626 (assembly GCF_009915985.1). Lineage (NCBI taxonomy): Bacteria > Pseudomonadati > Pseudomonadota > Gammaproteobacteria > Enterobacterales > Morganellaceae > Proteus > Proteus sp. G2626. The sequence continues at coordinate 117,205 of NZ_JAABNH010000009.1, read as the reverse complement.
GGTGTGGTCTTTCATTGACAATCCAATCACCGACTTTTGCAACAGGGATAGGCTTGATGGGTTTTGTATTAGGTGCTGGTGGAATAATTGGACTAAATTTCGCCATTTGACGAGCACCACCAGCATCACAAATTCCAGCGCCTTTTTTACCGATATTGCCGGTTAATAAGGCGAGATAAAACTGGCTAGCAGCAACATAAGCACCGAATTCTGTTCGTTGAGCACCGGACATATTTTGCACAATCATCGCGGGTTTAGTCGTGGCATAATCACGCGCTAAACGAATAATCGTTTCTTTCGGGATATCCGTTTCTTGACTGGTTTTTTCGACAGTCCAAGGTTGTGCTTGTTGATAAATCTGCTCAAAGACAGTCACATAATCAGCGTTAGCAGGTAGTTCATCATGCGTTAACGCAGGGATAATATTCGGTGTGTCATGGTGAACAAGTTGCTGACTTAAAGTATCAAAAACTAGATAACTATCTTGATCATCATCAGATTGACGTAATAGTTTTTGTTGTGAGTTAACAAGGTAAACAGCACCCGTATGCGCACGTAAAAAAGGTTTATCAGTGAGATTTTCTTCAATGATAATTTTTATCATACCTAATGCAAGTGCCGTATCAGTACCAGGAATGATAGAGATCCACTCATCGGCTTTAGCCGCAGTTTCATTAAAGCGAGGATCAATAACCACCATTCTGGCACCATTTCGGCGAGCTTGATTGTAGTTTTTAAAATAGGCTTGCATGGTGACAGCCGGATTATTCCCCCAGCAAAGAATATAGCGACTGTCTTTTACAGTATCACGTGTATCAGCATAACGTAGGCCGACCATTGGGATCATCGCCGCGGTTACCGCAGAGCAACAAAGAGAGCCAGCTTGTTTTGTTGAACCGCCTAAGTAATCAAAAAAGGCCTTACCCATATCATTTTTAATTGAGTCCATATTGCCCGCATGAGTGGAGATAAACAGTCCCTCATTACCAAACTTATCAATGGTTTCTCTAATATTTTTTTCAATGAGATCGAGCGCTTCATCCCAACTAATGGGTTTGAACTCTGCTTTTCCTTTTTCACCAACACGTAATAAAGGTGTCGTTAGACGATCTTTATGATATACCCATTTAGTTCGACTCATGCCACGCAAACAGCATTTCACATTAAAGCCTTCGGTGGCTTCAATTTTGATGAGTTGTCCTTTATGTGTAAAAGCTGTTAGGTTGCAGTGTAAACATTCCATCGCACAGGTTGAACGAAAGGTTTTATATTCGGATAGTTTGATCCGTGGTTTCTGGTTAAATATGGGTTTATTTTCATTAGCTAGACTGAACACGTTAGGGGAAAGAGCTGCCACACCAATGGCACCCATTCCTTTTAACAATGCTCTTCTATTTAATTCCCATTTTTGATTTTTAGACATAGACATTCTCACGCACAAGAAAAGTTAACTATATATAAACTCAATTCATATATAGTTAACATTGAGGTAGATCATCTAAAAACAGACAAAGAAAATAATCGATAGAAAATGATTAAAAAGCCCTATTTAAAATAAGGTTTCAGTGAAATAAACTAGTAAAAATGACTAAAAAAGAATAATGAGATATCGTCATAAAAAAAAGTAAATAACGAATAGGTGTGGGAAAAATAAATGCAGAATTCTCAAGGAGTTAACTCGGTTGATATTGCTATTACTATTCTTGAATTTATTGCTTCGAATGGAGGTATTGCCCGATCGTCAGATATTGCAAAAGCCTGTTCGCTTTCAAAAAGTCGCTTACATAAATATTTAGTTTCACTTTGTCGCTCTGAAATGTTGTATCAAGAGTGTGAAGGAAGCCAATATTGTTTAGGCAGTAAAATTCTCTTTTTAGCGCAGGCGACGCCAAAGCCACAATCCTTTTTAGATGAAATAAACCAACTATTATGTGAGTTTAGAGATGAACATAATATGTCTACAGGATTAGTGGTTGCACAAGGTAATAAGCTATTTTTAACACGATATAATCGCAGCTTTAAACATGTCGATATCGATTTTCTACCCGATACGCCTGTACCTTATAAAATTAGTGCCGCAGGCGCTATTTTTGCTGTTTTTAGTGATTTAGAGATAGATGCAGGCTTGTCAGAAAAACAGAAAAATACGATCCGCCAACAAGGTTTTGCTATTCGCCATGAGCCAGCTGATGGTATTCCTGGTGCTCAATCTATTTCATGCCCCGTGTTTAGTAAAAAAGGAAATATGGTTGCGGCAGTATTAACGATGGGTTTTATTGAACCTGATAGGCAAATAGAGCTTGGTAATGCATTAAAAGCAAAAATGACATCTTTTTCACATTAGCCAAATAAAATCATGATATTAGGCACTTTGCTTTGCCTGCCAAAGTGCCTAATATGCAGAGAAGAATTAATCAAATAGCCCTTTTGCAAGGGTATCACCTTGGTGTGAAATACCGGGTAATACAAAGTAGTATCCACCACCAAAAGGCTTTATATAGCGCTCTAAAGGTTCACCGTCTAAGCGTTTTTGGGTATCAATAAAGCCTTTTTTAAGGTTATTTTGAAATGAGATAAAAATCAGCCCCATATCTAGTTGACCTGAAGGTGTTAAACCTAATGAATAGCTGTAACTGCGTCGGCGTAGTTTTGCACTGTAACGCTCTGGATTTCTTGGTTCAGCTCTTCGCATATGAGAATCAAACAGCACTCGGTCGCCATGAGGATCTTTTTCAAACTGTGGATCGTCCATCTCTTGCTTCATACCTATTGGGGCACCTGTTGATCGATGACGACCAAAGTTATTCTCTTGATCTTCAAGAGGTGTTCTATCCCAAAATTCCAATGCAAACCGAATAAGACGCACTGCTTGATAGCTTCCGCCTAAACACCATTGCGGCTCTTTTTGTTCTTCCGTGATCCAGACTAGCGAGTCCATCAAGCTATTATCAGATGAAGGCGCGTTGCCTGAACCATCTTTAAAACCAAAAAGGTTAATCGGTGTTTGGTGATTATCAATATCACGAGCAGGAAGAAAACCATCAATTTTCCACACAGCATAAACTTGACCAGAAAGGTATTTTAAAATATCTCTTAACGCATAAATGACGCTTTCTTGGCTATTAGCACAAAACTGGAGTAGAACATCGCCACCACACCATTTAGGATCAAGTCGGTCATTAGGAAAGGGTTTCATGGGTTCTAAGCGTTTGGGTTTTTTAGGTTGGAAACCAAAACGATTATCAAAAAAGCTATCACCTAACGCGACAGTGATGGTTAATTCATCTGGGTGTAATTGAGTGCCCAGAATACCAGATTCAGCAGGGGGAAGATGAGGGTTTGTTCTCTGCTCTAGTTCACGAGGTTGTGTTAAAAATGCAATTCGTTGTGTCAGAGTTGCGAATATTTTTTTCACTTCATCAATAGTCGTGACCGTTAGATTAAGTGCAATAAAGGAGGCATGTTTTTGTTCTGGTGTAATAACACCGGCTTGGTGTTTACCTAAGTATGCAATAGCACGCTTATAGCGCGGTATTGATACTCCATGAGTTGAGGCTTCTGTTTTTGCACCAATACTTGCCAGTAATAAGCTCCCGCCTAGCCATTTTAGCGTCGTACGTTTTTTCAGGTTAACGGGCATTTTTATTAATGATTTAACGAGATTTTTATTTTTCATCACTTGTTTCTTTATAGTGATAGTAAACATCAATATCGAGCATGCTACGTAAATTTGCCACTTGCTCTGCTAATTGCGTTACTTGAGAGAAAAGCCAACTTCTTTCTGTTTTAGAAAGTGTATTCAAAGGTTGAAATAAACCGTCATCACGCTGATATTTTAAAAGCAGAGCACCAATATCATCATATTGCTTGATCAGAGATTGATATTCAGTGGAGGGAATATGCTCGGATAAGATCTCCACAATTAAGCGTGATCCAGATAAATTTGCATAACTATCACCCAGATCGCTATTTGAGTATCGGTTTTCGATCCCGGCTAATTTATCCGTTAAAATAAACTCTAAGTTATCACCCGCCGATTGGACTAATTTAGGAATGGGAATATCTTCAATAGTTAAACGTTTCTTTAAATCACTAATGCCTCTTAATAACGCTTTTGCGGACTCTGTGGTTTTTTGTGTGTCTTTTAATTTAAAGAGTTGATATTCAACTAAATGAAATCCTGAAAAACGAGGTGAATTCTCTCTTTCAAGAAAGAAATCAGCTCGGTTATTTAATAAACGTTCACTTGATCCAAAAAGCGCAATAATAGGGCGGATGACTTCATAATGATAATGCGCTTGTTGATAAGCATTTTGAGCATTAATAAGCTGATTTTTTTCGCTACTTACTATTAACTTATTGAGCGCTTTTTCAACTTGGGTTAATTGCTCAACGGCCTTTTCTCGATATGTTAAAATATCGGTTTTAAATTTTTCAGGAGTAGGAATATCTCCTTTTGCTACGATGATATTTTCGCTATTTTGAATAATACCTTGAATGATTTTTTCAGCGTAAATAGGTAGAGAAAACAGCAAAAGAAAGAAAAAAATAGCCATGTTTTTACTTTTAAATTGTGTGTTATTTAGCATATTTAGCACCTCGCTTAAATAACAGTGCAACAACCACCCAATACACAATAAATGTCACTACACTTAAACCAATGGGTTGAGAGCGATAAGCGAAGAATGAGACTAAGAAATTACCAAAGACACTTGAATCATCCAGAATATGGCTGATATCCCAAAGCGGATATATCAAGAAATCAGGTAATTCAAAATCTATTTCAATGAGTAGATTTGCAATTTCTTCTACGGCTTTTAAGAGCAAAGAAACAGCAAGGAATAGCAGTAAAAAACCCGTTACAGTAAAGAAATAACGCCACGAAATAACTTTTGACGTCAGTAAAAATAGCCATAGAGTGAATGCTGCAACAAATAAACCAATAAAGACTTCAATAAAGAAAGGCAGTGCTGTTTGTGCATTTAAGGCCATTATATGGCTAGATAAAAAGACCACAACCTCGCTACCTTCTCGGGCAATAGCGATGGCAATAATCAGTAATATTCCCCATGCACTTTGTTGCTGTGTCTTTTGTGTGAGCTCATTTTCTATATTGGTTTTTAATGACTTTCCTTGCCTATTCATCCAATAAACCATTTGAATAATAAGTACACAGGCGAGGATCTCCATGGCGATCATAAATAGAGATTGCCACACATCCTCTAGTGAGCTAAATACGCCATAAATGCTCAGCGCTAAGATAACAGCAAGAAACAGCCCTAATATAACGCCACTCCATAGGTATTTCATACCTTGTTTTGGCGTTGGAGAGCGTTTTATCCACGCATAAATAATGCCAATAACTAATAGCGCTTCAAAACTTTCTCGCCACACAACAAACAGAACTTGTCCCATATTTACTCTGCCTTTTCAGTTGCAACAATTTCACCGTGAGGGTGAGAAAGGTGAAAATCATCAAAGAAGGTATAACGACCCGGTTTTAGTGGCGCTATCACAATGACAGAATTTGCGCCGGGTGCTAATACTTTTTCTTTACGTAACTGTGTACTTTCAAATTCAACAGGGCTGGTGCCTGTATTACGGATTTTTATTCTAATGGGAGTTTTGGCAGGTACTTCAAGTACTTGAGGAATAAGTTCACCATCTTTCATTTCTAATTCAACGGTGTATTTCTCTGCAGCAAAAACAGAGCTTGTTATCATTAATAGCAGTAATAACGTGTATTTATAGAGATGTTTCATCATCAGCATTTCACTTAAAAAAAGAGAAAAAGGATAAACCCTGTTTTGTTGGGTTTATCCGTTATCAAGCTAATTAATAACTACCTTTGCGACCTGTACCGCTGTAGGTGAAATCCCATGAAACTTCAAAGGGTTCAAACCAAGGCGCAACACCGGTTTCTTTATCGATATGGCGACCAAAAGCAATATCTTTATTGTATGAAGGCGGGTAAATCTTATAAGTGACATTATATTGACCATTACCATCGAGTTTTAGATTCTCGCCATAGTGAGGGCCATCATTAGCCACCATTGCCATAAAAACGCCTTGTTGTTTTTTCGCTGGCGCATCTGATTTTGTCACGGTGTATTCAACAGTGAGGTAAGGGATCCAGTCACCTTCTGCAAAGCCATTAGGATTATCTTCTGTAGCATGGATATCGGCTTCTAAATGGATATCAGCTTTATCCGCGGCGAGATGGTTCATTGCATGATGACCTTCTTCGGTATCCATCGTGATAGGTTGAAGGTAAACCCCTTGAATTTCCATGCCATTTTTAATAATCGGATGGCCTACTGGGTACTCTAGAGCAAAAGCCGAGGTGGAGAGAAACGATAATGCAGTAAGAGAGAGTGCATAGCGATATTTCATATTTAACCCTTATTTATTGAATGATAATTGTTATTATTCTTAATAAGGTTAACACAATTGGTGTTAGGAATAGGAGATAATCGATACGAAAAATATCGCTTAAGTTTAGGAAAAAACCAGTAAGAAATGTATTAACATTTTCTTTTATAAAAGAAAAAAATTTGTTGTTTTAAATGGAAAGGATAAATAGAGTTGATCGTTATAAGTGATAATAACCATAAAAATCATCAAATTAAGAATGGCATATGGAAATCTTATTTATTATAGCAAGGTGATAAAAAGACAGATTTCCATATATGACATTAAATTTGGCTTTGAGCGCTCCAAAATTGTTTGGATTGTGTCAGCGCTATAGCAGAAACTTGTTCTTCATTAGGTGGTAAAAAAAAGGCAGGTGTCACTTTGAGTTCTTGCGCAATATGAAAAAGCATATCAACATCAATTTTGCAGAGCCCATTTTCATATCGTGAAAATTGTTGTTGGCTAATACCTACTCTTTCAGCAACAACCTTTGCTGATAAGCGAAGTTGCTGACGTTGCTTACGAATTTTATGCCCAATAATTTGAGAAATGGGATAAATCTTTGACATTAGTGACCTCATTCTTCCTATCAACCACCAATAATATTCAATAATTTGAATATCCTGTTTCTGTGATGGATCTTCAAAGTAAACAAGCACTCCGGCTTGAATGAGTAAAATCCATTCTATAGTGTTATCGGTTAATGGGATGAATTATTTATACCCGTCAAGCTATAAGATGATATTAATTTTCATTAAACAATTTTGATATCTTTCTTTTTTCTAGCAGGATAATCGAGATAATTTTGATAAACAGTGCTATATATTGCCTAAATACCATTTTATCTATTATTTGTGCTCGCATTTATGATTAATAAAGAGTAAATAATGACGCTATAACAAAAAAGATAAAGCCCTCTTTGACTGTGTTTATACTCGAAAATACCTTTTATATATTTTTTATGATGGTTATTTTTGAGTTTTTTTTTGTATTGGCGAAATGTTGCTTCTTAAATAGCGCAAAATCTAAATACCTCTTTTTACTTTATTGAAATTAATAAAATTACATTCACTTCTAATAGCCTACGGCGTTAAGATTGTTAACTATAATACTTAGGCAAGATTATAAGTATTACAGGGTTATTATCTATTTATCGTCAAGGTCGAGATTATGAATGTAAAAGATATCATTCGTCATGAACCATTTGGAACATTGCTAGGTTATGCGCCTGGTGGTGTCGCGATTTACTCATCTGATTACAGCAGTATCGATAAAGAAGACTATGCCGCTAATGATTCATTTCGTAGCTATATTGGTAATGAATATATGGGGCATAAGTGGCAATGTGTTGAGTTTGCTCGCCGTTTTCTCTATTTGCATTATGGCGCTGTGTTTACTGATGTAGGAATGGCTTATGAGATCTTCTCATTGCGTTTTTTACGTAAAACGATAGATGACGATATATTGCCATTACAAGCCTTTGCAAATGGTAGCAAACAACCGCCTGTAGTGGGAGCTTTGCTGATTTGGCAAGAAGGTGGTGAGTTTAAAGTAACAGGGCATGTTGCGGTTATTACTGAAGTACTTGAAGATAAAATTCGTATCGCAGAACAAAATGTTATCCACACGAGACTGCCGGCAGGGCAACAGTGGACACGAGAATTACCTCTTAAAGTGACGGATAACGGTTACTTTATTCAAGATACTTTTGACAATACAATACTATTAGGTTGGATGATCCAAACAGAGCCTAATGCTTACAGTCTTCCTCAACCTAAAATAGCTTCCGAACTGTTAAATATCCATGCCGAACAGCTTGATAATCAAGGTCAATTAGATGGCAAATGGTTAGATGAAAGCTCTCCATTAGAAAAAGCGTATGTCCTTGCGCAACATGGTCATGTTATCAACCAAAATAGCTATGAATACTTCACTATTTCAGAAAGTGCGGAGCAAGAGCTTATTCGTGCAAGTAATGAAATGCATTTGATGTATTTACATGCCACAGAAAAAGTGTTGAAAGACGATAATTTATTACGTTTATTCGATATTCCAGAGGTGTTGTGGCCTCGTATCCGTTTATCATGGCAAAATCGGCGTCATCAAATGATCACCGGACGATTGGATTTTTGTATGGATGAACGCGGTGTCAAAGTTTATGAATATAATGCGGATTCCGCCTCTTGCCATACAGAAGCCGGTTTAATTATCGAGAAATGGGCACAGAAAGGTGGCGTTAAAGAGGGTTTTAATCCGGGGGAACGCTTACTTGATGCATTGGCCGATGCTTGGAAACACAGTGATGCGAAACCTTTTGTGCATATTCTTCAAGATGATGATAGTGAAGAAGATTATCATGCTCTTTTTATGCAACAATCGCTGACGCAAGCAGGCTACGACAGTAAAATTCTACGTGGATTAGATGAGCTTCATTGGAATAGTCGTGGTCAATTAATTGATGCAGATAAACGGGTTGTTGAATGTGTCTGGAAAACATGGGCTTGGGAAACGGCTTTAGATCAACTCAGAGAAGAGAGTGAACAACAAGCACTGATCCCTATTCGTACAGGGCACCCAGATGGTGAAGTACGTTTAGTCGATGTGCTTTTGCGTCCTGAAATTACGGTTTTTGAGCCACTTTGGACGTTGATCCCAAGTAATAAAGCGATTTTGCCGATTTTATGGCAACTTTTCCCAGATAACCCTTATCTGCTAGATACGGATTTTACGATCACTTCACGTCTTACACAAAGTGGTTATGCCGTTAAACCGATTGCTGGCCGTTGTGGTAGCAACATTGGGTTAGTTGATCATAAAGAGAATGTACTAGATGAAACTAATGGCCAATTTGATCACCAAGAAAATATTTACCAAGAATTATGGTGCTTACCAAAAGTCGCTAATCGTTATATTCAAGTTTGTACCTTCACTGTGGGTGGGCATTATGGCGGATGTTGTTTACGTTCAGATCCTACAAGGGTCATTAAAAAAGAGAGTGATATAGAACCGTTGATTGTGGTTGAAGATAAATACTTTTTAGAAAAATAAGACAACCATATTTTGGTATTAATAATAGCCCGCCTTATTGGCGGGTTTGTTTTAAATAACAGTCGATTGTGAGGTGAATAAATAAAAATGATAAAAACATTCTTAACCCTTGATGAATTATTAACGTCGCTCTCGATACTTGAGCCAAATGAATGGATATATACTGAGATTACAACATGGAATAGTTATCCTGAGCAGGCTGTTTTTTATTATATTCCTTGGGATTACATCCAAGAATTACCTGATGATGAAATTTATCTGGATGATGAAGATATGGAAATGCCAAAAGCTGTTGAAGATAAAAATTTATGGGGCTGGATGGTGGTTTGTGATTTGGTTTTATTTTATCAAATCCAACAAGCCGAACAAAAAACCTTGCAGTGGATCATTGAAGAAATTAACTATTATCGTGAGTATGATGCTTATCGATGTTTGAGTTAGGTTTTATTTTAACGTTATGTTTAATAAAGAATAGTCTCAATATTAGGCCAATCATCAGCATAATGATCTGTCATTAATAAAAAACATTCGGCAATAGCACGGTTGAGTGATTTATGTTCAACAGTGTCTTTTTCTACTGAAGTGACAGACCATACTTTGTTTTTTTGATGATAAGAGCATGTCATTTCACAATCTTCTAATAAAGAAAGCGCATCATCTGCATTTTTGAGTAAATCAAATGGTGCACCATCGGGATCTAAAGCGCTCCAAACTTTTTCGGTTTCTGCATCAAATTCGATTTCATAACCATAACGGCGATAGATAGCGGTTAGGTTTATTTGAAAATCCGTATAATGACTATAGTGATGAATAGGTGGCTGATAGGTCTCTGGCTCTTGGGTTTCTCGATTATTTTTATAGTCTTGAATTTGTTTCTCGCGAGCTTGTGCGCGTTGATAGCCCTCGTCGCTAAATTCTAAAATACCTGCTTTACGATGAACGTTACTAAAATCCAGTATCGCCGCTCCGTAATAAAGTCCTTCCTCTGTTTTCACATCCAGCAAATCAACGAGGATATAGCGTTTATTTTCTGTGATATTTTCTTTATTAGTGATCGTTAGCCCTGCATATTCCGAAATAGCAATAATCTGTTGTGTTGTAAAGGTCATCTCTTTCATCAGATTTTCCTTAAAAAATTACATGCTTTCCTTGATTTGTTTTTTCAGCCACTGAATGAATAATTGTACTTTAGCATTATTTTTTTCATTTCGGGTCACTAGGTAATAACGCTGAGCACAAAAAAGCTCACAATTATCAAAAGGAATAATTAATTCTTTATTGGCCAATTGTTTTTGTACTAAACGCTTTCTTCCCATTGCGACGCCAGAGTGATTAATGGCGGCAATCACAGCAAGATCAGAACGATCAAAACAGATATTACTGCGATTAGGAAAGAGTGAAAGATCCATATATTCACTCCACGCTCGCCATTCATCAAAATCAGAGTTATTGCTCCATGCTTGTCTATCATGTAGTAAAGTGCAGTTAGAAAGATGATGAATATTATTTATAAGCTCATGTTTTTTAGCATATTCTGGGCTACAGACAGGAATAATTGATTCTGAAATTAAGTCTTCACAATACAGATTTTTTAACTGTTTATCGTCAAAATAAATTGCAAGATCAATACCATAACCTCGAAAGTTAATATCATCATTTCCTGTGAGTAGATTTAATTCAATGGATGGATAACGTTCCGTAAAATCTGAAATACGAGGAACTAGCCAACATTGAGCAATGGAAGGGCGTGAATAAACAGTTAGCACACCAGAGATTTCTTGATTATGAATATCCAAAATTTCTTGGTTAATATCTTCTAACGTTTTTTTAAGTGCCCAATAAATACGTTCACCTTCTTCTGTTAACTCAATTCGACGATGAAAGCGATTAAAGAGTTTAATGCCCAACTCTTCTTCTAATGTATTAATACGGTGACTAATGGCACTGGGGGTTAATGATAACTCTTCTGCAGCTAAAGCAAATGAAAGGTGACGCCCTGTTGCTTCAAAAGTGTGAAGTCTGGCTAATTGATAACTGGATAATCGTTTATTTCTTAAAATCACGCTAGAAGATTCAAACATTCTTTTATTCTCATTTCATTATTGATAGTAACCATGGTTAACAATCAAGGTAATATTAAGATGAAACACTATGCCACTATTCGTCATAATATGATTATTTGTGATTTTTATCACCTAATTGAGTTAATTGAGTTCATCTTAGTGCAAGTTTTCATCATTTGTAAGTACCGAATGATTAATATTCAATATGTTTAACAATAAATAAAATGTTTGGGATGGATATATGGATTCAACGTTATGGGTACTAGGTACTCTTATAATTAGTATCTTGCTCATTGTTTTTACTATAATAAAACTTAAGTTTCATCCGTTTTTAGCCTTACTATTGGCTAGCTTCTTTGTCGGTACCGCAATGAAGATGAACCCTTTAGAAATGGTCAATGCGATTGAAAATGGTATTGGTGGTACATTAGGGTTTTTAGCGGCAATTATTGGTTTAGGTACCATTCTCGGTAAGATGATGGAAATATCAGGTGCCGCAGAGCGCATCGGTATTACATTACAAAAATGCCGTTGGTTATCTCCAGACGTTATTATGGTATTGGTTGGCCTTATTTGTGGTATTACACTTTTTGTTGAAGTGGGTGTGGTATTACTTATTCCTCTTGCTTTCTCTATTGCGAAAAAAACAAATACATCATTATTAAAATTAGCAATTCCATTATGTACAGCATTAATGGCTGTTCATTGTATTGTTCCTCCTCATCCTGCAGCTCTATTCGTAACAAATGAATTAGGTGCGGATATGGGGACCGTGATTGTTGCCGGACTTGCTGTTGGTTTAGTTGCCTCATTAGTCGGTGGTCCGTTATTTTTAAAAGTACTAGGTGAACGTTTGCCATTTAAAACCGTACCTGAAGAATTCTCAGATATGGAAATTCGTGAAGAAAAAGATTTGCCTTCATTAGGTGCCACACTTTTTACCGTATTATTGCCAATTGTTCTGATGCTGATAAAAACGGCTGCAGAACTAAATATGACAAAAGGTACCTCGCTTTATACTGCTTTACAGTTTATTGGTAACCCAATTACTGCAATGTTTATTGCTGCTTTTGTCGCTTATTATGTGTTAGGTATTCGCCGTAATATGGGGATGAATATCTTATTGAAGAAAACAGAAGATAGCTTTAGCTCTATTGCTAATATCTTATTAATTATTGGTGCGGGTGGTGCTTTTAACGGCATTTTAAAAGGCAGTGGTTTAAGTGAGTCTTTAGCACTAATTCTTTCTAACTTGGATATGCATCCTATTTTATTAGCTTGGTTAGTTGCCATTATCCTTCATGCGGCTGTTGGTTCTGCAACGGTTGCAATGATGGGAGCTACAGCAATTGTTGCACCACTGATGCCTTTATACCCAGACATTAGCCCAGAAATTATTACCTTAGCAATTGGTTCTGGTGCTATTGGTTGTACCATCGTCACAGACTCATTGTTTTGGTTAGTGAAACAGTATTGTAATGCAACTTTAAGTGAAACTTTTCGTTTTTACAGTGTCGCGACCTTTATTGCCTCCTTTGTCGCATTAGGCGGTACATTTATGCTTTCTTTTGTCATATAAAAGAGAACGACTATGAACCATATAGATATAAATAAATTAATAAGTAGTTATCCACTTGTCCGTGACTTAGTGGATTTAAAAGAAGTGGTTTGGTTTAACCCAAAAGTGACCACCACTGACCAGGGACTTCCATATGTTGGTTTAACGCAAGATGACGTAATTGACGCACAAGCACGGTTACAACGTTTTGCACCTTATTTAGCTAAAGCATTTCCAGAAACATCTGTTACTAAAGGGATCATCGAATCAGAAGTGATTGATATTCCTAAGATGAAAGTTGCTCTTGAAAAGCGTTATAACACCGCTATTAGTGGCCAATTGCGTTTGAAAAAGGACAGTCATCTGCCTATTTCAGGTTCAATTAAAGCACGTGGTGGAATTTATGAAGTACTGACTCATGCTGAGAAATTGGCGATTAACGCAGGATTATTAAGTACAGATGATAATTATGAAAAATTATTTTCTGATAAATTCCGTGAGTTCTTTAGCCAATATAGTATCGCAGTAGGTTCAACAGGCAACTTAGGTATGTCTATTGGGATCATGAGTGCGAAATTAGGCTTTAGTGTGAGTGTTCATATGTCTGCTGATGCACGTCAGTGGAAGAAAGATAAATTACGCTCTCATGGCGTAAATGTTGTTGAATATGAACAAGATTACAGTATCGCGGTAGAAGAAGGTCGTAAAGAAGCAGAAAAAGATCCTAACTGTTTCTTTATTGATGATGAAAACTCAAAAACCTTGTTTTTGGGTTATGCCGTTGCCGGATTACGTTTGAAACATCAATTTGAAGAACAAGGTGTTCGTGTTGATAGTGAACATCCTCTGTTTGTTTATCTACCTTGTGGTGTTGGTGGTGGCCCTGGTGGTGTTGCGTTTGGGCTAAAACTGGCATTTGGTGATGCAGTGCATTGTTTATTTGCAGAGCCTACACATTCGCCTTGTATGTTATTGGGCGTTTATACCCAATTACATGAAGGTATTTCAGTACAAGAAATTGGTATCGACAACGTGACTGCTGCTGATGGCCTGGCTGTGGGGCGCGCATCAGGCTTCGTGGGGCGTGCAATGGAGCGCTTAATTGATGGTTATTACACTATTGATGATCAAGAGCTTTATGACTTGTTAAGTCTGTTAAATAAAGAAGAAGGAATTAAATTAGAACCTTCGGCTTTAGCTGGAATGGCGGGAGCTGTACATGTCACTCAAGCTAAAGATTACCTGCAAGGTTTATCACTAGATAGTCAAAATATGCAAAATGCAACGCATTTAGTGTGGGCGACAGGTGGTGGTATGGTGCCAGCAGATGAGATGCAGAAATATCTCACTCAAGGAAAATAGAGTGCAGGATAAGGACGAGAAGCTTTTGTCTTTATCGTCTCATATAAAAACAAAAGGGAGTGGTACGAGTATCCATAATTGTTTTTTAAAATAATAAAATATAAGCAATGTATTACACCAAGTGTTACATCAAATATTCACACCAGGATGTCACACCAGGGAAAAATGTCGTAGTATTATAATCATAAAAAAGAGGCACCCATTGGGTGCCTCGCTTATTTAAATGCATTGTTAAATTAAAATATTTTAGAAATCAATTTTGACATTGACCCCATAATTTCGACCCGGTAAAGGAGCTAAATATTTTAGTTGAGAAGAAGCCGGTCTTGCTTCAGTATCGGTGAGGTTATTAATCATAAAATCGACAGAAACATCAAGTTTATCTAAATGATATTTTTTACCTATACCTGCATCGACTAAAGTATAGGAAGGAAAAGTAATATCTCCACCATACATTAATCCGCCACTTTCTTTTTGTTTTTTATAGTAAGTAGCGCTACTAAATGCGGTTAATTCACCGTGTTGGTAATTAATACTGACACCATATTTTTCGTTAGGTAAGTTTGGTAAATAATTACCGGCAATAAATAGCTTTCTTTTACTTTTATTTTCGACAAAATCACCGAATAGCGTAAAGGTAAGGTTATGCTCGTGAGGCATTTCATATAAATACTTAAATTCGTATTCTAAACCTTTTGTTTCTAGATCAGTTTCATCCCATTCCATAACGGTAACACCACCACGACTAATTCCTGTTAATCGTCTAAATTTAAAATCACTGTAGTCTGTTTTATACAAATTAAGTTTATTAGAGAAATTACCAATCTCAATAACAGATGATAATTCAATACTTTTACTTTTCTCTGTATTAAATTTACTATTTCCCTGTTCTTCAATCAGATAAGCGTAATGAGGGCCATGCGTATAAAGCTCATTAATTTCTGGTGCTCGATAGGAAATATGTTGTTGTAGCTTTAATGTCCATTCATCAATTGGCATAAAAGATAATGCTAATGTATTCGCACTGGTATCAAAATGACGGTTTTGTAAATTTGAACCTTGTCCTCTACCACTATTATAATTATCTGGGATATTAAGATGGTGTTGAGTATAACCTTTACGGTATCCCGCGGTGATTTCAAAAGGAGATAAATTTAGCGACTCAATCCAATATATCCCGTACTCTTTGGTTAATACACTTGGTAAATAAGCATCATAACCAGACGTTTTCAGATCACGATAATTACCGTTAACGCCAACTGCACCATTTAACCGATTAAAGAGTGGTTCGTGTGCTGTTTCCAATGCTAATTGGTGACTTTTTGTCTCAAATACTGATGATGCAATTTGCCCCACTAATTCTTCATCTTTAGACTCAGAATAAGAGTAATAAAAAGCACTGTCTCTTAAAAAAGGCGTTAAGTGATCATGTTTTCCTTGTATATCTATCCGCCGATTATGATTTGAAACTGAAACTGGTTTATACATTTCTCGGCTAGTCTTTGTGGTGAGGTAAGCATATCCCGGTACACCGTAAGAGGTTTGAAAATCAGTAATAGATAAACCTAAATAACTATCATCTCTAATATAAGAAAGGGATGCATTACCACTTTGGCTTTTTAAAAAGCTATTTGGGATCTCTTTATTGTTATTTTCAACATAATGCTTAGGCGGGGTGACATGTTCAATCGATGTCGGGCTACCTGGCTTATATTGTGCGTTTGGTTCATTATTGACATAGCCAATACCTGAAAAATAATCTTTATCTTTAAAGGTGTATTTATCACCTTCACTTAACTCATATTCAACCTTATATTTTTTCCAGAACTCACTAATATAAGGATAAGCTTCAGGGTTACGACTGGTAAAAACTTTCATATCCACTTGGCATTGATCACGTAATGCAAAGTGTTCTTTAAGTTGCTGAAAGCTGTAGCAAGGCCCCGCTTTAGAATTCGTAGGAATTTTATATCTAGAGACACGCTTCGTCGCACCAGAAAGATTAAAAATCCAATTTTCTTCATCGCTGAGTTTAATATTTGCAGAGCCACCATTACCGTTATTGGTACTTCCATTAAAAGTCACTGCACCTGAAATGGCTTTTTCAGGTAACTGTGTCAGTATCCTATCATCCCATAAATGAATGGCACCACCGCTTGTACTACCACCATAAAAGAGTGCTTCAGAATTCTTACTGATCGATATTTCATTAATTCGGTTCATATCAATGGGAATAGGCATATTTCCACTAATAAATGAAACATCATTAATTGGCAGATTATTGACTAAAATACCGACACGATTTCCTGATAAACTTCGAATAACAGGTCTTGCAGCATTAGGTCCAAAACCTTCGGCTTGTACGCCAGCGACTTTTGCAACGGTATTACCAATAGTATTCGTTTTTATTTGTTCAAGTTCTTTTCCTTTTATTTCTTCTCGGTTATTAAGTAATAAAGAGGAAAACGTCTCTTTATTTTTTATTAGTGTGCCTTTAACTGTTATTGCATCGTTTTGATTTTCTTTTTCTTTGCCTTTATCATCATTGCTCTCTTTTCCATATAAAGGAGATGACAAAAGCATAAGAAAAATAATAGAGAGTTTACTTTTTTTCATGATATTTATATTAGAATGTAAGAGTAGCGCCTAAGATAATATTACGACCTGGTAAATACATTTCATCTTTAATATAAGAGGTACTGTCTTTCCCTTTTGCATCAAAGATATTATTAATCTTGGCATATAAGGTATAATCGGTGTTGTCTAAATAACCAATATATTCACTACCTAAACTAACCGTGTTATAAGCATCCGTAGGTGTTTCATACTCGGCTGTTTTATTCTGTTTTCCAAAATGATCAATACGGATTTGTCCCGTTAAGTTTCCTGAAAAATTATGTTTAATATAAGTACTTAATCGATAAGCCGGTATTCTTGGTATATTTCCTTTGTTATGAAGTAAATTTGCTCTGATATAATCACCAGAAATACCAATTAAGCTATCTTGGTTATAGTAATAATCAATATTTCCTTCTACACCTTTAAATTGTGCATCATGTTGAACATATTGTAATGAACGATAACCATTATTTAATTCAGCACCAGTAAACTTACCGTAAATATAATTATTGATACGATTGTAATAGGCACTCATATTAAATTGAATATCGCCTGTTACTTTAGTTACTCCAATATCAATATTATTTGCGGTTTCTGCAGTTAAATTAGGATCGCCTTTTTCAATGGTTCTACTTGCGGCATGAACACCATTCGCATAGAGCTCTTCTGCGACCGGTAATCTTTTTGTGTGTGATAGTGATAAATTTAAAAAATAGTCTTGTGTAAAATTCCAGGCTAATCCAGTAGAAATGGAAGATGCACTTTGTTTATTGGCTTTTTGAGTTTCTCTATTTAACAGTGATTGCCACTCTTGGCGAAATCCTAATTCATAGCGAAAATCACCTAATTGATATTCTTCTAATAAAAAGAGTGAGTGACTTTTTGTTTTTGTTGCGGGGACATAAGCCTCTTCACCGTCAGCACTAAAATCACGTTGATTAAATTGCCCGCCAATAACACCATGCCAACCTAAAATAGGTTGATGAGTGAAAGAAAACCTTAATTCATCTCCTTTGTTTTTAAATTGGGTACTGACTTCATGACCTTCTTTTTCATCATGATGATAATCGGTTCTGGCTGCACTGAAACGTAGAGATTCAATACCAACAAATGGATTGTTTTTTTCACCACGTAGATCCCATCGCTTACTCTCCATAATAATATAAGGAATACCATGTTCATGTTGTTCATCAGGGTATCCATGATTGTGATCATGATGATGATGGCCGACTAAAGGAGGGGTTATAGATGCGTGGTGGTGATCCTCATCGTGAAAATGAGTATGACCAGGCAATCCATATCGACGATGTTGTTCGCCATAACCAATACCAATATAACCGTCATCGAAGATCCAAGATGCGCCGATATTGGCCGATTGATTATCTTGATAAGAGCCAGCTAAACGGCTAGGTTCTCCTTGATGCAAGGAGGCTGGTTGTTTGTAATCGCTTTGATAACGTTTAGTGCCTTCAATACGCAACGCTAGATTATCTTGTCCTAATGTTAATCCGGCTGATCCTGTATTTCCTTTAGAAACAGAATCGTACTGATACTGTAATTCTCCCTCGTAGCCTTTTTCAGGCACTGACATAGGAATTTTGCTATCAATCACATTAATTGCACCGCCTATTGTTCCTCCACCATAAAGTAATGTTGCAGGTCCTTTTAGTACTTCAATTCGCTGGCTTAAAAAGGGTTCGCTTGTGATTGCGTGATCTGCACCAATAGAGGAAACGTCCATAAGATCACTGCCACTGTGTAATACCTTGACTCTATTCCCTGACAGCCCTCGAATAACGGGATGTACCGAACCGCCACCAAAAAAACTGGCATGAAAACCTGGCAAGGATGTCAACGTTTCAGCAATAGATGCACTACGATTAGCACGTAGATCCTCTTGTGTCAGAACCACAACGGGTATTGCCATTTTTTCTTGTGGTGTATGCAAAGGGGTCGAATAGACCTTTAATACATCAAAAGTCTGATTTTCTTTTTCCTTTATTGCAGAGTCTGCATTTACAAACAAAGAATAACTTATTGAAATAAAAAGTGTTGTATAACTAAAAATAGATTTTTTCATACCATTTATCCTCCTTGTTTTATTATGTTATAACGTAACATTTTGTAAATATTGTAAGTAAATATAATTATCATTAGCAAGTAATGATTTTTTAAAAACGATAAAAAATTTATAATTATTTGTAATTTAAGAATAAAAAAACAAAAAAGAGAATGTAAAAAAGAAGGAATAAAAAGGCGCCATAATGGCGCCCTGAAGAGAAATGATAAAATAGGGTAAAGGTGCTTATTCTAAAATAAACATACCATAAGGATGGATTTGGAGATAATAACTGTCGCCTACGTTAGGTTGAAGCTGTGTGGCATTGACTTGTAATAGCAAAGTTTGATTTTGCCATTCGACGGTTACCTCATATTGAGGACCCATATAAGCTACATGCACGATTTTGCATTGCTGACAGGCTTCGCCTTGTTGAGATAAGGTGATCGCTTCAGGCCTAACACCGACTCTGACTTCTGTTTTAGTCGTATTAAACGTGTCTGGCTTTGGTAGGCGATATTGGAAGATATCAACATAATCAGCGCCTAATGTGGCTGGGAATAAGTTTGCATCTCCCATAAAACTGGCCATAAATTCAGACGCAGGTTGGCGATAAAGGGTTTGTGGAGATCCTAATTGCATTATCTTGCCTTTATTCATCACCAATACCATGTCAGAAACCGCAAATGCTTCACTTTGGTCATGGGTCACGTAAAGAGAAGTGATATTAAACTGTTGTTGTAATTCACGAATTTTCTCTCTCATGCTACGACGTAAATTTGCATCAAGGTTACTGAGTGGTTCATCAAAAAGCAGTACTTTAGGTTTTAAAATTAAGGCGCGAGCTAATGCAACACGTTGCTGTTGCCCACCCGATATTTGGTCAACAAAACGGTCTTCAAATCCTGCTAAATCCACCAGCTCTAAAGCTTCTGTTACTCGTTGCTTGATTTCTGCTTTCGGGCGCCCGAGCATTTTTAACCCATAGCCAATATTTTCCCCTAATGACATATGAGGAAAAAGCGCATAAGACTGAAACACCATACAGATATCACGTTGTTGAATTGAGCGATCAGTCACATCTTCACCGTCGATAAAGATTTTACCTTCTGTGGGTTTTTCTAGTCCTGCGACTAAACGTAAAACGGTTGTTTTACCGCAACCAGAAGGCCCTAATAATGAAACCATTTTACCTTGTGGAATAGACAAACTGAGCTCTTCAATAACCGTATTAGAGCCAAAACGCTTAACGACATTTTTCAGTTCAACGAAATGTTGTTGTGTCATGATTTATACTCCGTATTACTGTGCATTTTTGGCTTTAGAGCGTGAAACACGGGCTTCGCCAATCAAATAGTCAAATAAGAAAATAATTGCCAACATCACGACGATTAAAATCGAGCCGTAGGCAATTGCGACGCCGTATTCACCGTCTTCAACACGGTTTAAAATATAAGCAGTTGCAACACGTGTATCAGGTGTAACAAGGAAGACAATGGCACTGACAGTAGTAATTGCACGCACAAAACTATAAATCAGCGCAGACAGAATAGCAGGGCGCAATAACGGTAATAGGACATAGAAAATGGTTCTCATTGAATTTGCTCTCAAGCTTAAAGACGCTTCATCGAGAGATTTATCAATTTGTCCCAATCCCGCAATACCCGCACGTATCCCTACTGGCACATTACGCATTGTCATAGAGATAATCACAATCGCAGCAGTCCCTGTTAAATAGAACGGGGAGTCGTTAAACGCAAGAATATAAGAAACACCCGCAACGGTTCCTGGTACGGCGAAACAAAGCATTGTTGTGAACTCAATACTTTTCTTACCTTTAAAGTCTTGGCGCACAACGATATAGGCGATTAACAATCCAAGAATAGCCGTAATAGGTGCTGCGATGCCGGCATATAACAAGGTATCCAATAACGAAGGCCATGCACCGTCACTCATTCCTTGACCAAATAACTTGATAAAGTTATCAAGGGTTAAGGTGTAATCAACACCCCAGTTAACGGTAAAGCTACCGTAGAAAATACTGCCATATAATAAGATATTAAAGACAACCCAAATACCGAGAACGGTTGTTACAAAGGCAATCAATGACGATGGCAAAGGTTGAACATCACCACGATAAGATTTCCCTGATACGGTGACGTAAGAGCGTTTACCAATCCACATATACTGCACACAGAACACTAATAGTGAGAATACTAAAAGTGAGGCACCTAATGTACTGGCGGATTGATAATCCAGTTGAGAGCCAGTGATATAGAAATAAATCTGTGTGGCAATAACGTCAAAGTTACCTCCTAAAACCAGAGGATTACTAAAATCAGCAAGCGATTGCACAATAACAATTAAAAATGCATTAGCTAACGCTGGCTTAAGTAACGGTAAAAAGACGTTAAAGAAGGTTTGATAACGGCTGGCTCTTAAGGTGTAAGAGGCCTCTTCTAATGACGGGTGAATGGTTTTAATTGCACCATCTAAAATCATAAACGACATTGGTGTAAACGCGAGGACTTGTGCTAACCAAATACCTGTAAATCCATATAACCAGTTGGTATTTTCAAGGCCAGCATAAGTAGCGAGAAACTCTGTCACATAGCCAGAGCGTCCCATCATGAGTGTGACCCCTAAACCCACAACAAAAGGTGGTGTAACAATGGGTAATATGGAAAATACACGGCCAATAATGGCAGAGCGCACCGCAATACGTGATGTGTAAATAGCTAGAATTAAACCAAAGAAAGTACAACCCATGCCGACCGCGATAGAAAGTGCGATAGAGTTCAGCATCACTTGTACAATATGGGCTTGGCTTAAAATGGCGATAAACTCAAATGGGGCAAAATTGCCTGCACTATCTTTAAACATCGGAATAAAAATAGCGATACTAGGGAAAATAATAAAGGCGCCAATCAAAGCAACAACGGTGATTAATGATCCAATAACGAAGCTATCACCGCCAAGCCATTCCAAGCGTGTTAAGGCGGTTTTCATGATCATTCCCAGTGAAATAAAGAGGATGATCGCAGAGTAACCTAAACCACGTCCTTCAAGTGTTGCGCTAACTATCGTAATAAAAGCACAAAGTAAGGCAAAACTCGCATCAAAATAGTGGCGAGAACGGTTTTCACGCTTAGGTGCGATTAATGGGCGAAAGAGCAGTAAACTCGGTAATACAAACCAGAGCCAACTAATATTGACGCTACTCCAGCCATAAGAGGTGAGCAATTCATCTGCTGTAGAATCTAAAAGACCGTAATCAAGGCTCCATGACGGCAGTAAAGCAAATGCCATCCAAGCAATTAGGATCCATAAAAATATGGGATCCCGCCTCTTTTTTTCAGGTAAAGCGAGTGTGTGAGACATAAATCCCCCGAGAGTAAATGTATTTATTATTATGAGAAAAAGAGAGCGAGAGGTTATCTCGCTCTGTTAATGAGCTATTTACCCATTTTTACTTCGGTTACCCATTTATTAATCAACTCTTTACGCACATCACTATCGCCATATTTATCCATGTCGTAGTTAATGAGTTTTAAGTCTGATAATTTTAGTGCCATTGGTGAAGATTCGGCCGTGGTATTGGTGAGAATTTGGTAAGATTTACCTTCTTTCCAGCTAATTTCTTGTGCTTCTTTTGAGAGTGTCCAGTCTACGAATAATTTTGCATTATCCATATTACGGGCATTTTTAATGATACTGACTCCCCCGATTTCATAACCAGTACCTTCACAAGGTGAAATTAATTCAAGTGGGGCGCCATTTTCAACTTCTAATGAGTAGTCATGTAAGAACCCAATACCAATGGCGGCTTCACCACGGGCGGCATTTCGTGCTGGGGCAATCCCTGACTTGGTGTATTGTGAAATATTCGTATTAATTTTTTTCAGATAATCAAAGGCTTGCTCAGTACCCCATAACTGGTCAAAGGTTGCCAATGCGGTGTAAGCGGTTCCTGAGCTTTGAGGATCGGCAATTTGAATTTCACCTTTATATTCAGGTTTAATTAAATCTTTCCAACAAGTTGGAATAGCGATGCCTTTTTCTTTTAAGCGATCTTTATTGACACCAAAACCTAAGATGCCGACATAAACCGCAGAAGAGTAGTTACCTTTACGTTTCGCGGGATCACGAAACTGTGGCATGATTTGATCAAGGTTAGGAGAGACATAAGGCTCTAACAGATCCATTTCACCCGCTTGTGAATGAGGATCCATCGTTCCGCCATACCAAACATCAGCTTGTGGGTTACGTTTTTCAGCTTCAATTTTAGCTAAAGTACTCCCTGAACCATTACGAACAAAGGTCGTTTTAACATCATATTTTTCGGCAAAGGCTTTTGTTTCGGCTTCACACATCGCATTTGTCGCACTACAGTAAACCACTAAGCGACCTGCAGCATTTGTAGATAAGCTAACAGCAGAAAGTGCCAGACCAGTAGCAACGAGTGTAGAGAGGGTTTTCAATTTCATGTTCAGAACCTTTTAAATGTGTCGTCATCGGAAAATGAAAGAGGGCCTACTAAATGCTCTTGTTTGCTGACATCAGCAATCAATAACGGCATTAGCAGAAGTCCCATTAAGGCCGCAGCACTGGTTAATAATGCGAACATCCCAGTCCAACCATAATGCGCCATGACCTGACTTAATGGCCAACCTGCCATTGCTGCCCCTAAGTAGGCATACAATCCCAAGTAGCCAGTTACCGTGCCTGCTGCGTTTTTATGGCAATATTCTGTTGCAGCAAGCCCGATTAACATCTGTGGTCCGAACACGAAAAAACCGATACTAAAAAAGCAGGCTGCGAGCAGAGCATAATGATGAATTGGAATTAACCAAAGTGCTGCTACTGCGGTAAAGAGTCCGAGTGAAAACAGCAATATCATGGGTGCTCGTTGGCCTCGGAATAATAAATCCGAGCCCCAACCTGAACATAACGCCCCTAATAAACCACCCACTTCAAATAACGAGAGAATGGCATTAGCACTCAATAAGTTGGCGCCATGTGTTTCTGATAACCAGATATTTCCCCAATCGTTTATCGCCATACGTATGAGATAAACCAAAATATAAGAAAATCCTAGCAACCAAATCATTCGGTTAAATAAAATGCTCTCTTTCAAAATAGTCAGCATCGGTTTGGGGGGAGAGGCTTGCTCTTGACGTAATTCAAAAACATCGCGTCGCCACACACCGACAGTAGGCAATCCTTCTTCTACTGGTGTACCTTTTAACTGAACACAGAGCCATAACCCAATAATAATGCCGATAATACCAGGTACAAGCAGTGCCACTTGCCAACTATAATGCGTCGCTAACCACGCTGTTAAAATGGGAAGACTCATCCCGCCAAGGTTGATTGAGATATTCCATAATCCCCACCAGAAACCGCGTTCATTGCGAGAATACCAGTGTGTTAACAACCTTGCACAAGGGGGCCAACCAAAACCTTGAAAGAAACCATTTAATGCCCAGACCAAAAGTAGTGCAGGAAACGAAAGACAATAGGCAAAAATAATATTCATAATGCCTGTCATCACTAAACCCACACCCATAAACCAGCGGTATCCCCATTTGTCATGGAAAACACCAGAAACAAATTTAGATAAACCGTAAGTCAGATAAAACAAGCTGGCGAGCCAACCGATATCCCCTTTATCTAAATTCAATTCAATTTGCATAACAGGCATAACAAAGTTGACGCTTTTACGTGTGAGGTAGAAAGTGGCATAACCAATAATCATCGACAGCATTAAGTTTCTGCGCCAAAAGTTATAGGTCTTATTTATTGATGCCGAATTTTTACCTGACATAACATCCTCTTTGATGTTGCAAATGTAAAAAAAATGTCGCGAAAAAGAATGAGATAAGGTTGTAGATGACTAAGACTTATTCTTAGTTTTCACTGTTTTCTTTTGAATTTGTGGGTAAGTTAACAATTATTTTCGTGCCGTGATGATTGATCACTTCCCATTCTCCGCCTAAAGCGCGAATGCGCTCTTCAATGCCACGCAATCCAAAACCGCTACTTTGTTGTGTTGATAATGATGTGGGGAGCATACCAATACCATTATCACTAATGATCAGTCTTAGGCGGTTTTTGTTTTGGGTTAACGAAACTTCAATATAGGTTGCGTTGGCATGTTTACTAATATTATTTAATAACTCTTGTACTAAACGGTAGAGGGTAAAAATTATGGTTTCGTTTTCAGGCTCTTTATCTAATGAATAATTAAAATTACAGGTGATGCCATTATCATTGAAGGCAAATTCATTGATTAAATGGTGAAGGGCTTTTTCAAGAGACATTTCTTCTAAAACAGGTGGGCGCAATTGTCGGAGTAGTTGACGTGTAGATTGATGAATTTGTAATGCTAGACGTTCTATTTGTTCACCAGTTTGTCGCGTTTTATCGTTATTGGCTGTTTTCTTCATTAGCATTGATTGAATTTGGATTGCGGTGATATTTTGTCCAATCTCATCATGTAATTCACGGGCAATCGCTTTTTTCACATCTTCTTCTGTATGAACCAGTTGCTCCATTAATTCACGTCTGGCTTGAAGTTCTTGCTCTAAACGTAATCGATAATGGCGTAAATTATGGGCTAATTGCTGTTGGCGGCTGATTGCTATCCCTAAACCAATGCCAATAATGGCTTGTGTAGTTAAGAACATTTCTAATTCACGTAAGTCATTAAATGCACCGTTTACTTGTCGAGCAAAGGTAATCATTAAGCTTCCGAGTAATGCCGATAATACGCCACCTTGCCAGCCATAACGGTAGGCCATAAAGACGTTAGGAATAAAAACGAGAATAACTAATAAGCGCTCTATTTCAGGTGTTAAAAAAAACTGAGCGCTTAATCCGATAAGGCAAAATAGAAATCCCCACATCAGTAAGGAGGTTCTTAGTGGTGGATCTGGGGTGCCATCAGCAATTAACGTTCGACTTTGTAATTCACGAAGATACTCATAAAGTAAAAAAACAAAGGGCGCGAGCAAGATCCCTCCGGTGACGGAGGTTAGAAAAATTCCGCTGGTGGTATTAATAAAAAAGCCAAGCATAAAGGCTTGTAATAGGCTATTAAAGCCCACAGCACCAATTAGTAGGGTTAAGCGTTGCCAATAAAGCGGATACCGCCACCAAATGCGTTGAACTTCTAAGGCGATAATTAGGCTCAATAATGGGGAAAGATAAATAATAGCATGTGTAATTAACTGCTCTTGTGTTAGCCAGTAATAAAGCCCCCATTCAGCAAACAACATCGGGAGCCAAAAGCGTCGCCAAAGCAAAATAATTAAAGCTAATCGCAAGCCTTGAGGTAAGAAAAGGGCGGCTTGTTGCCCATTCTTACTTAAATAGAAACCAATTACCCAAAGTGATAGCCAAAGTAAAGAGTAGGTAAGTAATAAAAAGAGGGATTGAAGAAGAAAACGCAGTCCTCTTTTCATGTTACAGCGATCCTGTGATCAACTGATTTTTTAAGGCGAAATGGACTAAATCGATGGTTGTCTCACAACTTAATTTGCCAAGGACATTGGCACGATGAACGTGCACCGTTTTATGGCTAAGGTTAAGTTGTATTGCAATTGTTTTGACATTAACGCCTTGCACTAAAAGATTAAAAATTTCTTTTTCACGGGGGGTTAATGTGTGTAATGCATCTTCTTTTTCAGGAGTATGCCGTAATGCTTTCATGGCGTCAGCGCAGAGATAACAACCACCTTGATGTACAGCTCGTACAGCTTGAACTAACTCTTCGGGGCCACAACGTTTTGTTAAATATCCATGAGCACCTGAGTCTAGCGCACTTTGAACGAAGGCTGGGGTATCGTAAATACTTAAAATAATTGTACGAAAGTCAGGGCGTTTTTGTTTTAAACGGCTTTGCAGTTGCAAACCACTTTCACCTGGCATTGAGAGATCCATGACGGCAACATCAATATCATCATGGGCTAAATAAGGCCAAGCTTCTTGCCCATTAGAATATTCACCGACTATATGAATATCAGGTTCCAGCATTAGCAATTGTGCAAATCCAGAGCGCACAACAATGTGATCATCTACTAAAGCAACTTTTATCATAATTTTTTATTAGTCAGAGAGTAGTCAGACAATACTTATCTGATTTATAACAAGCTACAGAAAGATAAGCGAGGAAAAAGGGAGAAGAAACTCGGTTTTGAATCTTATGTCTCGTTTTTATCGAGGTGAATCGTGACAAGCAAATAATAATAGATTATTTATTATTCTTGTTATGATCTCCCATAAGCAGGGAACCTCTGCTTATGGGATGTGAGTAATACTTTATTGATTAAGCAACTTGAACAGGCACGGCTTTTGCAATACGTTTCATTTCATTATTGTCTTCAAAATAAGCAATATTGGGTTTATGGCTACGCGCATCACTATCAGGTATTTGCACATAAGAGCAAATAATTAAGCGATCGCCAACGGCGGCTTTACGCGCAGCTGCGCCATTAACTGAAATAATTCGTGAGCCTCTTTCCGCGCAAATGGCGTAAGTTGAAAAACGTTCACCATTATCTACGTTATAAATATCAATCGCTTCATTTTCAAGAATACCCGCGGCATCCATAAAATCCTGATCAATCGCGCAAGAGCCTTCATAATGAAGATCGGCTTGTGTCACTTTTACGCGATGAAGTTTACCTTGTAACATAGTGCGTAGCATTGTTGTGTTTCCTATATTCTAATAATTAATACACCAGATTAACCTGCTGGTTATCAATAAGGCGAGTATTACCCAGCCATACAGCCATTAAAATAACCGCGTGGCGACTTTCTTCTGTTAATGGTGTGAGTGTATCTGCATCGCAAATAAAACACTCATCTGCACGGAAACCTTGTTGTTCTAAGGTGCTTTTGGCATTTTGAAGTAGCTGATTAACATCATGATTGCCAGACTTTAATTGTTCAGCGATTTCTTGCATTGCTTGATAAAGTGCAGGGGCTTGCTGTTTTTCACTATCAGATAATAGGCGATTACGTGAACTTAATGCTAAACCCTTTTTGTCACGGACGATAGCAACAGGAACGATGCTGATATCCATACATAAATCACTGACCATCTTCTTGATAATTTGTAGTTGTTGGAAATCTTTTTCACCAAATATCGCCACATCGGGTTGTACAAGATGAAAGAGCTTACTAACAACCGTTGTTACTCCACGAAAATGCCCTGGACGGCTTGCACCTTCCAGAACAGTAGAAAGTACTGGTACATCAACGGTTGTTTGGTTTTCCATGCCATGTGGATACATCTCTTTTGCTGAAGGAGCGAAGATAATATCGACATTTTTATCACGGAGTAATTCGCAATCTTCTTGTAAAGTGCGGGGATAATTGGCTAAATCCGCTTCTCTATCAAATTGAAGTGGGTTAACAAAAATAGACGTGATCACTACATCTGCGTGAATACGTGCTTCTTCTATTAATTTTAAGTGACCTTCATGAAGATTACCCATTGTTGGAACCAATGCAATGCGTTTACCTTCTTGCTTTAATCGCTTGATTTCTCTGCGTAAGATAAGCGTGGTTTCAATAATTAGCACGGCGTGACTCCTTTAAATGATGTTTATAAATTGAGATGATAAATCAGTTAAACGAATGTTGTTCTTGGGGAAACAGGCCTTGCTCTACTTGCTGAACATAAAGGCTGACAGCACCTTTTAATGAGCCCGCTTCTTGTAAAAAATCTTTTGAGAATTTAGGTGCTTGAGGTGTTAAACCTAATAAATCATGCATAACAAGAATTTGTCCATCAGTGACATTTCCTGCACCAATGCCAATAACTGGCATCGTCAGTGCGTCTGTGATCATTTTTGCCAGAGTCACGGGAACACATTCTAATACGGCTAGTTGTGCGCCTGCTTTTTCAAGGGCGATAGCATCTTGCTTCAATTGTTCTGCTTCATTGCTCTCTCTTCCCTGAACCTTATAGCCACCAAATACGTTAACAGATTGAGGTGTTAGACCTAAATGAATACACACAGGAACTGCACGTTCTGCCAGCATTTTGACAGTAGGAATTAACCAATTTCCCCCTTCAATTTTCACCATATTTGCCCCTGCTTGCATCAAAATACCGGCATTAAGACAAGCGTGTTCTGGGGTTGAATAGGACATAAATGGCATATCAGCAATTAAAAAAGCGTTCGGCGCTCCAGCTCTAACACAACGGGTGTGGTAGGCGATTTGTTCAACTGTAACCGGTAATGTACTGCTATGGCCTTGTAACGTCATTCCCAACGAATCACCAATTAGCATGGCTTGAATACCTTCTTGTGCAAAAAGGCGAGCAAAGCTTGCATCATAAGCGGTGATCGTAGCGAATTTTTTCTTTTCTTGCTTATAGCGATTTAGCGTTGAAAGCGTTGTGGGTTTCATTATAACAAACTCCATCATTGTTGGTTTTTTGTGTGCAGAGAAAATAAATTGCTTTACATAATCATTTGTTTATTAAGGGAATTATTAAATCATCAATATAAAGCCGCTTTCGATTGTAGCACTTAAGGGCTAAAAACGAAGAAAAAGTAATTAAATGAGTAATAAAAAAGAGTAATTAATAAGTGTTGTTTATGTATATCAATAAGTTAGCGATGGAAATAAAGATAGAACTACTCAAAAATTGAGGAAATATAAAAGCGGGGATGACTTGCTGTGAATGCATGGACTATAAGGCAGAGGCTGATACTGTGCTTATTTTTGACAGTATCAACCTTTTAGCTTTAGTGATGTATTTGTTTTGATTCACCACTTTTCCATGCCGTTTTCAGGCACTAACGCTAATCTATCTGCTAATAATTCACCATCAGGAAAGCGAAGATCAGGTGCTAATTCGGCTAATGGATAGAGCATAAATTCACGGACTTTTAATCCGTAATGAGGCACCGTTAAACGCTCTGTTTGAATAATCTCATCACCAAATAACATGATATCGAGATCGAGTGTTCTCGGACCCCAGCGGTTGCCTTTTTTTCTGACACGACCTTGTGCTAATTCAATCGCTTGGGTGTTATCAAGTAAGGCTTCCGGTGTTAATGTCGTATCAACGGCAACAGCAACATTAAGAAAATCTGGCTGGTCTTGTGGTCCCATTGGGCGAGTACGATACCAGGAAGATTGAGCAATCAGTGTAGTTTGTGGGATTTCACTGATTGCTTTAATTGCTGAATTCACCTGATTTTCGGGTGAATTCAAATTGCTCCCTAAAATGATATAAACACGTTTTGTCTGTTTACTCATTGTTGTTCTCTTGTCTTGATGCCGGTTTTGCACTTGGATGACGAGGACGCTTGCGTGGGCGAGGGCGTTTACGAACGGGCGCTTGACCTAATTCTGAGACCATTGATCGCTGTTGCGTATTGTTAGAGACTTGGAAATCAGCCCACCAGCTGGCTAACGCTTCAAGTTCTGGATTACGTTGTACATTGGCGCGTAATTCTAGCAAATCAAATGCTGCACGGAATTTAGGGTGCTCAAGCAATTTATTTGCACGGCGACCTTGGCGTTTAGGTAGACGTTGTTGTAATTGCCAAATATCACGCATCATGGTTGTAATGCGCTTTGGAATTGCAATCGTACGGCATTGTTCATCTAAAATATCATTCATCGCCATGGCGAAAGAATCATAGTAGGAAAGACCACTTTCTTGGACTAATTTCTCAGCATGCTCGATTAATGGATACCACAGCATGGCCGCAAATAAGAATGCTGGATTGACACGCATATTTTTATTGATGCGATAGTCTGTGTTTTTGAGAACTTGATCCAGCATTCTCTCCATCGGCGTATCATGTTGCTCTGTCATTCTAGATGCTACCAGAGGGAATAGTGGCTCAAGCAGTTGGTGACGACACATGAGCTTGTAAGTTTTATAGCCTTGCCCTGTTTGCAATAATTTCAGCGACTCTTCAAAGAGGCGAGCGGATGGAATATTACGTAATAATGGTGCAAGCCTGCTAATTGGCTCTGCGGTTTCAGGGGCAATTTGCATATCAAGCTTACTGGCAAAGCGAATGGCTCTTAACATCCTAACAGGATCTTCGCGATAACGCGTTTCCGGATCGCCAATCAAACGAATAATACCCGCTTTAAGATCCGCTAAACCACCAACGTAATCACGCACAGCAAAGTCATCAACACCGTAATAGAGGCTGTTCAATGTAAAGTCACGACGAATAGCATCTTCTTCGATGGAGCCAAAAATATTGTCACGCAGTAACATACCGCTTTGTGCTTGTTGTGATTGATTGTTATCTGAAATTTCATGATCTTCATGAGAGCCACGGAAAGTAGCCACTTCAATCACTTCAGGGCCAAACATGATATGTGCAAGACGGAAACGACGACCGACTAAACGACTGTTGCGGAATAATCGACGTACATCTTCAGGGGTTGCATTTGTGGCAATATCAAAATCTTTTGGTTTTTTTCCCAGTAATAAGTCACGGACACCACCACCGACTAAATAAGCCTGAAAGCCAGAGTTATTTAGGCGATAAAGTACTTTTAATGCATTGTCACTGATGTCTTTACGTGAAATTGGGTGTTGATCTCTTGGGATCACGGTCATTGGCAAATCACTCCCGTTCGCCTTTTCTTTATTACTCTTTTTCTTACGGGGACGGTCTGCAGATATAGCAGGACGCCGACGCACAGGTTTCTGTGTTTCTTGAATTGGTCGGTCAGGTGCAGTTGTGACTGGCCTTTCACTTGCTACCGATGGTGTGTCTGATGACGTTGTTTGTCGCCCTAGCAGATTACGGCAGAAATGTGCTACTCGATTAAAAATATGACACCTCGAATAATAAATTCTAATAATTAAAAAAATTAAGCGGCTAATCATAGCCTACTGAACATTTTTTGAGAATGCTTTGTGTCGTTTATTCGTACCCTTGTTGTTGATGATTGTGTTTTAAAATCACAGAAGGTGACCATTGTGCAATCGCAATCTCTAATAATGATGCTAACGAATAATCTTGCCAGCCAGCGATAATAGGTTGATTAAGAAACTGTAAAGCATCAATAATGACGGGTCTTGGATCAGAATCCGGCAATGCATGTGCGTGATTTTGCTTCGATAATTTATTACCGTCATGATTTATTGCTAAAGGCAAATGTGCATAACGCGGAATAGGTAACTTCAGTTGTTTATGTAAACTGATTTGTCGCAATGTAGGAGCGAGCAGATCAGCGCCTCTCACCACTTCGGTCACTCCTTGATAATAATCATCAATTACCGTCACTAGATTATACGCAAATAAGTTATTTTTTCTGTGAATTATCATATCTTCGAGTACGATAGATGTACTTTTAGAATAATACGTACCTTGAATAAGGTCTTCAAAATGATAAATAGGATGCTGTTGGATCAGCCTCCATGCACTGTTTTTATCAAAAGGTGTATCACGATTCGTTAATGGGGTGTGGTGACGACATTGGTTATCATATACGCCCCCTAAGTCATGTAAACGATGACGACTACAATGGCAGTGGTAGCAAACACCTTCTTCCCAAAGAGTGAGTAATATTTCACGATAAACATCATGGCGTTGAGATTGGTAAAGGATTTCGCCATCCCAGAACAAACCATAATGTTCTAATGTGTGAATAATTTGGGGGACGATGTTGGGAGGTTCTCTAAGAGGATCGATATCATCAATGCGTAGAAGCCAACGCCCGTGGTGTGCGCGAGCTTGAAGAAAACTGCCAAGTGCGGTAACCAATGAGCCAAAATGAAGTTGACCCGTTGGCGATGGCGCAAAGCGCCCAATATAGTCTGTAATCTCGTGCATCGAAAGATTCAGATAAACGCCTCAACGTATTAGGTTGAGGCGTTGGCTCATTAATTAGCCAGCCATCTGCTTTTCACGGATTTCAGCTAGCGTTTTACAATCGATACATAAATCGGCTGTAGGGCGAGCTTCTAAACGGCGGATGCCGATTTCTACGCCACAAGATTCACAGAAGCCGAAGTCATCGTCTTCGACTTTTTTCAGTGTCTTCTCGATTTTCTTAATGAGTTTACGTTCACGATCACGGTTACGCAGCTCAAGACTGAATTCTTCTTCTTGTGCAGCACGGTCAACGGGATCGGGGAAGTTCGCCGCCTCATCTTGCATATGAGTAACGGTGCGGTTGACTTCATCCCTGAGCTGATTGCGCCAAGATTCAAGTATTAGCTTAAAATGCGCTAATTGGGCTTCGTTCATGTACTCTTCGCCCGCTTTTTCTTGATATGGCTCAACGCCAGCAATAGCGAGAATGCTCATGGACGATGTTTTACGCTTTTGCCCTTCTTGCATAATGCTTCTCCTACATACGCATTTCTGAATAATCCCCACCTTCAAAACAGGAAGGGGAAAAAATAGGGCGCTATAAATAGCAGATGCCCGCGAGGATAGCAATTATTCCTTGAATAAGTTTTCTCATGGTGTGAAGACACGCAAGTAAATGTCCCTTTTTAGTTGAAAAATATTTAACTAAAACGATGAGAATCAATTAACCATTTGAAATAAAAGGTAATTGCTGTCCAATTGTTAAATTGTATTCACTAATATTGATGCGATAACACAAGATTTCAACCCCTGCGTCATGTGCTTCTTTTAGTAATGAAGCATAGTCAGGGTCAATCTCTTTAGCAACAGTCACTTCCGTAATGCCAGTATGGGGAACTGCGTAGAATAAG
Organism: Proteus sp. G2626; assembly: GCF_009915985.1. Lineage (NCBI taxonomy): Bacteria > Pseudomonadati > Pseudomonadota > Gammaproteobacteria > Enterobacterales > Morganellaceae > Proteus > Proteus sp. G2626. The sequence continues at coordinate 83,354 of NZ_JAABNH010000009.1, read as the reverse complement.
ACAGCCCTTAAACCCAATTTTGCGATAGCGGTCAACTCTCGAAGATGTTTCTGTCCACGTTGTGTTTTGGCATCAGGGAAATAACCTATTCCATTGTCTAACAATGTGACTGATTTCACTTCAATATAACAGTCAACTTTATGATTTGATTTAAGTAAAATGTCAATACGGCTATTCTCATTCCCGTATTTCACTTCTCGTTTTATCTCTTCATATTCAGATAATTCTGGAATGTCACCCGCCTCAATAGCATCAGCAATAATCCCATTCGCTCTTAAAGTATTTACACAAATCCAATCGTTGGTTTGAGTTTGTGTAAGTTCCCAACTGTGCGGGTATTTTCTTTTTGCATTTGAAGAGGTGGAATACCACACGGTATCACCGGGCGTCGCACATCCTGTCATTGCACCTGTGTTGGCGCAATGGAGCGTGAATTCTTCCCCATTTGGGGTAACAACGTCTGCTAAAAAACGCTTATATCGTTTTAGTAAAGTAGCAGATTGTAGAGGTTGCTCAAATTTCATGACAACTCCGATGAAAATACGATCTTTAGTAAAGCGCTAATGCTACAATGCCAAGCCGAGAAAGTTAATGAGTCATGGAGTCTGTGTGCATTTATTGCCAATCTTTGAAGTAACGGAGAATATCCTTACTGCGTTAAAACAATTCCCACAAGTCTTACTTCATGCACCAACAGGTGCAGGTAAATCAACAGCACTTCCCCTCTATTTACTTCAGCAAAACCACTTTGATGGCAAAATCATTTTATTAGAACCAAGACGAATAGCCGCTAAAAGTATCGCTTATCGTTTAGCAAGTCAGCTTAATGAAGCGGTGGGTCATACGGTAGGTTATCGTATGAAAGCGGAAAGCAAAGTGAGTCAATACACTCGACTGGAAGTGGTAACAGAGGGGGTATTAAACCGCATGTTACAACAAGATCCGGAATTGACTGGCGTAAGTCTTGTGATGTTAGATGAATTTCATGAACGCAGTTTACAGGCTGATTTAGCGCTGGCGCTATTACTCGATGTTCAAATGGGATTACGCGATGATTTGCGTGTTTTGATTATGTCCGCAACTTTAGACAATCAAAAACTTACCTCCTTATTACCCGATGCTCCCATTATTAGCGCACAAGGACGCAGTTACCCTGTCGAAAGAGTTTATTTTCCAATCAATACGCATCAACCTTTTGAGCAAGAAATTGCTAACATGGCTTTGCGATTACTGGCGCAAGAAACTGGTTCCATGTTGATATTTTTGCCGGGTAGCGCAGAGATTATGCGCGTGACTGAAATACTAAAAGATAAAGTGGATAAACATGTTTTGTTATTCCCACTTTATGGGGCGTTGTCATTAGCAGAGCAACAAAAAGCGATTGAACCTACAGAAAGAGGTTATCGAAAAGTGGTACTTGCGACCAATATCGCAGAAACCAGCTTAACAATTGAAGGTATCCGCCTTGTATTGGATAGTACGATTGAGAAACGCGCTCAGTTTGATTTAAAAAGTGGTGTCACCAGCTTGCTACGCCAGCGAATTAGTCAATCATCACAAACACAAAGAGCAGGGCGTGCGGGTCGCCTTGAAGCTGGAATTTGCTGGCATTTAATGAGTCAAGAGCAGGCTGAACGAGTTGCCTCTCATCAAGTACCAGAAATTTTAAGTAGCGATTTATCCTCATTATGGCTTTCTGTTTTGCAATGGGGATGTCGCGACATTAATCAACTAAGTTGGTTAGATACACCAACAACACAAGCATTAAATGTAGCTAAAGATTTATTGTATCGCTTAGGCGCTGTTGATAAACAATGTGGATTAACACCTCGAGGCTTGCGCATGGCGCAATGGGGCATAGAGCCTCGATTAGCTGCAATCTTGGATTATGCGAGTGAGCAAAGTGACAATCATCTTGCAACGGCAGCACGCCTATGTGCAATCTTAGAAGAGCCACCCCGAGGACAAGAAATTAATCTGGAGTGGATTGCTCAACAAAAAAACACTTTCTGGACACGACGTGAAAAACAGCTTTCTCAACATCGGAAAGGGATGTTTTGCCCTGAATTGTTAGGTTTATTATTAGCTGTCGGATTTCCGGATAGAATTGCTAAAAATCGGGATAACCAAGGGCGTTTTCGTTTAGCGAATGGGCAGGGTGCAATGATGGACGACACTCAAGCAATAAGTGGCGCACCTTGGATTTTAGCGCCGTTGTTACTTCAAAGTACACATTATGCTGATGTGCGTATTTTATTAGCGCTACCTATTGATATTGATGAAATATCAACGACCTTTTCTGAACTTATTGAAGAGAATACCACGGTTGAATGGGATGAAAAACGCGGTACGTTAATCACTTGGCAACAACGTCAATTAGGGCGACTAACCTTAAGCCAGCGTCAATTAGACAAACCCAATAAACAGCAAATGCAACAAGCACTATTGAACTGGTTAAGAGATAACGGTTTAAATGCATTAGCACTTAGCGAAGAGACTAAACAGCTTTTTATTCGCCTTGCTTTAGCGAAAAAATGGTGCCCAGAAGCCTTATTACCTGATTTAGATGAAGCTGTGTTACTTGAAACTTTAGAAACATGGTTATTGCCTGAGCTTGGTGATGTACAAACATTAAAAGCATTACAACAAATTGATATTAATATGATGATTAAAAATCAATTAACGTGGCATGAAAATCAGTTGCTACAAAGTTTATTTCCAACGCATTATTTAGCGCCAACTGGTACAAAAGTGGCGATCCAATATGATTTAGAGTTACCACCGGTGATCGCGATCCGCATTCAAGAAGTTTATGGTGAGAAACAAAGCCCTATTGTAGCGAATGGTCAATTACCCGTTGTGATGGAATTATTATCACCTGCTCATCGACCTATTCAGAAAACACAAGATTTAGCAACGTTTTGGGCAGGAAGTTATAAAGAGGTGCAAAAAGAGATGAAAGGGCGTTATCCAAAACATTTATGGCCTGATTCACCCGCAGATACAGCCCCCACACGGCGAGTAAAAAAATATAGCCAATAAATGTAAGTTTTACCCTAATATTATTCGTATTTGAGAGCTTTCTTGTGTGATCACACAGAAAAATAGCGACAATGTTAGGCTTCTTTATCCCGTGATAAAGGGGTTTTAATGAGAGATACAGTTCATGAGTAGAAAGAAAAGACCAGTGAAACAAGCCAAAAGAGGTCGTTCTTGGTTTTGGTTATTTGTCAAAATCGCCATTGTGGTTGCGGTTTTAATGGGGATTTATGGGGTTTATTTACATTCTCAAATCAAAGAGCGCCTTGATGGCAATGTTTGGGAATTACCTGCCGCAGTTTACGGACGCACCGTTAACTTAGAGCCGGGCATGAATTATAGCCAAAAAGAGATGGTGAGCTTACTTGAAGGCATGCAATACCGTAATGTCAACAAAATCACACGTCCCGGCGAATTTGTGGTAAGAGGCAATACAATTGAAATGTTGCGCCGACCTTTCGATTTCCCTGATGGTCGTGAAGAGCAAATTTTAGCTAAATTAGCCTTTGAGCAGAACTCACTCGTTAGTATTACTAACATGGATAATCAGCGCCAATTTGGCTTTTTTCGTCTTGATCCTAAATTGATCACTATGATGCAATCCGCCAATGGTGAGCAACGTTTATTCTTGGCAAGAGATAAATTCCCACAATTATTAGTAGATACATTAATTGCGACAGAAGATCGCCGTTTCTATGAGCATGACGGTATCAGCCTTTATTCTATAGGACGTGCAGTATTAGCGAACTTTACTGCAGGTAGAGCTGTTCAAGGTGGTAGTACCTTAACGCAACAATTAGTCAAAAACTTATTTCTCACTAACGAAAGAACCTTAAAAAGAAAGCTTAATGAAGCCTATATGGCGATCATTATGGATGCAAGTTATAGTAAAGATCGCATTCTAGAATTATATCTAAATGAGGTTTTTTTAGGGCAAAGTGGTGATGAACAAATTCGAGGCTTCCCTTTAGCTAGCCTTTACTATTTTGGTCGTCCCGTTGATGAATTAAGCCTTGATCAGCAAGCACTTTTAGTCGGTATGGTAAAAGGTGCATCGGCTTATAATCCATGGCGTAATCCTAAAGCAGCGTTAGAACGCCGTAATGTGGTATTAAAGCTACTGCAAACACAACAGATCATCGATGAAGAACTTTATAACGTACTCAGTGCGCGTCCTTTAGGTGTGAAGCCTCGTAGTGAAGCATTAACCCCTCAACCCGCATTTATGCAACTCGTTCGTCAAGAGTTACAAACAACCTTAGGCGATAAAGTGAAAGATTTATCAGGGACGAAAATTTTCACTACATTAGATCCTGTTTCGCAAGATGCAGCCGAAAAAGCGGTTGAAGTAGGGGTCGCAGATTTACGAAAAGTGCGTAAAATTGACGATCTTGAAGGGGCGATGGTTGTTGTAGATCGCTTAAGTGGTGAAGTGAGGGCCTTAGTGGGAGGATCACAACCACAATATGCAGGCTTTAACCGTGCTTTATCAGCTCGTCGTTCTATTGGCTCTCTGGCAAAACCGGCGACCTACTTAACAGCATTAAGTGAACCTGAGCGTTTTCGTTTAAACACATGGCTTGCGGATGAACCTATTTCTGTGCCAATTCCTGGGGGAAAACCTTGGCAACCCCGTAACTACGATCGTGGTTATAAAGGTAAGTTAATGCTGGTAGATGCATTAGCAACCTCACGTAATATCCCTACTGTAAACCTCGGGTTAGAAGTGGGATTAGACCGAGTGATCAAAACATGGATTAACTTAGGTGCACCAGCGGAAAATCTAGAAAAAGTACCCGCCATGCTTCTTGGGGCGTTAAATTTAACACCAATGGAAGTGGCTCAAACCTTCCAAACGATTGGTAGTTTAGGGAACAGAGCAAAATTATCATCACTGCGCTCTGTTATTGCTCAAGATGGTACCGTGCTTTACCAAAGTTATCCTCAAGCTGAAACGACTGTTTCGCCTCAAGCCGCTTATATGACGTTATTTGGTATGCAACAAGTGGTTAATTCAGGGACAGCATGGCGTGTATTAAAACCAAAATTTGGTAATTACAACCTTGCAGGTAAAACTGGTACCACTAACGATTTGCGTGATAGCTGGTTTGCGGGAATTGATGGAAAAGAAGTCACCATTGCATGGATGGGGCGTGATAATAATGGTCCAACGAACTTAACGGGTTCAACAGGGGCATTATTGCTGTATCGTAATTATTTAGAGAATCAAGCTCCGCTGAAACTAACGCCATCTGTGCCAGAAGATATTGCTGAAATGTCAGTGGATGCTCAAGGTAACTTTGCTTGTTATGGTGGTGGTGTTCGTACACTACCTGTATGGACAGCGAATCCAGATGGATTGTGCACACCTATTCAGCAAGATACTGATGAAAGTGGTGCACCAAAATGGTTACAAAATCTGTTTTCTGAGTAGGTAATCACATAGATTAGCTAAAATAAAAACGGCACATAAGTGCCGTTTTTTGTTTATTCGCATCTTATTTTTATTAAAAAACGAATCGAATATTAGCTCTTCATCTGAGCAAAAGCATATTCCGCAGCATCAATAGTGCGCTGAATATCTTCTTTAGTATGAGCAATAGACATAAAGCCAGCTTCAAATGCAGAAGGTGCAAGGTAGATGCGTTTTTCTAGCATTAAATGGAAGAACTGTTTGAAGCGTTCAACATCGCAGTTCATCACATCTTGATAGCAAGTGACTTCTTTTGCATCGGTAAAGAACAGACCAAACATCCCGCCAACATGGTTAATAACCATTGGAATACCCGCTTGTTGTGCTTTTTCAAGCAAACCATCAGCCAGCATTGTTGTTAGCTCATTTAATGTTTGATGAACACCCGGTTGTGATACTTCGTGTAAACACGCGAGACCTGCTGCCATTGCAATTGGGTTACCTGATAAAGTACCTGCTTGATAAACAGGACCAATTGGTGCGAGTTTAGACATCACTTCCATATGTCCACCAAAAGCACCCACTGGCATACCGCCACCAATGATTTTACCTAAGCATGTTAAATCAGGATCAACATCGTAATAAGCTTGTGCGCCACCTAATGCCACGCGAAAGCCGGTCATAACTTCATCAATAATTAGCAATGCACCAAACTCATCACATAATGCACGCAAGCCCGGTAAGAAGTCGGCTTTTGGTGGTACGCAGTTCATATTGCCCGCAACAGGCTCAACAATGATACAAGCGACTTCTTCAGGGTAATTTTCAAATGCTTGGCGTACAGAATTCAAATCGTTGTAAGTACAGGTTAAGGTGTGTTTTACAAAATCAGCGGGTACACCCGGTGAATTTGGTTGTCCCATCGTTAATGCGCCAGAGCCTGCTTTTACTAATAGACAATCGGCATGACCGTGGTAGCAACCTTCAAATTTAATGATTTTGTCACGACCTGTATAACCACGAGCAAGGCGAATAGCGCTCATTGTCGCTTCTGTACCTGAGTTCACCATGCGAACCATATCCATGGAAGGTACAAGTTCAGTCACTAGGTTTGCCATTTCAACTTCAGCCGCCGTTGGTGCACCAAAGCTTAGGCCTTTTTGTACCGCGTCAGTAACAGCATGGCGAATAGAAGGGTGGTTGTGGCCTAAAACCATTGGTCCCCATGAGCCGACATAGTCAAGGTAAGCTCGTCCATCAACATCATAAATATACGCACCATTAGCACGTTCAATAAAAAGAGGGGTTCCACCTACACCGTTAAATGCTCTAACAGGTGAGTTGACACCGCCGGGGATCACTTGTTGTGCGAGATTATAAAGCGTTTCAGACTTGCTCATGTCAGACTCCTAATGATGGGTGAGCGTAAGATTAAGGCGTATTCTAAATCACCACGCAGATGAAGCCAAATATACGGCAACAACATTTTGATTTATCACTGTTATTGAGGGTACGTGGTTTATCGTAAAAAGTGATAGGTAGCAAAAAGTGTATTTTATCCACAACAAACTTGAAGGTTATGAGCAGGTATTAGATAATCATCACATTATATCAGCAAGAAATATAAATTTTTGCTGGCTGTTTTTTTGCTGGAATACCCAGTCTGGAGTGAACAATGAGTGATGATATGGCTCTGCCGTTACAATTTACTGACGCGGCTGCAAATAAAGTAAAAGATTTGATTGCGGATGAAGAAAATCCAAATCTGCGTTTACGTGTTTATATCACGGGTGGCGGTTGTAGCGGATTCCAGTATGGTTTTACCTTTGATGATGCAATGAATGAAGGTGATATGACCATAGAAAAACAAGGCGTTGCCTTAGTGGTTGATCCGATGAGTTTGCAGTATTTAGTGGGTGGCTGTGTGGATTATACTGAGGGGTTGGAGGGTTCGCGTTTTATTGTGACGAATCCTAATGCTAAGAGTACGTGTGGTTGCGGCTCCTCCTTTAGTATCTGATCCTTCTTTGGCGTCGTGGCTGTGCAGTAGTGCCACGGCGTTAGAGCAGTGCTCGCAATGCTCACATACTAATGTATGCTCCGCTTACTGTGCGCTGTCTGCCTTGTTGCACTGCTTGCTCGCTCACGACTTTTGTCTGTGAGAGTTTGTTGGTTACTTTTTTCTTTTTTTCTTCTCTTCTCTTCTCTTCTCTTCTCTTCTCTTCTCTTCTCTTCTCTTCTCTTCTTTTCGTTATTTATTCTTTCTGAGCTTATTTCATAAAATCACTCTATGGGTGATATTTTTGCCTCTATTTAAATAGATCTTCTGCGATACACTAAATTTTAGGTGCGCATTTTTTGTCCTTTGAGAATAAGAATCGTAGTTTGCGTATTATTTTGAAAATAGGACTATTTTTTCCTTACAAATCAACGCTATTACAATTTGAAAAAAAATACACATTTTGTTACATATTAAAAATCCATGTACATTAGAACTGACTGGCTTTAGCGAGATTTCGGATATTTACGAAAGAGAATGATATAAGTAAATACACTTATTTTAAGAAACGAAAGCAGTAAATAACGTGTGAACAATTATTTTACGCTAAGTCACTTATCCTACGAGGATACAACGTCCTTCTTACCCGTTATCACAAAACACAACGGGTGACGTTCATCAGCAACACCCTGTATTTGAAAGCTATGGCCGTTTTCAAGAAGAGGCAGAAGCTCAGCCATTGAATCAATTGCGCTATGAGCAATCTCAAAATTATCGTCAAACAGGCTCAGCAAGCACTAACTGTTTTGCGTTAATGCCGGGCAAAGTGTTTACCTTAACCAATCACCCGAGTGCGCGTATGAATTCACGTTGGCAGGTGATCAGCGTTTCACATCATGGTGTACAACCCTCTGCGGATAACGGTGGCGGTGAGGGAACTCAACTTTCAAACAATGTCACTTTTATTCCCGGTACGCAGGAATGGCGACCGCCTTTTCATTATAAACCGCTGGCAGATGGTGATGAGTTGGCGACAGTCGTTGGCCCTGAAGGTGAGGAGATTTACACCAATGAACAAGGCGCAGTAAAAGTTTATTTTCATTGGGATAGACGCGGAAAGCCTGATCATAGTGGCTCGTGTTGGTTGCGCGTTGCACAGGGTTGGAATGGTGATGGCTTTGGCTTTATGGCGATCCCTCGCATTGGGCAAGAGGTGATTGTGTCTTATTTAAATGGCGATATTGATAGACCAATTATCACCGGTTGCACCTATAACGGTCGTAATGCTCTCCTGCTTGATTTACCCAAAGAAAAAACCCGAACCACATTTCGTACCAAAACGCATAAAGGCAGCGGGTTTAATGAACTGCGATTTGAGGATGCCGGCGGACGCGAAGAAGTGTATTTACATGCGTAGAGGGATCAAAATACGCATATTAACCATAATAAATTTCAATATATTGGTAAAAATGAATCTCATGAAGTTGCAAATGATCGCAAACATGAGGTTTGTCATGATGAATTTATTCGTATAGTTAATGAGCAACATATAAATATTGGACTAAACCAATTTGAAGAAATTAATAAAGATAAAATTATAAAAATTGGTAATGCTAAGACAGAAACGATTTTCTCTAATTTCATAGAAGAAATCGGTGAGGATAAATTATCTAATATAAAGAAAAAATATCATATAAATGCATCAGATGGAATTCATTCAAATACTAAAATATATACTTTACAGGCTAGTGAAACTATTTTAATAAAGAGTAAGTCAGGTTCTATTTTGATTGACTCTCAAGGCATAAAGTTAACAGGTAATATTAATATTTTGGGGAATGTCTCGATTGAATCAGGGAGTCCAGAATCAGTATCATCTTTAGATAATGCCTCAAATGAAGGATTAGCATTAGCTGAAGACTGTCAAAAATTGGATGATTGATAAAGGGAATTTAATGTTATCTCTATTTGAAAAAATTAAAAAAATTTGGGTTCTTGAGTATTATTTTGAATCAACTGAAAGTAAAATTGAGGGAAAGCTATTAGTAAATTCTGATACTGAAGAAAGCGCTATAGAAAAATTTAGAGATTATTTCTCTACATATGAAAAATCTTTTTTCTATTATAAATCAATATTGTTATTTGAAAACTATATTAATCAAAGTGAAAAATCAGAACTATTATGTATAAATGCAATGGATAATATAGATAAACAGGATGTGATTATTTTTGAAGAACGAGAAGTATCGTTTCCATTAGCAATTGAAAGTTCAGCTATTATATTGAGTAAAATAGAAATAGAGTATGATTTTATTGATAGTAATACTTTTATATTAATTGATGCTAGTAAATATGAGCATTTAAGTGGTGATTTCGTTTTAACTAAACTACATGTTCTTGGGTTTGATTGGACGTGTTTACTTAAAGGAAAAACTCAATCAATTCTAGAAAGAAGTGCTCCTTATTTAATAAAAATAAAAAATAGAAGTGAAATGGATATAATTCAAAAGCAATTTGTAAAATTATGCTTGGATAATCCAATTTGCATTTTCATTAAAACAAGTTTAAGTTTACTTGAGTTAAGTAAACATTTGAGAAAGTTTACATATTTAGAGGTGTATGGAAAAGATAATTGGAGCTATTTTAGGTTTTATGATCCTAATATATTTTCATTGGTTTTAGAACATTTGAATGAAGTTGAGTCTAATATTTTTTATAAAAATATAGATGAGTTCTTCTTTTTAAAAGATAATTGTTTTTTTCTTTGAAAAATAATACTGTTGATTATAATTTTGATTCAAAAAATAAATTAATAATAACACCATATTTACAAAAAGCTTTTAATGATTATCAACAATCTATTTTTATGAAGAAAATAGCTATTAATTTGCCAAAGTATAAAATTAATAAAAGAGATTTAAATGTTAAAGAAAAAAAGAACTTATTAATGAATTAAACAAAGCATATTTATTGGGTTTAACAAATCCTAAAGCAATATATTATTTTATAATTGCTCAAATTGATTTTTTCAATGAAGAATTTTTATCATTATGGAATGAAGCAAGCCATTACTCATCATCACAAGAAATTAGAGCATTACATTATCTTGATTTAACTATTAATAAAATGAGTAGAGATAAAATATGAACTTTCCAATAAATAATAATCTTATAAAAATAGTTATCAAGAAAAAAGACAACCGTGCAAACCTTGTGGTTTTTTACCTATAAAGAAAGATGTTAAAAATATAAGTATATTATTTAGTGATGTACCTTTATCGAAAAGTATTCTGGAAAAATTAAACAATAATATTGCCTATAGAAGGCATATGATGCAATTTATTAATTTAGATACAGAAGAAAACTATTCATTAGAGTTAAATAAAGAAAATTTATCAGATTTAGTTGAAGATTATAAGATTAAGAATGAGCAATTTAATTGGTGCTATAATGAATTGAAATTAGATGATGGTTGTGGTTATCAATTGAGTTATGGTACTACACAACAGAGCTATTATATAGATCCAGAAAAAAAGATAATATATTTAGAGCTTATTGTAATAAAGGAGAAAAAGGAACTTTAGTTATTTTACATGACCCTGTTGGTAGACAAAAAGATATATTGGAAGTTTATAGTTTTTTAGTTACATACTTAAAGTCTTATATGGAAAGTTATAATTATCCAATAACTATTGGGAATTATATTGAAGCACTGCTCAAAAATGACTCTAGTGAAGTCCGTGAAACGGTAAGATCAAGTTTGAATGAAGATGAATGGAATACTAACTGGAAAGAAATTAAAAATAATATTTCCAATATTCATGCAAGAACGGCAGAAATTTTATCCTTATATAATGCATTTGCTTTTAATTATAAACTGTCTTCAGAAAAATATGATGGGCTTAAATTACATTTGACAGGTTTATTTAGTTTTTTAAATGAAACTGAATTGTCAGGTGAAAGCTATATTGATGAGGTTTATATTTTTTCTGGATTATTTTTTGATATTACAAATTCTCTTCAGTTTACAGAATTAGGCTCTGTAATATTAGATAGATTCTTTAATAAAGAGTTAACACCAAAATCTGTCATTGAAAAACTCCAAGAACGCTCTAGCCTAGGAAAATACATACTTACTTATTCATTAATGGAGTCATATGATCTTTTGCCTACTGTCGCAACAACTATGCTTGATACAGAGGTTGGTAAAAAGGCATTTAAAAAATTTTCAGATACACTTCCAACTGAAGATGATAATTTAATTGATGATTGGAAAGATACTTTAGTTTCATTAAGAACATTTCTGGATAATAAGCTTGTGGAAAATCCAGAATTAAAAAAATTATTAGTTAAATCTTTTGATAAATTATTAATTGTTTTTGGAAAAAGCTTTTCAACTTCACTAGTTTATATGGGGAATTTACCTAAAAATTCATCCATTCTAAAGGGAAGAAAGTTGATGGCTGATTTTACTATTGAAATTGCTAAATTATCAGGAATTAAAATTAATATTAATATAAGTAAGCTCTTTACAGGGAGTCAGTTAGAAATTGAGTTGAAAAAAATTGGGGTGTTATTAAAAGATAAACTTAGACCTGACAATTTAAAAATGGGCAATAAATTGTTTAATTGGGATAAAATAACTTCAGGATTAAAAAATGAAGCATGGATAAAATTGCCAAGTATAGATAAAATAACATCATCATTAAAATCAATAGGTTCTAAAAATAACCGGTTAAATGGGAAAAGTATAGTTCCTTATATAGATAAAGCTATTCCAGGATTAGCATTTTGTGTTAATACATTAATAGTATTATCTTTAAATAATCAAAGTTTTTATAATAAAAATAATCCATTAAAGGCAAGAAGTCTAGGATATTATTCATTTAAAATAGCTGAAGGTTTTGTTGCTATTGCTGAAAATAGTAAGTTTACAGTAATGGGAGTAAATCAACTACAAAAAATGAAATTATTTGCTAATAGCAAAATAATGCGTTCTATTGCTAATATACCTAAACCACCTGAAATAGTAAAAAGAGTAATTATAAAAAGTTTTCAGTATTTATCAACAATTAGTTTTTCTGTATTAGCTGGGATTTCTTTTTACGAGGCTTATAACTCTTGGCGAATTGGAAATGATTTAAATAGTATTTTCAAAGGAATTACTGGTGTTGGCTATAGCTTATTAGCTATTGAAACTCTTGGTGCTATATTCTTCGAATTAGCTCTATGGCCTATTTTTATATTTTTAGGGATAGCTTCAATGCTAGTAGGAACAGTTGGTGATTTAGCTACAACATGGGGGGATTTAGAAATATTAATTAAATGTAGTTTTTGGGGGAATTCAGATAAATATCCATTTTTGAATACAGAAAAAGGAAATTTCAATAAAAGATTTAAATTAATAAACAGTGATGAAATAAAAGTCACTAATGGTTTTTTAATAGAAAATCAAGAGTTTATAAATATATTTCATATGCCGAAATTAGAATGGGAATATAGTACTAAAAAACTAACCATTAAAATGGAGTTAAATAACTTTATACCTTATGAATCTCAAGTTTTTTATCAAATTTGCCGTAAAATGACCTCAAGAATTCCAAGTGTTTATACCGAATACAGAGAAAAAGATAAATTATTTCATTACGATAATAGTATATACAAAAAAATAGATTATACAGAACTAGATGCTGAGTTTAATGAGAATATAAAAAATAGTTATATTGATAATAATGGAAGTTCTATCTTAGAAATGGTTATAAAAACACCAGAAAATTTTTATTATGGAAATGAAATATTTTTCTATTACAGACCATTTGAAGATAATATTGTACCCTTACGATATGATTGGGATGATAATGAAATTTTAGATCTTGAAGTAAAGCATTATGGGTTAATGAAACAGAGAGCAAAGGGAAATCCATGGAGTTAAAACACAAACTCAGTGATCATTGTGAATCACTACTACAAACAGAAACACCAAAAATGACACAATATCAAGCAGGTGCACTTGATTTTGTGGAAGAAATAGAAAATTTGCGTATTGGTAATACGCCATGTTTTTTCTAATGGAAGGACTATGTTAGCGATTCCTTTTGTTATCGGCTTACTTTGGGCTTTTAGCTATGGTGTTAAAACAATTTATATTGATCCTTGGAAAAATACAGAATCTCTTTTCCTTAGAATATTAGATAAGAAAGATAATAAGAATAATATATTTATATTACCTCAGCATAGGGATAATGATGAATTAGAAAAAAAATATATTCAGAATGGAAAGCTTTCTTTTATAAATTATTGGGACTATTATTACTATAGCAATTCATTTATAAGAGAGAAAAGCATTATTTTAGATTTGTTTTTACTATTATCTCCATTATTATGTTCTTTACCAATGATCTATTTTGGTTTTATTGCTAGAAATAGACCTTACCTAATATGTGATCGAGAAAAACAATTATTTTATACTTGGGATATGAAAATGAATGTTTATGTTGCTAAATATTCTCAAATTAATTTTTCAGATATGAAACCAACATTAGCAGTTATTTTATATCGAGTTGATGAAAATAATAAGTTGATAGAACATAAATATTATCCAAACTTAACGATGTTTAGTTTTTTAGGAGGTGGAAGTAGTAATGATAAAGCATGGGGATTAGGATATATTACCAAATATTTATTTTATGGATTAGCACCTTTGATTGAAGGTAAGTACACAAGAAAAAAATATTCTATTTTTAGAGAAGCGCCTATTCCCAAAGATCTTGATAAACAAATAGAACAACAAGTTGTTCTGGTTGATAAAGAGCTGCCACCTTGTAAAGAAATAGAAGATAAATTATCGGAAGCAATTAAGCATTCTATTTAGATTTTTTAGCTAAGTTTACTGTTAATAGTTTATAAAAGGATATATAAACATGCGTAGCTCAATTCAAGGACGAAAAATCATTTTAAAAAATGATACTACCAATACTAAAGGAACCGTATTAAGCGGTTCTTTATTAGCAAAGCAAACGCATGAAATTGCCTGTTTAGACGATGACGTCTATTGTCCCGCTTGTCAGCAAAAAGGCAAGATAATAGAAGGGGATACCATGATGAAAATAAACAATATCCCTGTCGCGTTAGAAGGACATAAAGTGCAATGCGGTTGTTTAAAGGGTTGTGTATTAGTGGCTATTGAATAATTAATTATTTTGCTAATGGTTTGTTGCTATTGCCTCACAAATTTGCTGTGCTGCATTAATAATACGCAGTGCAGGTCGGCTAAAACTGTCTTCATCAATAGCAATAACCGGTACAGTAAGCTGAGGTTGCCAAAATGCTCGTACTGTAGGTATTTGATCTGCCTTACCACTGAATATAATTAAATCAGGTTGCTTTGTAAGTACTTGCTCACGACTTACTTGAGGCCATGCCACAGGGCTATTAGCGAAGATATTTTCACCACCACAAAGTTCAGTAATATGGCTTTGTAATGTACTGTTTGATGTAGTAAATAACGGCTGCATCCCAAATTGAATAAACACTTTTTTGTTGGGTTGATTCGATATAGTTGATGCATATTGTTGCTGTAACATTTGATATTTCTGGCGTAATTGTTGGGCATTTTTTATTGCAATATCAGGATGATGGCTATAGCTGGAAAGAGTAATGAGATCGTCTGCGATTTCTTCAATACTTTGTGGATCAGAATAAATGATAGAAATACCCAAAGCTTTTAATTGATCTAATGGGCGTTGTGGATTACCGCCTTGCCATGCAATCACTAAATCAGGCTTTAATAATAGAATGCGTTCGATATTAATACCCTGCCAATTGGCAACTTGTTCGATACTTTTGGCATCCTCAGGATAATCGGAGTAAGCACTAACTCCGACAATATTATCCCCCATCCCTGCGGCATAAGCCATTTCAGTGGCTGATGGTGATAGCGTAATAACGCGATCTGCAGGCGTGATAGCAATAGCAAGGTTTAGCCAAAATAATGAACAGAGTAATAATCCAAGATTGATAAGTAAACGCATTGCTTTTCCAATAATAAAAAATACCCACCTATTTTTTATCTTAGAATAAACAAAAAAATAAAGGTGGGGTATTAATAAAACGATATTAGGATTATCTCGACTTAATTAGTCTTTTAATTTATCCAACATCGCGGTCACCATTAAACTTGATTGTTCTGCGGCAACAGATAAAAATTCATCAAAGCTTAAATGCGATTCTTTATCAGCTACATCAGAAATAGCGCGAACTACAACGAATGGTGTGTCGAACTGATGGCAAACATGACCAATCGCGGTGGATTCCATTTCTACGGCAGCAACATCTGGGAATGTACGTCGAATGCGCGCTAAAGGCTCTGCACCATTAATAAAGGCATCACCACTACAAATTAAACCACGAACAGCATTTAATTTTAGCGACTCAATACACTCTTCTGCGATGCTAATAAGTTTAGGATCTGCAATAAAAGCAGGCGGACATTGTGCCATTTGACCTGGTTCATAACCAAACGCAGTCACATCTGCATCGTGATAGCGAACTTCTGTTGAAACAACGATATCACCGACATTTAATCTTGAGTCTAAGCCACCCGCAGAGCCAGTATTGATAACGACATCAGGGCGAAAATGCTCAAGCAATAAGGTTGTACCAATCGCAGCCGCAACTTTACCAATACCTGATTTTAATAATGCAACATCAACACCGTTGATTGTGCCTGTATAGATTTCACAACCGCCACGAGATAAGATTTGGCAATCTTCAATTTTCTCACGCAGAAGTGTGACTTCTTGCTCCATTGCACCTATTACGCCAACTCTCATTGTGTCATACTCACTTGTAGGTTAATAATAAATAGAGTTTAACATCTATCGGAAAAACACGATATAACACAAAGAATAGAGAATTCGTTTCATCGAAACCAGAAAGAGGACAGAAATGATCGATTTTAAGCTGAAGTTAAATTATCAACGCAAATATAACAGCAGTGATATCGATATTAACGATGAAATACAGGTTTCTCGTCAATTTGAAAGTGATCGTGGCCGCATTATTAACTCAGCTGCCATTCGACGTTTACAACAAAAAACACAAGTCTTTCCTTTAGAGCAAAATTCAGCAGTCCGTAGCCGTCTTACTCACTCTCTTGAAGTTCAGCAAATTGGTCGTTATATCGCTAAGCAAATTATCGGTGAATTAAAAAAGCAAAATAAGCTGGAAGTGTATGGCTTAATTGATCGCATCGATAGCCTTGAAAGTTTAATTGAGATGGCGTGCTTAATGCACGATATTGGTAATCCACCTTTTGGGCATTTTGGTGAAGCTGCTATTAAGCATTGGTTTGAAAAAGTATTATCACCAGAGGCGACAGCAGAATTCGATAGTTGCCCGTTTATCCCAATGCAGTATTCAGCAAAAGTGCAATTAAATGAATTACGACAAATTTTACGCCAAGATTTATGCCAATTTGAAGGCAATGCTCAAGCTATTCGAATGGCGCATCATCTTCTTAAATTGAATTTAACCTATGCTCAAATTGGCTGTGTATTAAAATATACTCGTCCTGCTTATTGGCAAGGAGAAATCCCCAAAGAATATAGCTATTTAATGAAAAAACCGGGGTATTACTGGTCTGAATTAGCTTTCGTAAAAGAAGTGCAAGAAAAATTAGATATGGATGAATTTTGTCGCTTTCCTCTCACATATATTATGGAAGCTGCCGACGATATCTCATATTGCATTGCAGATTTAGATGATGCGGTAGAAAAGGGGATTTTTGATATTAATCGTCTGGTTCATTTATTACGTGATGCGTGGCGTGAAAATGGTGATGTAACTGAAGGTGATTTATTCGATATAACCGTTAATCGAGCTTATAAAAAAGTCGACCAAAATGAAGCAAAACGCAGTATGCAAGATCAGTTTTTTATGTACTTGCGAGTTTATATTACAGGAAAGTTAGTCCCTTATACCGCACATCGTTTTATAAAAAATCTTCCTCAAGTTTATGAGGGACGTTTTAATCATGCTTTGTTGGAAGGAAATAGTGCTGAACATCGTTTATTGACGACATTAAAAAATGTGGCTAAGAAATGGGTATTTAGCCACCCTGAAGTAGAAGAGCTAGAAATGAAAGGGTATCGCGTGATCAGTGGATTACTCGATATCTATAAACCTTTATTGTTATTATCAACTGAAGATTTTTTAAGATTGCATAAATATAATGAACATCCTAAATATGTTATTGAGACGCGTTTATATCATAAGCTTTCTGTTAAACATAAACTGGCATATAACGAAATGTTAGAAAAGCTAAATGATATAAATACGGAAAGAGGTAAAATCTTAGAGTTTTATTATCGGACAAGATTAATTCAAGATTATATCAGTGGAATGACTGATCATTATGCTTATGAAGAATATAGAAAATTAATGGTTTGTGATTGATTTGTAATCATTAAGAGAAAAGCTATCTAATTGATTGGTGTTAACTTTTAGAATTTTCCTAGTGATAATAAAGATTTATTAAAATAACAGAAAATAGATGTTATTAATTGTAAATATATTCAATATAAAAGTTATATATAATATTTGTTAGTTATAGAACAATATAAAATTCATAAAACGAGTGCCTTAGGTTGTTATCATTAAAAGATTTCTCAAATTAACAAAAATATTGCTTATATCAGTTAAGTAAATAACTTGTTCGATGTTATACTCTTCCCATGTTTTCTTTTGAAATGCATAGTCATTCATGTCACGCTGAAAAACGTACAGCGTATTCTAAAACGGCGTCATTTCACTGTTAATCTGTTATTGATACTTAATTTAATACTATGGTGCAGTTTTATTCCCCTAAAAAACGCCCTGTGAAAAAACAGGCAACAACGTTGGAAGTGACCGCCAGCGCACTAGATGCAAATGGTCAAGGTATTGCTCATGTTGAGGGCAAAACGATTTTTGTCAAAGGATTACTCCCACAAGAAACTGCTCGAATTCGTTTAACAGAAGAAAAGCGCCAGTTTGCGAAAGGTGAGGTTATTAAGCGTTTAACGACCAGCGAACAACGTATCACACCTTATTGTGAGTATTATGCGCGCTGTGGTGGTTGTCAGCAGCAACATGTGCCAATTACATTACAACGAACAACAAAAGCGAGTGTGTTATCGCACCTTATTAAGCGTGAAACCGGTGTCCTGATTTCAGCTGAGCCTGTGATTGCAGGCTCTGAATATGGTTATCGTCGTAGAGCAAGATTGGGATTACGCTATCAACCTGAAAAAGGGTTGGTAATGGGCTTTCGGCAAGAGCGCTCGAACGACTTGGTAATGATAAAAAAATGCCCTGTGTTAAAACCACAGCTAAATGATTTATTAACACCTCTTTGGGAGTGCCTCAAGCAGTTATCAGCAGTGCGTGATTTAGGGCATGTTGAAATGGTGCTCGCTGATAATGGGCCGTTAGTGATTTTACGCCATTTATCACCATTGCCAGAGTGTGATAAACAGAGTTTGCGTGATTTCTCTCAAACTCATCAAGTTACGATGTATCTTGCAGGTGATAATAGCGAGATAGCACGATTAACTTCAATTGAGAAGGAACCCTTCTATCAAATAGAAGGTCTTAATTTACGTTTTGCACCCACTGATTTTATTCAAGTGAATGATGAAATAAATCCTAAGATGGTTGCTCAAGCCATTGAGTGGCTTGATTTATCACTAGAAGATCGCGTATTAGATCTGTTTTGTGGTATGGGGAATTTTACTTTACCTATCGCGAAACGTGTTAGTGAAGTAGTGGGTATCGAAGGTGTGCCCGCATTAGTTGAAATGGCGAAACAGAATGCAAAACTAAACCAATTAGGTAATGCGCATTTTTGGCATGCAGATTTATCGGCTGATTTTTCTGCGATGTCGTGGTCGAAAGAAGGATTTAACAAAGTGTTGTTAGATCCAGCAAGAGCAGGGGCTTTGGAGGTAATGTCACATATTGTGAAGTTATCCGCAGAAAAAATTGTGTATGTCTCCTGTAATCCGACCACGTTAGCCAGAGATAGTAAGATATTATTAGATTCTGGATATCAGCTAACCGGTTTAAAAATGTTGGATATGTTTCCACAAACGGGTCATCTGGAATCAATGGCACTATTTAGTCGAAAATAAACAGTTAGCCAGTAATAAGTCGCAAATAAGATTTATACCGTGTAGGGAGAGAATATGGTTGCAGTAAGAAGTGCTCACTTAACACCTGCAGGCGAGTTTGCTGTTGATAAATGGGTCAACAGTTTGAACTTAACCCATGCCAATGCAGGTAGTGAAATCATGCAAGCCTGGGAATACTGCCATCGTACTGTTCAAGGGCGTGAAGATGCCGAACTGTTATTGTGGCGTGGTATTGAAATGGTTGAGCTTCTTTCGACACTAAGCATGGATAAAGACAGCATGAGGGCAGCGCTCCTTTTCCCGCTTGCTGAAGAAAATCTTATTGATCAGGAAGTCGTTACTGAACATTTTGGCGATGCTATTTGGAGCTTAGTGCGAGGTGTTATGGAAATGGATGCCATACGCCAATTAAAAGCGACACATACCAATGAAACAAGTTCGGTTCAGGTGGATAATGTACGTCGTATGTTGTTATCCATGGTGGAAGATTTCCGTTGTGTGGTCATCAAACTTTCAGAGCGTATTGCCCATTTACGTGAAGTGAAAGATGCCACAGAAGATGAGCGCGTACTGGCGGCCAAAGAGTGTTTTAATATTTACGCGCCATTAGCCAACCGATTGGGTATTGGCCAATTAAAATGGGAATTAGAAGATTTTTGTTTCCGCTATCTTCATCCTGATGAATACAAAAAAATAGCAAGCTTGCTTCATGAGCGCCGTATTGATCGCGAACAGTACATTGATAATTTTGTCAGTACAGTACGCGGTTATATGAAGGAAGAGAATGTCGATGTAGATATCTATGGACGTCCCAAACACATCTATAGTATTTGGCGTAAAATGAAGAAAAAGAATCTCGCATTTGATGAGTTATTTGATGTGAGAGCGGTACGTATCGTCGTTGAACGGCTTCAAGACTGCTATGCGGCATTAGGGATTGTGCATACTCATTTCCGCCATTTGCCTGATGAATTTGATGATTATGTTGCAAATCCAAAACCTAATGGCTATCAATCTATTCATACCGTTGTGTTAGGGCCTGAAGGCAAAACGGTTGAGATCCAAATTCGTACTCGCCAAATGCATGAAGATGCAGAATTGGGTGTGGCTGCGCACTGGAAATATAAAGAAGGTGCAACTGGCGCTGCGACGAAAGGCGGTACAGGCAGTTATGAAAACCGTATTGCATGGTTACGTAAACTGATTGCATGGCAAGAGGAGATGGCAGATTCTGGCGAAATGTTGGATGAAGTCCGTAGCCAAGTCTTTGATGATAGGGTTTACGTCTTTACACCAAAAGGTGATGTAGTTGATTTACCAGCAGGCTCAACACCACTTGATTTTGCTTATCATATTCATAGTGATGTAGGGCACCGCTGTATTGGGGCGAAAATTGGTGGACGTATTGTGCCATTTAGCTATCAGTTACAGATGGGCGATCAAATTGAAATCATCACGCAAAAACATCCTAACCCAAGTCGCGATTGGTTAAATCCTAACTTAGGTTATGTCACCACAAGTCGTGGGCGTGCGAAAATTCACAATTGGTTCCGTAAGCAAGATCGCGATAAAAATATTCTTGCGGGGCGTCAGATTTTAGATAACGAATTGGCACATATGGATATCAACATGAAAGAAGCAGAAAAACTGCTGATTGCGCGTTATAACGTGCATAGTGTTGATGAAGTATTAGCTGGTATTGGTGTCGGTGATATCAGAATTAACCAGTTAGTGAACTTTATTCAAAGTAAATTAAATAAAGCCACTGCGGAAGATGAAGATAAAGAAGCATTACGGACACTAGAGAGTAAAACACCAGCACCAAGAAACACAGGCTCAGGGAGTAGTATTGTTGTCGAAGGTGTGGGTAACTTAATGCACCATATAGCACGCTGTTGCCAACCTATTCCAGGTGACAATATTGTTGGTTTTATTACTAAAGGACGAGGTATTTCGATTCACCGAGCAGACTGTGAGCAACTTGCTGAACTGCTTTCTCATGCACCAGAACGTATCGTTGATGCTGTATGGGGAGAAAATTACTCTAGTGGTTATTCATTAGTCGTTCGTGTTGTTGCTAATGATCGAAGTGGATTATTGCGCGATATCACCACTATTTTAGCGAATGAAAAAGTTAATGTGCTAGGCGTTAGTAGCCGTAGTGATGTGAAGCAACAAATTGCGACAATCGACATGAATATTGAGATTTATAATCTCCAAGTATTAGGTCGTATTTTGGCAAAACTTAATCAGTTGCCTGATGTGATAGAAGCGAAACGCTTTTCTCACTAAAATATGAAAATGATAAGATGCCGAGACAACTGTTCTCGGCATTTTTTTATCTAAAAATGTGTTAAACAGGATAACGCTCACTCTTATTTAAAAGGCTATGTGATGTCAGAAAATCGTGAAATCTTTCGTTTATTAGAAATTATGGCGCAACTACGTGATCCTAATACTGGATGTGAATGGGATAAAGTGCAGACTTTTGACACTATCGCACCTTATACCTTAGAAGAAACGTATGAGGTGTTAGATGCTATTACTCGTAAAGATTTTGCTGATTTAAAAGAAGAGTTAGGCGATTTGCTTTATCAAGTTGTTTTTTATTCAAGAATGGCGCAAGAGCAAAAGTTATTTGATTTTAATGATGTTTGTGAAGCCATTAGTAATAAGCTAGAACGTCGTCATCCTCATATTTTTGCCTCCGAAAGCGAAAATAATTTATCAACGGAAAAACATCGCTGGGAAAAACTTAAAGCGCAAGAGCGTGAGGCTAAAGCACAATTTTCATTATTAGATGATATTCCTGCCACATTACCCGCTTTGATGAAAGCAGAAAAAATTCAGAAACGATGTGCTTCTGTTGGATTTGATTGGAATGAACTTGAACCTGTTTTAGGTAAAGTGTTTGAGGAAATTGATGAAGTGATGGCTGAAGTGAAAAAAACACCTCAAGATGCGTCTAAAATTGAAGATGAATTGGGTGATTTATTATTTTCAGTTGTAAATTTATCTCGGCATTTAAAACAAAAACCAGAACAAGCATTAAATCGAGCATGCCGTAAATTTGAACAACGCTTTCGCTTTGTTGAAAAAACGCTCTCGGAAGATGGCATAGGCATAGAAAATGCTTCATTGGAAGAGATGGAGATCTGTTGGCAGAAAGCAAAGAAACAACAGATTGAGTGAATTGTGACACGCAAATTAACGCCAGCGTGACATAAAATGCGATAAAAATAGTCTATAACATCTCGTTTTTTCAGCCATTTTTATAAAAAATTTTAAAAAGCGAACTTATAAAAGTTAATTTCGTTTTTTTGTTTTTAGATGATTTTAAATATCGAGATTACATTTTATTGCATTAAAAGTGTGATTAACCTCAAAAAAATTAAACGCATGATCAGAAGCAAAATATCGCGCTAGAAACCTGCTACACTTAATATCGTGAAAAAAATAAAGCATCTCTTCTGTAAAAGTGATATCTTAGCTGAAAGGATTAAGCTAAGATGCTTGAGAAATATTTTCACGGGTTTAGTTTATTGAATTTTTACTGTTTTTTCGTGTTTAAACGGATAAGTGGCGTGATGAAAAAGAACTTTATACTACTAAGAATGTTTGTAGCGAAAATAAGGTTCGGGTATACTGTGTTCCCGTCCAGTTATATCCATCATCCTAATACACCTAAACTTTCAGGTTCAGCATGAAAACGAATTATATTTTTGTGACCGGCGGGGTCGTATCCTCTCTGGGTAAAGGCATTGCCGCAGCCTCTTTGGCGGCTATACTCGAAGCCCGTGGACTCAATGTCACCATGATGAAGTTGGATCCGTATATCAACGTCGATCCAGGTACTATGAGCCCAATTCAGCACGGGGAAGTCTTCGTCACTGACGATGGTGCTGAAACTGATCTCGACTTAGGACACTATGAGCGTTTCATTCGCACGAAAATGACTCGTCGTAATAACTTTACGACTGGTCGCGTATACTCTGAAGTATTACGCAAAGAGCGCCGTGGTGACTACCTTGGGGCTACAATTCAAGTTATTCCTCATATCACTAATGAAATCAAAGAACGCATCATCCGTGGTGGCGAAGGCCATGATGTCGTTTTAGTTGAAGTCGGCGGGACTGTTGGTGATATCGAATCTTTACCTTTCTTAGAAGCGATTCGCCAAATGGCAGCAGAAGTGGGTCGTGAGCACACATTCTACCTGCATTTAACGTTGGTGCCTTATTTAGCCGCTTCAGGTGAAGTGAAAACCAAGCCAACACAGCACTCTGTAAAAGAATTACTGTCAATCGGTATTCAACCTGATGCGTTGATTTGCCGTTCAGACCGCGTTATTCCTGCTAATGAACGTGCAAAAATTGCGCTGTTCTGTAATGTACCAGAGAAAGCGGTTATTTCATTAAAAGACGTTGATTCCATTTATAAAATCCCTGCACTATTGAAATCTCAGGGATTAGATGATTATATCTGTAAACGATTCAGCTTGGATTGCCCAATTGCAAATCTTGCAGAGTGGGAACAAGTTATTTATGAAGAAGCTAACCCTGAAGGCGAAGTAACCATCGGTATGGTTGGTAAATATGTTGAATTACCAGATGCCTATAAATCAGTGATTGAAGCCTTAAAACATGGTGGTTTCAAAAGCCGTGTTGCTGTAAATATCAAACTCATTGATTCACAAGATGTTGAAACCCGTGGCGTAGAAATGCTTAAAGGGTTAGATGCAATTTTAGTACCAGGTGGTTTTGGTGAACGTGGTATTGAGGGCAAGATTATGGCTGCTCAATATGCACGTGAAAATAAAATCCCTTACTTAGGCATTTGCTTAGGTATGCAGGTTGCTATGATTGAATTTGCACGTAATGTTGTTGGTATGGAGGGTGCGAACTCCACTGAATTTGCACCAGATTGTAAATATCCAGTTATCGCATTAATTACCGAATGGCGCGATGAAGACGGCAACATTGAAGTACGCTCAGATGAGAGTGATTTAGGTGGCACGATGCGCCTCGGTGCTCAGCCTTGCCATTTAAGTGGTGATAGCTTAGTACGTACACTGTATGGAAAAAACACCATTACAGAGCGCCATCGTCATCGTTATGAAGTAAATAATCTACTTTTAAAACGTATCGAAGATGCGGGTTTACGTATTGCAGGTCGTTCAGTAGATAACAAGCTGGTGGAAATTATTGAAAATCCAAACCATCCTTGGTTTGTTGCTTGTCAATTCCACCCAGAGTTTACCTCAACGCCGCGTGACGGCCATCCGTTATTTGCAGGCTTTGTGAAAGCAGCCTTTGATAACCAAAAAGGTTTGCTGAAATAGGATATATGAGAAGAGATAGGGTATCTCTTCTCGGAAATTTAACTTGTACAGAGGAAAACCGAATGTCCAAAATCGTTAAAGTACTTGGTCGTGAAATTATTGATTCTCGTGGCAACCCAACTGTTGAAGCTGAAGTTCATTTAGAAGGTGGTTTTGTTGGTATGGCGGCTGCTCCATCAGGCGCATCAACAGGTTCTCGTGAAGCATTAGAATTACGTGATGGTGATAAATCACGTTTCTTAGGTAAGGGTGTTCTGAAAGCGGTTGCAGCTGTTAATGGCCCAATCGCTAAAGCTATCCTTGGCCAAGATGCAAAAGACCAAGCTAACATCGATAAAATCATGATCGATTTAGATGGTACTGAAAACAAATCAAACTTTGGTGCAAACGCAATCCTAGCGGTTTCTTTAGCAAACGCAAAAGCAGCTGCTGCTGCAAAAGGTATGCCTTTGTACGAGCACATTTCTGATCTGAACGGTACTCACGGTCAATACTCTATGCCTCTGCCAATGATGAACATCATCAATGGTGGTGAGCACGCAGATAACAACGTTGATATCCAAGAATTCATGATCCAACCTGTTGGTGCACCGACTCTGAAAGAAGCTGTGCGTATGGGTTCAGAAATCTTCCATCACTTAGCAAAAGTGCTGAAAGCAAAAGGTATGAACACTG
The DNA here is from genome assembly GCF_009915985.1 of Proteus sp. G2626. NCBI lineage: Bacteria > Pseudomonadati > Pseudomonadota > Gammaproteobacteria > Enterobacterales > Morganellaceae > Proteus > Proteus sp. G2626. Next base: position 57,718 of record NZ_JAABNH010000009.1, on the reverse strand, counting down.
CAGTGGGTGACGAAGGTGGTTATGCACCAAACTTAGAATCTAACGCTGCTGCATTAGCTGCTATCAAAGAAGCCGTTGAGAAAGCAGGTTACGTTTTAGGTAAAGACGTTACTCTGGCTATGGACTGTGCAGCTTCTGAGTTCTACAACAGTGAAACGGGTAACTACGAACTGAAAGGCGAAGGCAAAACCTTCACTTCACAAGAGTTCACTCATTACTTAGAAGAACTAACTAAACAATACCCAATCGTTTCTATCGAAGATGGTTTAAATGAATCTGACTGGGATGGTTTCGCATACCAAACTAAAGTTCTTGGTGACAAAATCCAACTGGTTGGTGACGACCTGTTTGTAACTAACACTAAGATCCTGAAAGAAGGTATCGACAAAGGTATCGCTAACTCAATTCTGATCAAATTCAACCAAATCGGTTCACTGACAGAAACGTTAGCAGCAATCAAAATGGCGAAAGATGCAGGCTACACAGCTGTTATTTCTCACCGTTCTGGTGAAACAGAAGATGCAACTATCGCTGACTTAGCAGTTGGTACAGCTGCTGGTCAAATCAAAACGGGTTCTATGAGCCGTTCTGACCGTGTTGCTAAATACAACCAACTGATCCGTATCGAAGAAGCATTAGGTAACAAAGCGCCTTTCAATGGTCTGAAAGAAGTTAAAGGCCAAGCATAATCTTGTATCTTTGATTAAAAAATCTTATTAATTATAAAGAGGCGAACCTTGTGTTCGCCTCTTTTTTTTGGATTTTTTTATAGGAAAAAAGAATATTTATTCTGGAGCACTTTGAAAAAGTGTGACGTGTAAGAGGAAATAGTGTTCAATTATTACTCTTTTATTAATAAATTGGTTAATTCTCGTGGATGAGATCCCAATTATACGTTTTGCACATTTTCAATGGTGCGAAATGTTTTTATATTTCACATATAACCTATTTCGTTAACAATTATGGCTTAGTGAACCTAATGTTCATATCAGCTAATGTGGAGTATTATCAATGGACGCGTCCAATTTAGCCCCATCGGCGAAATCAAGCCCGATAAACAAACGAGGGTTAATTATTCTGGCAATCGATGTCGTTTTATTATTACTTTTGCTTGAATTTTTACCTTATGATCCGAAGGCCAATGCAGGTTTAGCATTAATGGTGTTTGTGGGAGTGTTATGGCTAACTGAAGCTGTTCACGTTACGATCACAGCATTATTTATTCCTATTTTAGCCGTCGTACTTGGGCTAATGAATACAAATGAGTCATTAAAATCATTTGCGAATCCTATTATTTTCTTGTTCTTCGGTGGATTTGCTTTAGCAACGGCGCTTCATATTCAAGGGCTAGACCGCTTAATTGCTAACCGTTTATTAATGATTGCAAAAGGTAAACTCTCAATTGCGGTATTGTTGTTATTTGGTGTCACTGCATTATTGTCAATGTGGATCAGTAACACTGCAACAGCAGCAATGATGTTACCTTTAGTGTTAGGTATCTTATCTAACTTAGATATTCGTTCAGAACGTAATACTTTTGTATTCGTATTATTAGGTGTTGCTTACAGTGCGAGTATTGGTGGTTTAGGTACGTTAGTAGGAAGCCCGCCAAATGCGATTGCAGCAGCTCAATTAAACTTAGATTTCATTACGTGGATGAAGTACGGTGTCCCAATCATGCTGGTATTATTACCTATCATGTTTATCGTGATGTATCTGATGTTACGTCCTAACTTAAAACATAAGTTTGACCTGAAATTAGAAGTCTTAGAGTGGAATAACAAACGTGTTATTACCATGATCATCTTCTTAGTTACTGTATTTTGCTGGATCTTCAGTTCTTTCATTAGCAGTGCTTTTGGTGGTGTGAAAGATTTGGATACCGTGATTGCTGTAAGCGCAGCAATTGTTATCGGTGTGACAGGGGTAGCAAGTTGGAGCCAAATTCAAGAGAACACAGAGTGGGGTGTATTAATGCTGTTTGGTGGTGGTTTAACACTGAGCGCAATTCTACAATCTTCTGGTGCAAGTTTGGTGATGGCTGACTTTATGAAAAATACCTTTGGTAATAGCCATTGGTTCGTGATTATTCTTGCAGTAACGACCTTTATTATTGTGTTAACTGAATTTACCAGTAATACGGCGAGTGCGGCGTTATTAGTGCCAATCTTCGCCACAGTAGCTCAAGCATTAGGTATGCCAGTTATGGCATTAACAATGATTATTGGTATCGGTGCATCATGTGCGTTTATGTTACCTGTTGCAACACCACCAAATGCGATTGTCTTTGGCTCCGGTTATATTAAACAGACAGAGATGGTGCGAGTCGGTGGGGTGCTTAACCTAGTTTGTATTTTAGTTATCTCTCTGTTTGCTTGGTTCTTCTGGCTGTAGTTAATACACCAAATTAATCTAAATAGAGCGCTTGATAGTCATATCAGGCGCTTTTTTATTGCCTACATCTTGTTATTCTTTGAATTGACGTTGTTAAGGCCATAGAGATCGCTTTAGAAAATAAATCAAGCAAGGGGGGAATGGCATGATTTGTCTTAGTCATAAAAAACCATCAATATTAAGACCAAAGATGTCATAACATTGATGGCTTTAATCAATATAGAATATAAATTAGCTATTTTGTGTAAAGTGTAAGTTGTGTACCCGGTTTTAACATTTTAATGTCTGAGTTCCAACTCATTAATAATTTAAGGTTAATACCGTGGCGACGAGCGATGCTGTAATAAGAATCTCCCTGTCGAACTTTGTAATAACTCGGAGACGGTTTTGTCGGTTTTGTTACCGTGCTATTACTGATACTACCTGCATTATGAATTTTTAATGTTTGTCCTACTAATAGGGTGCTTTTTGCATTTAATCCATTAATACGTTGTAAGTCTTTTATGCTCATATTGTAGCGACGAGCAATAGCGTAAAATGAATCCCCAGAGCGAACTTTATAAATACCTTCTTGCTTAATAGACTGATTTGTTTTGGCAACAGCTAAACGAATAGTCTCTAATACCGCTTCATCTGCAAAAGCATTACGGAATTGCTCAAGCTTATTTCGAGGCAACATAATGACATGAGGGCCATTTGGTGCGGTTATTCCTCGTTTATAGCCAGGGTTATAATCTTTCACTGTATTTATAGGTAACTGGCTTAATTCAGCAACTTTATTTAACGTGATTTGTTCGCCGACATCAAATGAGGCCAATGCTTTATCGCGATAGTTACTTTTTGGAAAAGTAATATTTTGTTCGTTTTCACGAATAACTTTACTTAATGCGAGAATTTTCGGTACATAATTCATCGTTTCTTTAGGTAAAGAAAGAGACCAATAATCTGTTGGTAAGTTTTTACTTTCATTTGCCTTTATTGCTTGCATAACACGGCCTTCACCAGCGTTATAAGCAGCAAGGGCAAGTGCCCAATCACTATCAAACATTACATACAGGCGTTCAAGTAAATCAAGTGCAGCTTTGGTTGACGCCATGACATCACGACGGCCGTCATACCATTGGTTTTGTGCCAAACCATAGTAATTACCGGTTATTGGAACAAATTGCCATAAACCAGCTGCATTTGCAGATGAGGTAACATGGGGATTAAAGGCACTTTCAACAACAGGAACGAGAGCAAGTTCCATCGGTAATTCACGTTTTTCAATTTCATCAATAATTGAATACATATAAGGTTCAGCGCGAGAAGCTACGCTCTGTATATGTTTGGGATTATTTAAAAAATACAACTCTTGCTGCGAGATCCTTTCATTTTCGGGGAGTTCCATTTTCAATTCACTTACCACATAACCCCATAAATTGGTTTTTACATCATATTGAGGTTGGTGAGAAGTTGAAGTCCCTTTCGTTGATAGTGGTGTGATCGCAGACAAATTAGGTTTAATGTTCTCAGATTGCTGGCAACCCGCCAATAGCAATATGGAGAACAAAATCGCTTTTGTCTTCATAATAGAAAAATTCATCCTGTGTGTTTTTTGAACCAAATGATACTTAGTGTGCCCAAATAAAACAACCAATAGGCACTAAAAGTTGTCTTTTAATTCTCTTAATTTTGTAAATGTCTTAATTGGAGCGTAAGTATTAGTGGTTATACCTAAAATCCTTTGTAAATCAATATCGTCAGATTTCAAAAAAAGATTAATACTCTTTTCATTTTTCAGTGTTATCGGCACAGTAGGCTGCAAGTTTTTACGCATTTCACTAACTTGGGCTAAATAATCGGTAATAAGTGCATTTTCTGGCATGATATGATGTGCAAAGTTCATATTTGAAAGCGTATATTCATGCGCACAACAAATTAATGTGCTATCAGGTAATGCACTTAATCTTTGTAATGAGCTAAACATCTGTTGCGCAGTCCCTTCAAATAAACGGCCACACCCCCCTGAAAACAGGGTATCGCCACAAAATAGATAAGGCTCACAATAATAAGCAACATGACCCAATGTATGGCCTGGTGTACCAATCACATTAAAAGTAAAAGAGCTAATAATAATATGCTCTTGGTTATGAATAATATTTTCAGCCCCTTTACTTTGTGTTTCTTGTGGGCCAAAAACGTCGATGTTAGGATATTTTTTTACAAGTTCAGCGACACCACCAACATGATCATCATGGTGATGGGTTAATAAAATTGCGATAGGTGTTAGTGACCGTTGTGAGAGTATTTCAATAACAGGCTTAGCTTGTGAAGGATCAACAATCACACATTCACTATTTTCATTACTTAATAGCCAAATGTAGTTATCGGATAAAGCAGGAATTCTGATAAGCTCCATATAAGTTACCTTACTTATAAATTATAAAGGGTTAAACGATGAAAGCAGCACGTTCAGCAACACCGATTATTATGCCAGATTCTTGGCGAGATATTCCTTGGGGAGAATATTATCGCATGGCGATTGAATTGCGTTTACAAAATTGGTGGCCGAAAATGTATGGCTTTCATTTGTTGAAACTCGGTCAACTCAGTGCCGAACTGGATACCAAATTAAGTATCGTTTCACATCAAGTCAATGTGACATCAAATGCAATAAATGCGGATGTTATCGCGTCTTTAAATTATCTACCCTTTGAAAATAAATCGATTGATGTTTGCCTTATGGCACATATGCTTGATTATAGTGCGGATCCCCATTGGCTATTACGAGAAGCTGATCGCGTTTTAATCGATGATGGCTGGATAGTATTAACGAGCTTTAACCCAATTAGTTTATTAGGACTGGGAAAATGCACGCCTTTTTTACGACAAAAACAGCCTTATTCTAGTCGTATGTTTTCACTTCGTCGCCAAATAGATTGGCTTAGTGTGTTAAATTATGAAGTGATGACGCAACAGAATTTCCAGATTATGCCATTTTCAAGACCAATAAAACGTGATGGTAGCCGCTATCATACTGGTGGCTGTTTAAATTTAATCATTGCACGTAAAAGAACGCTTCCTTTGACACCCACAGCCTTGAAATTTGCCTTACCACGCATGAGTGTAAAAGGTCGAGTTTTAGGGGCGACTCGTAATCATCCAGAGTCATAATGCTTACTAATCTGTGGTTTTATCTTTTTGGCTTTCGATATAACCTGTGTCTTCTTGAGTTGGTGCTTGTGCAGCTGCTTTCGCTAATTCATCACAACGTTCATTTTCATCATGACCTGCATGGCCTTTCACCCAATGCCATTCAATTTCATGACGAGTAATAGCACTATCTAATCGCTTCCATAAATCGACATTCAGCACAGGGCTTTTGTCTGCTTTACGCCATTGACGCTTTTTCCAGCTATGGATCCATTGTGTAATACCTTGCCTGACATATTGGCTATCTGTTGTTAGTGTAATTTTACAAGGGAATTTTAACGTTTCTAATGCTACGATAGCGGCAAGAAGTTCCATTCGGTTATTGGTGGTCATAAAAAAACCTTCACTCAGGGTTTTTTCATGTTGTTGATAGCGTAAAATAGCGCCATAACCACCGGGGCCTGGGTTGCCTAAGCATGAACCATCGGTGAATATTTCTACCTGCTTGTGCATAAAGGCGACTTATCCTTTTTGATTAATACGAAAAATTAACCCTAAGTCTGACATAAAAACGGATTATGAGCACTCCAATCACACGACAAATTGTACTTGATACCGAAACTACCGGTATGAATAAACTGGGCGTTCATTATGAAGGTCATAATATCATTGAAATTGGTGCCGTAGAGGTTATCAATCGTCGATTAACAGGGCGAAATTTCCATGTGTATATTAAGCCTGAAAGATTAGTTGATCCTGAAGCCTTTGAAGTTCACGGTATTAGTGATGAGTTTTTAGAGGATTGTCCTTCTTTTGCGGATATTGCTGACGAGTTTTTAGAGTATATTCGTGGCGCTGAACTGATTATTCATAACGCATCGTTCGATATCGGCTTTATGGATTATGAGTTTAGAAAACTTAACCGTGATATTCCGCCTACCGAAACGTTCTGCCAAATTACTGATAGCCTTGCAATGGCAAGGGCATTATTTCCCGGTAAGCGAAATAACCTTGATGCTTTATGTGATAGATACTTAATAGATAACTCTAAACGTACTCTTCACGGCGCGTTATTGGATGCTGAAATACTTTCTGATGTCTACTTGGCAATGACCGGTGGACAAACCGCATTAGCATTTTCAATGGAAGGCGAATCAAGTAACGAACAAGAGCAAAATGATATTCAACGTATTGAGCGTCCAATTTCAGGATTAAGAGTCATAAGAGCAACCGCAGAAGAGCTTGCTGAGCATGAGTCTCGGTTAGATTTAGTTGAGAAAAAAGGCGGGCATTGTTTGTGGCGTCCTGCATCAAATGATGATGCCGTTTGAATATAAAAAAAGCAGAAATGGTTAGCTGAGATTAAAAACTATCCAAATGCATCTTTTTGTTAGAAAAACAGTTGACGACAAGGCAAGAGATTCGTAATATTCACCTCGTCCGAAAGGATACGCGGAGCGGTAGTTCAGTTGGTTAGAATACCTGCCTGTCACGCAGGGGGTCGCGGGTTCGAGTCCCGTCCGTTCCGCCAATATTCCAAACCCCAGCATTTATGCTGGGGTTTTTGCTTTTATAGCCTTAAATAATTTTCTCTCTTCATATTTTTCTAAGTTATTATTCTTTACTTTTAATATTTGATACCACTATCTTAGAATTTATTAATGAAATATATAAAGAGTTATTTGAGGATAACCTCAAACAATATAATGAAAGGTTAAATAGGCAAGATCCAGAGCATTACTATGAAGGTACTTTCTCTCAAATGAATAAATTTTTTGTTAATTTATCAGAAAAATAAAGGCTGTCAGTAATTAATATATTGAAAATCGTGATGACAGATACGGCATCAACAATATTCGGAACACTCGACGGTACATATTTTATTAATAATATCGATAAAGATTTTCAGCTTATTTATGATGACGAGGAAATTCAAGGCGACCTTCAAGATCATTTTTTAGCGTTAGTGGAAGATAATCATCGCTAAACAAAGATTTATTCTAGTAAGGATCTCATTGCCATAAAGGATATTACGTATTTTATCAATATTCATACATTTAGGATCAGCATGTTATGTTGAAATCAGATAGAATTAACGTAAAAATAATTGAGTCTATTAGCCATGAGCTTTTTTAACGAAATTCAACAAAAAATGGGTACTACTCCTTTTTTTTCTAATATGGGAAAGGGAAACTTCGATGATAAAAAAATTATCTATTTTCACAGTATCCAAGCTTGTTTTGAATCGCCTTTAAATGTCGTATGGTTGCCAACTTCCCCCACTCAAGACGATCCTTTCTATATAAAACAAGAATATCCCAAAGATTTGGTTGAGATGCGATTACTTGTCAGTAAAGCGGTGATAGAGAGTTTAAAAGCGTTCCCTGTGCCAGATAATCAATTTCAATTCGATGCACATAACTTTAAAATTGCAGCAAGAAATGCGATATGTTACGCCTTTAGACAGTATCTTACTGAAAAATATTTCAATTATGGTGATAATTGGGAAAATATTATTCAGATTTACTGCCAAGGCCATTTTCCGATAGGTTTTTGTAAAAAGACATTAGTGGTGATTTAGTTCTGGTTATTTAAAATAAGTTTTCAGTTAGAGTGAAAAATAGAATTAAATTTGTTTTTATCCTTTGTTATTAATATTAAAAAGCAACATTTGCTTTACGCTGATTTTTCCTTTAATTCATATATGATGTAAATGAAACTTTTATTATGTAATCAATGAATTATCTTTTTTTTTATCTTTTTTAATCTCTTATAATTCTACGTTCTCGTAACAAGTACAGTCAGTTATTAGGTTATGATTAAAACAAAAGCGATATTTATTTGATTTGTTGGATAATTCGGCAATGAAATTTTATCTTGATTAGTCACATCAAGCTAAGGTTTAATAGCTGCTTCTCAATTGCGCAAATAATTATGTTTTTTGTTTTTTGTTGCGCAATAATGCAGTGATGTAATGTTATTTTCCGCTTTTATCGTAAAAAATGCTGTGTAAATCAAAGAATTATTGTTTTAAGCTAATTACGATAACCACCTTTGTGGATTTTTTATATTGCGGTTTTTTGCCTGCATTGAGAGAATCAGCTATCTAGATGCTTTTTATCCGACTTGGAGTAGAAAATGACCACTCGTAAAACCCTTGCTAATGCGATCCGTTTTTTAAGTATGGATGCTGTGCAAAAAGCGAAATCAGGACACCCTGGCGCCCCTATGGGTATGGCTGATATTGCAGAAGTATTATGGCGTGATTTTTTAAATCATAACCCGACTAACCCTAACTGGGCTGATCGTGACCGTTTTGTATTATCTAACGGCCATGCTTCAATGCTGATTTATAGCTTACTGCACCTGTCTGGTTATCAAGTTTCTTTAGATGATTTGAAAAACTTCCGTCAATTGCATTCTAAAACACCAGGTCACCCAGAATATGGTTATACCCCGGGTGTTGAAACAACAACGGGTCCTTTAGGTCAAGGTATTGCAAATGCAGTGGGTTTTGCAATTGCAGAACGTACATTAGCGGCTCAATTTAACCGTCCTGGTCATGATATCGTTGACCACTACACCTACGCCTTTATGGGTGATGGTTGTATGATGGAAGGTATCTCTCACGAAGCGTGTTCTTTAGCTGGAACATTACAGTTAGGTAAACTGATCGCATTTTATGATGACAATGGTATCTCTATTGATGGTCAAGTGCATGGTTGGTTTACCGATAATACAGCAGAGCGTTTTGACGCTTATGGTTGGCATGTCATCAGTGGTATTGATGGTCACGATGCAGCAAGCATCAAAGCAGCTATTGAAACTGCAAAACAGATCACTGACAAACCTTCACTGCTGATTTGTAAAACCACTATCGGTTTTGGTTCTCCTCATAAAGCAGGTACTGCAGATTCTCACGGTTCTCCATTAGGTGATGCAGAAATCGCTGAAACACGCAAAGCGTTAGGTTGGGAATACGGCGCATTCGAAATTCCACAAGAAATTTATAAAGAGTGGGATGCGAAAGAAGCAGGTAAAGCAAAAGAAGCAGCATGGGATACTAAATTTGCAGCCTACGCAGCACAGTTCCCTGAATTAGCGGCTGAATTCAAACGTCGTATTTCTGGTGAATTGCCAGCTAATTGGGAAAAAGATTCCAAAGCATTTATTGAAAATCTGCAACAAAACCCTTCAAGCATTGCAAGCCGTAAAGCGTCTCAAAATGCATTAGAAGCATTTGGTAAAGTATTACCAGAATTCATGGGTGGTTCTGCGGACTTAGCACCAAGTAACCTGACTATGTGGTCTGGTTCTAAAGCATTAAACGAAGATAAAGCGGGTAACTACATCCATTACGGTGTACGTGAATTCGGTATGTCTGCAATCATGAACGGTATTGCATTACACGGCGGTTTTGTTCCTTACGGCGCAACCTTCTTGATGTTTATGGAATATGCACGTAATGCTGTACGTATGGCTGCTCTGATGAAGATCCGCAGTATCTTTGTTTATACTCATGACTCTATCGGTCTGGGTGAAGATGGCCCAACTCACCAACCTGTTGAGCAAATGGCAAGTCTGCGTGTAACACCAAACGTGAGCACATGGCGTCCATGTGACCAAGTTGAATCAGCTGTTGCATGGAAATATGCAATTGATCGTAAAGATGGCCCAACAGCTCTGATTTTCTCTCGTCAAAATCTTGCACAGCAACCACGCACTCAAGAGCAATTGGCAAACATCGAGAAGGGTGGTTACATCCTGAAAGATTGTGACGGTACGCCAGAGCTTATCTTTATCGCTACGGGTTCAGAGGTTGAACTAGCCGTCAATGCTTACGATCAATTAACTGCAGAAGGTCGTAAAGTTCGAGTGGTTTCAATGCCAGCAACGGATGCGTTTGATAAACAAGATGCAGATTACCGTGAAGCAGTATTACCAACATCTGTGAAAGCACGTGTTGCTATCGAAGCCGGTATTGCTGACTACTGGTTCAAATATGTTGGTTTAGATGGTGCGATTGTAGGTATGCACAGTTTTGGTGAATCAGCTCCTGCAAATGAATTATTTGAAGAGTTTGGTTTCACTGTTGAAAATGTGGTCACACAAGCAAAATCTTTACTGAAATAATCAATAAGTGTTAACAAGAGCACATTTTTGGGAAGAATTTCTCAGATGTGCTCTTTTTTTATCCTTCCATCTTTGTTTACTATTGCGATCTTCTCGCATTTCTCGTAATCTGATTATCAGTAAGCTGAACCGTTTCAGTTATCTCTAAAATGTCGGTGACTGCACAATTTCTAGATTTACTTGATTTATCGTTGTTGATTAGTATCGTGCTCTATTATTCTAAGCGGTTGCAAATTACTAGTTATCAAGGAAGTCACATGACAATCAGAGTCGCTATTAACGGTTTTGGTCGTATAGGGCGTAATGTGTTAAGAGCGCTTTATGAATCAGGTAAACGGGCTGAAATAACGGTTATTGCAATAAATGAATTGGCTGATGCGCAAGGTATTGGGCATCTTCTCAAGTATGACTCCAGCCACGGACGTTTTGCTTGGGATGTACGAATTAATAACGATTTATTGCAAGTAGGTGATGATACTATTCGTCTCTTTCATCACGCTGATATTACTGATTTACCTTGGGGTGAACTTGGTATCGATGTCGTACTTGATTGTAGTGGTGCTTACGGCTCTCGTGTTGATGGCGAAGCGCATATTGCACAAGGTGCCAAAAAAGTGCTCTTTTCTCATCCCGGCACAACAGATTTAGATGCAACAGTGGTTTTTGGTGTTAATCAACATGAACTTAAAAAAGAGCATCGTATTGTTTCAAATGCATCTTGTACAACAAATTGCATTATTCCCATCATTAAAATGATGGATGATGCGTTTAATATAGAATCAGGAACAGTAACAACAATCCATGCAGCCATGAACGATCAACCCGTGATTGATGCATATCATAAGGATTTACGCCGTACTCGTGCCGCAGGACAATCTATTATTCCTGTTGATACGAAATTGGCCGCAGGAATTACTCGGATTTTCCCAAAATTTAAGGATCATTTTGAGGCAATTTCTGTACGAGTTCCTACAATTAATGTGACGGCAATTGATTTAAGTGTGACTGTAAAAACAGCTGTAAATGTGTTAGATGTCAATCGGTTAATTCAAAAATCAGCAACTGGCGCATTTCGTGGTATAGTGGATTACACAGAATTGCCATTAGTCTCAACTGATTTTAACCACGATCCTCATAGTGCTATCGTTGATGGCACACAAACAAGGGTCAGTGGGCAACACCTGATCAAGACGTTAGTCTGGTGTGATAATGAATGGGGCTTTGCTAATAGAATGCTTGATACAACGTTAGCTATGGCTGCAACTGGTTTTAAATAATCATGTTTTAATGACGGTGTCGCGTAATATTACAACGCACTGAACAGAAGATTACTAAATTTTAGAGAATCAATGAGAGGATTCATCATGTCTGTAATTAAGATGACCGATTTAGACCTAGCGGGTAAACGAGTTCTTATCCGTGCTGACCTGAACGTTCCAGTTAAAGATGGTAAAGTGACTTCAGATGCGCGTATCCGTGCTTCTTTACCAACAATTGAAGCCGCGTTAAAACAAGGCGCTAAAGTGATGGTAACTTCTCACTTAGGTCGTCCTACCGAAGGTGAGTACAACGAAGAGTTCTCTTTAAAACCAGTTGTTGACTATCTGAAAGACAAATTAACCGCACCAGTTAGCCTTGCTAAAGACTATTTAAATGGTGTTGAAGTCAATGCAGGTGAGTTAGTTGTTCTTGAAAACGTTCGTTTTAACAAAGGCGAAAAGAAAGACGACGAAACACTGTCTAAACAATACGCTGCATTATGTGATGTATTCGTAATGGATGCATTCGGTACGGCTCACCGTGCTCAAGCATCAACTCATGGTGTAGCTAAATTTGCACAAGTTGCTTGCGCGGGTCCACTGTTATCAGCAGAGCTTGAAGCATTAGGTAAAGCATTAGACAAACCAGCTCGCCCAATGGTTGCGATTGTTGGTGGTTCTAAAGTTTCAACTAAACTGACTGTATTAGATTCTTTATCAAAAATTGCTGACCAATTAATTGTTGGTGGTGGTATTGCAAATACCTTTATCGCAGCAGAAGGTCATCCAGTAGGCCGCTCTTTATATGAAGCAGACCTTGTTGATGATGCCAAAAAGCTAATGGAAAAATGTGATATTCCAGTACCAAGCGATGTTCGTGTTGCGACAGAATTCTCTGAAACAGCTGAAGCTGTTTTAAAATCAGCAAGTGACATCAAAGATGATGAACAAGTACTGGATATCGGTGATGTAACAGCTGAACGTTTAGCTGAAATTCTGAAAAATGCAAAAACTATCCTGTGGAATGGTCCTGTAGGTGTGTTTGAATTCCCTAACTTCCGCAAAGGGACAGAAATTATCGCGAATGCGATCGCAGAAAGTGAAGCGTTCTCTATCGCTGGTGGTGGTGATACGCTGGCTGCGATTGATTTATTTGATATTGCAGACAAAATCTCTTACATTTCAACCGGTGGTGGTGCTTTCTTAGAGTTCGTTGAAGGGAAAAAACTGCCCGCTGTTGCAATGTTAGAAGAACGCGCTAAACAGTAATTAAGTCAGCTCATTTACAGGTAGAAAGTTACTTTCTACCTGTTCCAAATATAGGATCTTATTACATGTCTAAAGTTTTTGATTTCGTGAAACCGGGTGTCATCACGGGTGATGATGTACAAAAAGTATTTGCAGTAGCAAAAGAAAATAAATTTGCTCTACCTGCGGTTAACTGTGTAGGTACTGACTCAATTAATGCTGTGTTAGAAGCTGCGGCGAAAGTTCGTTCTCCTGTTATTGTACAGTTCTCTAACGGTGGTGCTGCATTTATCGCAGGTAAAGGCCTTAAATCAGATGTACCACAGCAAGCTGCTATTTTAGGCGCAATTTCTGGTGCGCATCATGTACACCAAATGGCTGAATATTACGGTGTGCCTGTTATTTTGCATACTGACCACTGTGCAAAAAAATTATTACCATGGATTGATGGTTTGTTAGATGCAGGTGAAAAACACTACGCGAAAACAGGTAAACCTCTGTTCTCTTCTCATATGATTGACTTATCAGAAGAGTCATTAGAAGAAAACATTGAAATCTGTGCTAAATATTTAGCGCGTATGGCTAAAATCGATATGACTTTAGAAATCGAATTAGGCTGTACTGGTGGTGAAGAAGACGGTGTTGATAACACGGGGATGGATAGCTCAGCGCTTTATACTCAACCAGAAGATGTTGCTTACGCATACGAAAAACTGAGTGCAGTAAGTCCTCGCTTCACTATCGCTGCTTCTTTCGGTAACGTTCACGGTGTTTATAAACCAGGTAACGTTCAGTTAACGCCAAAAATTCTCCGTAATTCACAAGACTACGTATCAGAGAAATTCAACCTGCCACACAATAGTTTAGATTTTGTTTTCCACGGCGGTTCGGGTTCTTCAGCAGAAGAAATCAAAGAAGCAGTTGATTACGGTGTTATCAAAATGAATATCGATACTGATACTCAGTGGGCAACTTGGGATGGTATTTTACAGTTCTACAAAAAGAACGAAGGCTATCTACAAGGTCAGTTAGGTAACCCAGAAGGTGCAGATAAACCTAACAAGAAATACTACGATCCACGTAACTGGTTACGCCAAGCACAATCATCTATGGTTGTTCGCTTAGAGCAAGCATTTAAAGAATTGAATGCGATTGATGTTCTGTAATTAATTCGTTCTTTGAAATGAAAAAAAACCCGCTTATTTTGCGGGTTTTTTATGCTTGATAGAAAGTTATCAGGTAGCCTGGCTATGATGACATTTATATTCAAAAATTAGGTATGAAATTGTGTCGATAACCAATATCTTTAGTCTCTAGTCGTGATATTTGACCCACACGAAAGAAGATCTAATATTGAGATAAAGCAGACATAAAAAAGCGCCTATCAATAAATAGACGCTTAAATTTAGTAATCTATTAACTGAAAGATTAGCCCGTGACTTTAACGCCTTTGCTTTCTTCTTTCATCATTCGGTTAAGTAGAGGCACTGTTGCCCACATAACCAGACCTACAATTAAGGTCACCATACCAATTTTACCAAATACATCGGTATAAATAGGTAAAGTCTGTAGCGGATCTGTAATACCTTCTGGTGCAGCGGTGAAGGTGGCAACATAACCACCTAATAAATAGGCTGTTGCTTGAGTCAAGAACCACATACCTAAAATAAAGCCCATCATATATTGCGGTACGAAAGCCGCAACCATAGCTAAGCCTAACGCACTGATCATTAGCTCACCTAAACTCTGGAATAAATAAACCAGAACGATAAACCAAGGTGATGTTAAGCCTTGAGCATCTGCAAACCACATCCCCGATGCAGCAGCTGTAAGGAATCCTAACGAGCACAGAAGCATACCTGCGGTAAACTTCGCTGGCATTGAGAAGTCTTTGCCTTTCGCGCCTAAACGGCTATATATGATCGCTAAGATTGGGCTCGCAATAATAATCCAGAATGGGTTTAAAGCTTGGAAGCTTACAGGATGGATCTCAAAACCCAATAAATTATGATGAACGTTGTGAATAGCAAAGAAGTTTAGTGAGGTTGGCATTTGTGCGTAAAGGATGTAGAAAATAACGGCTTCTAACATCAGAACAAAGGCAACATACATTTTATTGCGCGCAACTCTGTCTTTTTGTTTAAAGGCTTCACGGAAATAAATGAAGACAACAATAATAGACAAGCTAACTAAAACAATATTCGCAATCATTACGTTGTGCAGTAACCATGCACAAGCAAATACCATAGCTACAGAGCCCGCGATGACTAATAGTAGTTTGTTGTAATTCATTGGTAAATGGTCTGGTTCAGACCCAATATTTGCCACCATCTTACGACAGAAGAAATAAACCAATAAAGCGATAATCAAGCCAATACCACAAATATTATAAGTCAGGCTATATCCATAACGATCGGCAAGCACTGGCGCAATAGATAAAGAGATTAGTGAGCCGACATTTATCGACATATAAAATAGTGTAAATGCACCATCAAGACGAGGATCTTTAGGGGGATAGCATTTTGCTAATAAGCTTGCAGGATTAGCTTTAAATAAACCGTTACCTACAGCGATAGTTCCTAATGCGTAGAAAATTAAATTAGGGTACATGATTGACATACCCGTCATGAAATAACCGATAGCCAGAACAATAGCACCTAAAACAATTGTTCGTTTTGTTCCTAATAAGTGATCACCAACATAGCCACCAATAGAAATAAGCCCATAAACCAGTGCTGAGAATGCACCAAAAGTAATAAAAGCTTGTTCTTGAGAGAAACCGAGTTTACTAACAAAATAAACGGCAAGAATACCTTGTACGCCGTAGTAACCAAAACGTTCCCATAATTCTACAAAGAAAATCATAAAGAATGGTTTAGGTTGTTGTAATAAACCGACTTGAGCGGGTTTATCCATATCTGTAATGCCCCTAATTATTATTTATTTTCAACAACGATGTTATTTACTCAAACTGATGAGATATGTTACACGACGATAACATTATCTGCCGTATTTAGAGTGATGTTTGCAAATTTAAGAAGGTAATCAGCAAGTCGAGTAGACTAATATATTGATAGAATGACTTCTCAAAGGTTGATCACACTGTAAGGAAGATTAATACCAGATTGAAAAAAATATTCATTAATTTATTTTCAAATAAAGTCATTTAATGGATTTTTGGTATAAAATATCACCTGTAAGATTATTCTTTGTGCATGTTTTAATCTGATCAAATTAAATAGAGATGAATGATTAAAGCGAAAAGAAAATATTTTTTATGATATGACTGATTGATTATAAGAAGAATTTTTTCATTATAATTAAAATATATTCTTTTATAACAAACGGATGTTAATAAAAGTTTAATAAAGACTAAAAAATTAGGAATCATTACTTAAATAAATAAGTATTCACTTATTTTAGATAAATATTTATTTTTATGAAGACATTAATAAAAATAAAAAACGCCCTTATTAAAAGCGCGTTTTCATCTTGAGCCAGAAATAGTCAACGTTTAAATGGAGATAGGCACCAATTCATTTTTAACAGAATGGAAACGACGTTTAAAATAAATGAGTCCGTCACCATCTTCACGTACAGCAATATTTTTAATTTCAGCCATATAAACAAAATGTGTGCCAACTTGGCGAACATCATAAATATCGCCTTCTAAGCAGGCGAGTGCATTTGTTAATACCGGTTGTTGTAATTGACCGTTTTGCCATCCTGGTTGGGTAAAACGTTCTGCCATCGCAAGCCCAGTCATTCCGGCGAAATGACAGGCCATTTCTTCCTGTTCATGATTCAATATATTAATGCTTAATTTTCCATTTTCTTGAAAAATGGTATTCATCTGACTTTTACTGTTGATACAAACCATCACGGTTGGTGGGGTGTCAGTCACTGAGCATACTGCTGTTGCGGTTAAACCACAGCACCCAGCATGGCCATTTGTTGCAACGATATTGACCGCAGCACCTAAGCTTGCCATTGCATCCCGAAAAAGTGGGTTAGCCTGTTTTTCCTCAGACATTCTTTACTCCTACTGCCAGACTTCTCGTCTGTGGGCGTCTTCACTTAAAATAATGATTAGTTAAGGTCGTTAAAACATGTTCTAACGACTTCGCTTAACAAAGTTGTTATGAACGCTGGTTTCTTTGCTACACGAGTTTAAAGCCGTAACGCTACCGCGCATAAACAAAGATAGCAATCTTTCTTTGTTACAACCTGTTAACTTTATCTCAAAAAAACGTGAGTCAACCTTATCGCTATGATTATTATTCCTAATTTATCGCTAAGGTAATAGGTAAATTAGGCGACTTTTTTTGATTGATAGAGGAATAACACAAATTGCAAACTAATAATAATTGCAGATAAGCCAAATGGTTGTGAAAAGAGGAGTTAAAATCAATAAAAGGAAAGGGTGATAAATTGCACAAAGAGAATAAAATTGCAAAAATTGAGTCAACTTTATTTATTTGTTAATATGAATAATTGTAACAAATAGTTTATTCTTAGAATATAGTCATTTTTATAAACCATAAATAGCGGTACTTTTTCACTGTCTATACTGAGTGATTTTTCGTCCATTCACCTATAGCACCATATAAAGAGCTTCTTGATTATGCATGAATCATTAACTATCGCGCTATTGCAAGCTCGGGAATCTGCGATGGGGTTTTTTCGACCTGTTCTTAAAGAGCATAATCTGACAGAACAACAATGGCGGATTATTCGAGTGCTTGCTGATAAGCGTTCTATTGATTTTCACGAATTAGCACAAAAATCGTGTATTCTTCGACCAAGTTTAACGGGTATTCTTATTCGAATGGAAAGAGATGAGCTTATTTGTCGACTAAAACCCGTTAGTGACCAACGAAAGCTTTTTGTTTCACTTTCTACCAACGGTCAGAACTTATACGATAAAATTCAACCTAAAATTGAAGAAGGTTATCAATTACTTGAGCAAAAGTTTTCAACTGAAAAGTTACAACAGTTATCAGGATTATTAAAAGAGCTGATGGCACTTAATTCAGATAGTGTAGAACGTTCAGAAAAATAAAAGATTGAGAGTTGATTGATAATAAAAAGGAGATGCTAGAGCATCTCCTTTTTTGCTTTTTCATGTAGATAAAATTATTGCTTACCTAACACATGTAAAAAGTGAATGTGTTTTTCATACTGATCAAGAATATCGTGAATGATTTGTTCTTTTGTCCAACCCATGACATCGTAATCTTGTCCACCTTCTTTTAAGTGGATTTCCGCACGATAATATTTATGTTCTTCGTCTCTTTCTTCATCACTTAATCCAGCTAAAGCAAAGGCTGGTTGGGTATAAAAACGCAGACGAACTTCATAGAAGAAATTCATGTCATCGCCTAAATCGACTTCGAAGCCAATGCGATCATCTTCTTCATTATGTATATAGCATTGAGTTGCTTGTTTGCTTAATTCAGCAGAGACCATTTCCATTGAAGGTTGAATTACTTCATCCATAAAACGTTTTACATGGGAACGTTTTGGAAAATAAGCAATATTTCTTAAACGACGTTGCCAAGGAATTGGATTACGGCTTGCTGGTGGTGCAATCGTAGTTAACTGTTGGCTGTCTCGTTTATACACATCAACTCTTAGTGCTTTTATTAACCCATAAATAGAAGCGAGTAATACAATAGAGAAAGGTAATGCACTTGCAATCGTAACAGTTTGAAGTGCCGTTAATCCACCCGCTAATAATAAGGTGATGGCTGAAATACCCATTAAGGCAGCCCAGAAAATACGTTGCCATACAGGTGTTTCACTATCTCCCCCTGATGCTAACGTGTCTACAACCATAGCTCCAGAGTCCGCAGATGTTACAAAAAATACAATGACCATCAGCATCGCAACAAAGGATAATACGGTTGAAAATGGAAAATAGTTTAAGAACTCAAATAAAGCCAAGGAAACATCTTGTTGCACAATATTGGCAAGTGTTTCGGCACCTTTGTCTTTGATTAAATGGATTGCTGTGTTACCAAACACTGTCATCCAAAGTAAAGTAAAGCCAGCAGGAACAAACAGAACACCGACAACAAATTCGCGGATAGTACGGCCACGAGAAATACGAGCAATAAACATACCGACAAATGGGGACCATGATAACCACCAACCCCAATAAAGTAGTGTCCATCCTCCTAACCAATCGCTCGATTTTGGTTCATAAGCATAAAGATTAAAGGTTTTACTCACAATTTCAGATAAATATCCACCAGTATTTTCAACAAATGATTTTAATATCAATACTGTTGGGCCGAGAATGATCACTAATAAAAGAAGAATAACGGCTAAACCTAAGTTGAGCTCGGATAAAAAGCGGATCCCTTTTTCTAATCCAGACACAACGGAAATAGTAGCAAGAGCCGTGATTACAACAATTAAAATAACTTGAACAGTTGGATTAATCGGAACACCAAAAAGGTGATTTAAACCGGCATTCACCTGTAAAACACCAAAACCCAGAGAGGTTGCAACACCAAATACCGTTCCCATAACAGCAAAAATATCTACAGCATGGCCAATAGGGCCATGTATGCGATCACCAATAATAGGATAAAGTGCTGAACGTAATGTTAATGGCAAACCATGGCGATAAGAGAAAAAAGCCAAGATTAAAGCGACAATGGCATAAATAGCCCATGCATGTAATCCCCAGTGGAAAAAAGTAAGTCGCATAGCTTCTTTGGCTGCTTCTATGGTTTGGGCATCGCCAGTAGGAGGCATTAAATAATGCATGACGGGTTCAGCCACACCAAAGAACATTAATCCAATACCCATTCCCGCAGAAAAGAGCATGGCAAACCAGGCAAAATAGCTAAAGTGAGGGCGTGCATGATCGGGACCTAGTTTTATTTGACCAAAACGGGAAAGACCTAAATAAGTCACACTCAGCAAAACCAATGCTACGGCTAGAATGTAGAACCAACTTGCATTCGTGAAGAGGTTTTCCTGAAGATGACCTAATTTATCATTAGCCAGCTCTGGAAATAACGCAGAGAAGCCAACGACCAATAAAATTAACAGCGCTGATGTATAAAAAACGGGAGGATTAATTTTCATCCTAACTTTTTGAGGGGTTATATCGTTTTGTTGACTCATAGTTAACCTATTTTTTGTTATCTTCCTACAAATAAACTTTCCACTATCTGATTGCTTACGTTATCAGAAAAGAAAAGTTCATAAGAAAATTTGAATAAAATATCAAATCAATCTGATATTTTATAAAAGAACGGAAATAAATTGTTTTTTCCGTAAGGTGAAGAAAACTATATTTAAAATCAATTAATTACTATTGTTGTGATATAAGTGCTTTCGCTCTTTAATAGGTTTCTCCTGTTGAAAAAAGGATAACATGGTTACATTTTTTGCTTAATCGATCAACCCTTGTCTTTTTTTTGCACAAAAAAAACCAGTGGAGAACCACTGGCTTTCAATTCATCAAAAATTCTGAAATCTGATTATTTGTTCTCAGCTTTTAAATCATCAATTTTTTGTTTTGCTTGATCGGTCAATTGATCAGCTTTATCAAGTGCTTGATTTTCTGTCTCTTGAGCTTGTTGCTTTATATCGCCACTTGTTTTTGAAGCATCACTTTTTAGCTGATCAACTTTATTGTCAGCTTCTTGCATTAGGTTATCAGCCGTTTTGCTGGCGTCTTGTTTTAGCTCCGCAGCTTTTTCAGAGAGTTTATTACTTTCAGCTTCTAGACTTTGTTTGATCTCTTCCACTTTTGTTGCACTTGTATCTTTTAATTCATCTGTTTTTTGTGAAATATTCTCTTTTAGCGCATCTGTTTTTTCATCAGCTTGTGCTTTTAATTCTGCAGCTTTTTGTTCTGCCTTATCTTTGAGCTCTTGAGCTTGTTGTGATAATTCATCAGCTTTTGCTGATGCATCCTCTTTCAAGTCGGTTGCTTTATCTTTTGCTTGCTCTGTCAACTCGTTGGCTTTATCTTGCGCTGTTTCAGTGACTTGAGTTGCTGTTTCTTTTGCCTTATCAATACCTTCATTCACTTTTTTAGATGAATCATCACAGCCTGCTGTGATAGTAACAAGACCCGCTAG
Organism: Proteus sp. G2626; assembly: GCF_009915985.1. Lineage (NCBI taxonomy): Bacteria > Pseudomonadati > Pseudomonadota > Gammaproteobacteria > Enterobacterales > Morganellaceae > Proteus > Proteus sp. G2626. Next base: position 36,444 of record NZ_JAABNH010000009.1, on the reverse strand, counting down.
AACCAATGAAGTAAGTAGTTTTTTATTCATTTTTTTCTCCAAAATGTGTGTTCAAAAACAATTCAGTGATATCCCGCGTAAGTAGTAGAAAAGGCGAGAAGCTATTACGCTGATAGTAAGATATTACAGTCAAACTATCGTAATAAGTATAGTGTCAGTCTTAAAATCAACAAACCTTAAGTATATTAAGTGTTTCTTCTTAGTCAAATATCATGAAAAATAATTTGAATTTTATCAGGATAGCGTTTTCTGCTTTATAATAATGAGGGCAGACATTATTGAAAATGTGAGATACAAATGGAATATTACTTTCTGGTTATTATTAAATTTATTATTGGTTTCACTATTATATTAGTTCATATGAATTTATCAGGGAAAACACAACTTTCTCAATTAACTCCCATTGATTTTATTGGTAATTTTGTTCTGGGGGGAATTATGGGAGGGGTGATCTATACGGATGCTATTCCTCTTTATCAATATATTACTGTCTTTTTAATTGGTGTTTGTTTTATTTCTTTGCTCAATTATATCAGCAAACGATTCAATTTTTTTCGTGCAGTTGCGATTGGAAACCCCATTCCCATAATAAAGAAGGGGGAATTTATTATGGAAAATATTACGGAAAAGAAAAATAAAATAGATATTCTTAATATTACTTCACGTCTTCATGCTCAAGGTATTCATACATTTCAAGAAGTTAATTACGCACAAATCGAACCTGACGGACAAATCACCGTAGTGTGTGATGGGGCAAAAATGCCTTCCTTGATTGTGATGAAAGACGGCATTATTCGTACTTCAGAATTAGTACAAATAGAAAAAGATGAAGCATGGTTACAAGAAGAGATGAAAAAACAACATATTGATAAACCTGAAGATGTTTTTTTAGCTGAGTTTTGGGATGGAAAAGTGAACTTTATTTTGCAAGATGGCAAGATAAAACGTACCGCATCACTGCAGGAGCATTAACGAAAATACAAGCGATGCTCCTGTGCTTTGTGTAGAGTAACAACGGCGACATCATGTCGCTATTGTTACTGTGTGATTGTAAAGCTACAACCTAAAAATGGCAAAATCAGACGCAATTTCCGTATGGCTAAAAACGTGTTGGCTTTCTTTGAGTAACTCAACATAATCTTCTGGTAAATAACGGCTACTAATATGCGTAAGAATCAACTTTTTGACATTCGCGTTTTTTGCTAACGTTGCTGCTTGTACTGTTGTTGAATGCCCACGGCTATTTGCTTGCTCTGCCATTTCATGCTTGAACGTTGCTTCATGCACAATGACATCTGCATTATTGGCAAGATTTAATGCATTTGGTGTGGGTTGCGTATCACCAAAAATAGCAATACATCGTCCTTTTATTTCGGGGCCAATATACGCTTTGCCATCAATGGCTCTTCCATCTGGCAATGTAATGGTTTTACCTTGTTTTAAATCTTGTAACCAAGGGCCAGTCGGAATATTTTCAGCTTTTAGCTTCTGGGCATCGAGTTTACCCGGACTATTTTTTTCTTCTAAGCGATAACCAAAACAAGGAACGGGATGAGAAAGCGCTTCACAACTGACTTTTATGCCTTCTTCATCAAAAAGAAAACCAGCATCTTCTATTTCCATAATATCAAGAGGATAAGTCAGATAAGATTGGCTTAATGTCAGGGCTGTTTCTATAAAGGCTTTTATACCTTTAGGGCCATATACCGTTAAGCGAGTCTCAGTTCCTCCCATTGAACGACTACACAGTAATCCTGGCAAACCAAAAATATGATCACCATGTAAGTGGGTAATAAAAATTTTATTTAAACGCGGTAATTTCACGCGGGTATGCAATATCTGATGCTGTGTGGCCTCACCACAATCAAACATCCACATACTTTTTTGTTTATTTTGTAAATCAAGTACCATACTGGTGACGTTACGATCTTTAGAAGGTACACCTGCATTAGTGCCTAAGAAGATAAGCTCCATAATGATATATTATTCTCCATGTTGAATTTGTTCCCAGCTTAAGCCAAATTTTGCAAGGTATTTGCGTAAGCGATCGGCATCGTTGGGTTGTTTTTTGTTTTGCCTTGATACAGCGAAAAGTTTTCTACCAGCCTCTGAGAGCGTTGATGATTGCTGGCAAGTTTGGATAACCGTATTCAGTTGACTGAGATCGAAAAGATCGATATCCGAGTCCTTTAATAAAGAAGAGCTTATTCCCCAATTATGTTTTAAACGGCCAATTTCTTCCTCAACAAGTGTTAGAGTAATACGACCATTTTCGGCAAGTGTTGCCATTCGCGTTATGCTCGCACTTAGTTCACGAAAATTACCACGCCATAATGCCTGCTCAGATGTGGCAAACCGAATATAGTGAGATTTTGCATCTGAATTAAAGCGGATCGCTTTTTGATAGTGTGTTGCAAAATGATGTAGTTCATAGTCAATATTGGGTTCAATATCCTCTTTGCGATCGACTAATCCTGGTAGTGAAAAAGACCACATATTAATCCTTGCATAGAGATCTTCGCGAAAAAGCCCTTCCTTAATGTGCTTATCCATATTTCGATGTGTACCTGCTATCAACTGGAAATCGCTTTGTACTTCAGTATCTGAGCCATACGGATAAAACGATTTTTCTTCTATTGCTTTCAGTAACATCGCTTGCTCATCAAGCCCTAATTCTGCAATTTCATCCAGAAATAAAATCCCTTTATCGGCTTCTCTTAATAATCCTTGTCTTGCTTGTAATGCGCCTGTAAATGCGCCTTTGACATGGCCAAATAAGGTAGACATGGCATTATCACCACGCAATGTTGCACAGTTAACAGCAATAAAACGCCCTTTTACAAAATGGCGAGATTGCCGTAATTCATAAATACGTTGAGCAAGAAATGATTTTCCTGCACCGGTTGGGCCTGTTAATAAAATGGGGGCAAAAGAGCGCAATGCGACTCGTTCAATTTGAGCAATTAAGGTATTGAATCGTTCATTACGTGTGGCAATCCCCGATTTTAAGAAAGAGAGTGACTCTTTATGGTAGTGTTCAAATCGGCTCGTTAATTTTGTATAACGACTTAAATCGAGATCAATAACAGCATAACTGCCTGTGGCTGACGGTATGGTTTTGACACCGTCTTTATTGTCTACTTTAGAGGAGGGAGAGGTTTGTAATAGTTTTGCTGGTAAGTAATGTGCTTCTGTCAGTAAAAACCAACAAATTTGAGCAATATGTGTTCCCGTTGTGATATGCACATAATATTCTTCATTTTCAGTATCAAATGGATAATTTACTGCAAAATCAAGAAAATGGCTGTAAACCTCTTCAAGATCCCACGGATCACAAATAGCAATTTCATAAGGACACACCTCAGTATTAGGCGAGATAGTATGGATATCTTGTGTAATTTTAGATGCTAGCATTGTGTCATTAGGCTGGTGGATCATCACTAATCGGCTAACAGGGAAATCCTTTTGATGACAAATGGAAATTGTTGGGCGCCATGAGTTCCACCTTTTATGGCTTTTGCCTCTTTTATCTAATGTTGTGCCTAAAACACCAATCACGACTTTACGTTTCATTAAGTTATCCCTACTTATCTTTTTATCTATTTTTATAAATATATAGATAAAAAGATAGTGATCTGTTGTTTTTAATTTAATGGGTAAATATCTAAAAATAGGCATTCAAATATTTTTGTCAATAAAAACAATAAATTAAAAATATTTTTTGTGTGTTTTAAAAATTGGCACGATATTGGCAATGTTATGACTGTCTTGAGCAGATTTTAAATCTGGTAGGCACATAAAGAACACGCTGTGGTGTTATCCAAATGTGTTCCTCCACATCGAGACTCTGTAGGTGAAGAGGGTTATTTTCAGGTTCGATTCCTGACACCAAAACCATTACAAATCCAAATGTAAAATTAACGATAAAAAACCGTTGTGACAGCAGTACCGTCACCTTACTTATCCACCAGTAACTGAGCCGGGTTGAAAGCAGAAGAAGAGACAAACAAAGTATCGTTCCTCTCTTGTTTACCTTTCAGTTTCGCAAAGCTTGCCCGTGGAAAAGTAAGTTACGATAAATTGCACGATATAAAGAAGAAAAGAAGAAGGAACGAAAAATGATAAAAACAACAATAGTAGTAAAACAGGGGCAATTAGCACTTCTAAAGAAAAGAGATGAGTATATTGATGTGTTAATGGCAGGTGAACATAAATTTTTTGATTTAGGGCGTCAGCTCAGTGCGGATATTTTCCCTTTAAATGGTGGGGCATTAGAAAGTGAGAAAGCAGAATTTTTGCGTCAATATTATCCTCAATGGGTGACTGAGTATGGTTTTGATATCGTGTTATCGGATGAAGAGATTGGTCTTTTATATGAAAACGGCTCTTTAAAAGAGATCTTAGCGCCGGGAACGCGACGTTTATATTGGCGTTATGCTGACCGTTATTTGGAAATTGTATCTATCGATGAACTTGAAGTATCTGCAACATTGATGAAAAAACTTCAGCATCCCAAATTACGAAATCAAGTCATAAAGGGAAGCGAAGGGGTACTCAATGTGGATATACCTGCTTGGCACGCAGGTATTATTCGAATCGACGGTGAAACGCAAGCTTTATTGCCACCAGGATCAAAAGGCTATTGGCGTTATCAGCATAAAGTGGATGTTGAAGTAGTCGATATGCGTTTACAAACACTGGATGTTAGTGGGCAGGAGATCCTAACGAAAGACAAAGTGACACTGCGTATTAATTTATCAGCTAACTGGCGTTATAGCGAGGTGCTTTTAGCATATCAACAACTAACTTCACCGTTGGAGTTCTTATATAAAGAGTTGCAATTTGCTTTACGTGAAGCAGTAGGAACAAGGACGCTTGATGAATTATTAGAAAATAAAAGCCTGATAGATAGTTTAGTCAGTGAAAAAATCAGTGAAGTCACTCAAGGATATGGTATTGAAGTGGCTTCATTAGGGGTAAAAGATATCGTTTTACCCGGTGAAATGAAAACGATTTTAGCGCAAGTCGTTGAAGCGGAAAAATCAGCACAAGCTAATGTTATTCGTCGAAGAGAAGAGACATCGGCAACACGTTCTTTATTAAATACCGCGAAAGTGATGGAAAATAACCCGGTCGCTTTACGACTAAAAGAGCTAGAAACGGTGGAACGTATTGCAGAACGTATTGATAAGATCTCCGTTTATGGCGGTTTAGATCAAGTATTAAACGGATTAGTCCAAATTAAAGGAGCACAAGCATGATATTGGATCACCAAATAGTAAAAGAAGCAGGGACTGCTGAAATAAAAATGTGGACGAATGGTGTGCCTGTTGAAGTAGATGCTCTAAAGCAGCTTATTAATACCGCCAAGATGCCATTTATCTTTAAACATATGGCAGTCATGCCTGATGTTCATTTAGGTAAAGGTTCAACAATAGGGAGTGTTATTCCAACCAAAGGGGCGATTATTCCTGCCGCTGTTGGTGTGGATATCGGTTGTGGAATGATTGCCGTAAAAACATCATTACACGCAAATGATCTACCTGATAATTTATTTGCCATAAGAACGGCAATAGAGCAAGCCGTTCCTCATGGAAGAACAAGTTATCATTCAGGGAATGATCGTGGTTCATGGAAGGAGCCACCTAATATTGTCGATCAACATTGGCAACAGCTTGAAGGGCGTTTTAACGCTTTAACCGATAAGTATCCATGTTTACGTAATACCAATAACTATCGTCATCTCGGTACGTTAGGAACAGGAAACCATTTTATTGAATTGTGTCTTGATGAATCGGATAACGTTTGGGTAATGCTACATAGTGGGTCTCGTGGTGTTGGTAATGCGATTGGTACGTTATTTATACAAATGGCGCAAGACGATATGAGAGAACATATCGCTAATTTGCCAGATAAAAACTTAGCGTACTTAAAAGAAGGAACACTTTTCTATGATGACTATATAGAAGCGGTCGAATGGGCACAGGATTTTGCGCGACATAATCGAGAAATCATGATGGAACGCGTGTTAGTTGCATTATCAACACAAATTGCTAAACCTTTCACGACACAGCAACAAGCTGTCAATTGTCACCATAACTATGTGCAAAAGGAAATGCATTTTGGTGAGGAAGTACTGGTAACACGAAAAGGGGCTGTTTCAGCGCAGCGTGGTGAAATGGGGATCATTCCAGGTTCAATGGGGGCTAAGAGCTTTATTGTAAGAGGAAAAGGAAATGCCGAAAGCTTCTGTTCATGTAGTCATGGTGCCGGACGCGTAATGAGTCGAACGGCTGCGAAAAAAGCTTTTAGTGTTGAAGACCAAATTCGAGCTACAGCGCATGTGGAATGTCGAAAAGATAAAGATGTCATTGACGAAATTCCAATGGCTTATAAGGACATTGACGCTGTTATGAAGGCACAATCATCATTAGTTGAAATTGTTCATACTCTAAGACAGGTAGTTTGTGTGAAAGGATAACAAGGCGTTACACGAAATAATTACATAACTATCCCCAAACAATTATGTAGGGGATAGTGAGATATGATAGCGTGTGCATGAAATGCAAATGAATAAAAATTTTAAGAATGGAATTTTTCTTTAAATAAGATCCTTATTTTTTTGATTAAAAATCAAACAAAGAATGTTTAGTATTATTAATAAATAAAGATTGATATTAAATTTATTTCTCTCAAATAAAGATAATCAAAAATAGAATACTAATATTGAATTACTCTTTAATTAGAGAAAGATTATTAATAACAATAATCGTGATTATTTATTTAGTATAAAACAATTCCTAATTTTCTTAATTATATTAAAATTAACTTTATTCTTATTGAAAAAGTATAGCCTACTCTATTTAGTGTATTAATTTTCAGCGAGTATATTAATTAAACACTACTTGTTAATTCCTTGCATCCCAAATGTGAACAAAACGTTTTGAATTACTTGCAGTATAGATAACAGTATGTGAAATATTTCGATGTCCCAAGTAATCTTGAATTAAACGGGTATCTCTACCTAAATCTGCTAGTGCATAGCCACATGCATGGCGTAGCATATGGGGATGAGGAGAAATGGATACATTAGCATCTTTACCTAAACGGCGTAGTAATCCGTATACTTGTTGACGAGAGATTGGACCTGTTTTTTGGGATAAAAAGACCCATTCTGAATCTGATTCTCGCCATGTTTCCCTTTTTTTCAACCAGTTAACTAATGCTTCATATTCCTCTTCTATAATTGGTTGTGTTGTTGATAACCCCCCTTTTAAGCGCCTGACATAGAGTATTCGACTTTCTAAATCAATGTCGCTTAAGGTTAATCTGCATAACTCACTCACGCGAAATCCATGTAAAAAACACATTAAAAACATGCAGTAATCTCTTTCTGGATACCGGCCTTCCTTTGCTTGCTTCAAAATAGAATTGATCTCAAAACGTGTAAGAAACTTTCGTTGCTTCATTTTCATAACCTTTTCAATGAGATAACAAGGAACAAACGTCAATTGGTGCATCACTATAACAAGTAATATACATCAATAAAGAGTTGTGTTTTTTTTATGCATTTACTTTTACTTGTTCATTTTAAACAAGTTTATTGAAAGTTTATTTGTTTTTAGAAAATGAAAGTGATTGATAAAAAAAGTGAAAAATGACTATTGATAGGAGTTTGGTCATCTTTAGAGAAATAAACAGAATACACCATTATGTTCAGTAAGCAATTTCCTGAATGGGGATTAAGTGCTTACTTAAACTATAGCCATCAAACTTATTGGAATAAACCTAATAACGATAACTATAACTTGTCGTTAGCAAAAACAATGGATATTGGTGATTTTAAAAACATCAATCTCAGTTTGTCGGCATTTCGTAATAAATTCAATGGCACTAATGATAATGGTGTTTATATGAATGTCAGTATGCCTTGGAGTGATCGCGCAACAATTAGCTATAACACTGTGATCAATAAACACGGTAATTCACATAATGTCAGCTATTACGATCGTATTGATAACAATAGTAGCTATCGTGTTGGTGCGGGTTTAAGCAGTAATGGTAAGCCATCAGCAGATGCTTATCTCATGCATTATGCCGATACCGCATTAGTGACAGCCAGTGCGAGCCATATTACTGGTGAATACACTTCTGCAACATTATCACTACAAGGTGGAGCAACAATTACACCAAAAGGTGGTGCTTTACACCGTACCAGTCGTACAGGTAGTACTCGTTTACTTATTGATACAGATGGTATTTCTGATGTACCAGTGAAAAGTATCGGTGCTATTACGCGTACTAATGCTTTTGGTAAAGCAGTATTGCCTGATATCAATGATTACTATCGTAGTAGTGCCAGTATCGACCTTGATCAAATGCCAGATAATGTTGAAGCATTACGCTCAATTCAACAATTAACACTCACTGAAGGTGCTATAGGTTACCGTCATTTTGATGTGGTTTCAGGACAAAAAGCGATGGCTGTTATTCGCTTGAAAGATGGTTCTAATCCTCCGTTTGGCGCCACTGTGACAACAGAGAAAGGACGTGAGTTGGGTATTGTGAATGATGGCGGAAATGTTTATCTGACAGGTATTAATACTGGTGATGTATTAAGTGTGCGTTGGAATGGAGAAGAACAGTGTAAAGTCCGCATTCCTGCCTTAGTTGAAGGGCAAGTCCTCTCTTCATTTTTGCTGACCTGTGGTGATGGCGATATCGCGCCATCAACCTCTAATCCAAGAACCGAACCCTTACCTCAACCTCAATTGATCACTAAATAAGGTTAGGAAAAAGGGAAAGATAAAAATAATTTCAGACAAAAAGAGTAATTTAAAATGATGTTATTAAAGCGCTTATTTGTTGTAACAACCACTTTATTAACTGGAATGATGTTTACTAGTCAAGCCATTGCTGCGATTGCTTTAGATAGAACTCGCGTCATTTTCAATGGTGCGGATAAATCGATTAGCTTAAATGTCAGTAATCAAAATAAAGAATTACCTTATTTGGCACAAGGTTGGATGGAAAATGAGAATGGGGAACGTATCGATTCTCCATTGCTGGTTTTACCACCGATCCAACGTATTGAACCTGGTGATAAAAGCCAAGTAAAAGTGCAGTCATTGCCAGATATTGCCAAGTTACCCCAAGATAGAGAAAGCGTTTTCTATTTTAATTTGCGTGAGATCCCACCTCGCAGTGACAAACCCAATGTGTTGCAAATTGCATTACAAACACGAATTAAATTGTTTTATCGCCCAGCAGCGATTTATGCCACTCAAACAGATTTGACTCATCCTTGGCAAGAAAAAATCATCTTAACCAAAAAAGGGGATCGTTACGAAGTGAATAACCCGACACCTTATTATGTGACATTGGTTGATGGATTAACGGGATTACAAGGAAAAAGCCTTGATGGTTTTCAGCCATTAATGATAGCACCTAAAAGCACAGGAACGATAAATCTAAATGCCTCTGCATTTGGTGCATCACCAGTATTAAGTTACATCAATGATTATGGTGGACGTCCACAGATGAAATTTAGCTGCAATGGCAATGAATGCAAAGTGACAGAAACATCAGCAGGATACTAAATAGGTCTATTTTATGAAAATGGAACAGCGGTTTAGCCCAAGCAAAGCAGTGTTGATTTTTATTCTGGCAACATTTACTGGAGGCCTAAGTTTTACTGCTGTTGCGAATTTACCCGCGAGAGCGGTGAACAATGCTATTCCTGGAATTGTTTATATCAATATTACTGGAAATGTTATTGCACCACCGCCTTGCTTGATCAATGACGGCAAAATGATTGAGGTAAATTTTGGCGAGGTGATGAGCACGCGTATTGATGGCACCAATTATAAACAGCCAGTTCATTATACAGCGACGTGTCAAAAAATGCCGACAAATGCGATGAAGGTTTATATCACTGGTAGCGCAACGGGATTCGATTCAAATGCACTACAAACAGATATTACGGGATTAGGGGTGCGTATTTTATATAAAGGCCAACTATTAGATTTAGGTAAAGCGATTAATTTTACCTATCCTAATTTGCCTGATTTAGAAGCGATCCCTGTTCGTGATCAGAGTGCCACATTAATTGGTGGTGATTTTGTCGCCAGTGGCACACTGCATGTGGATTATCAGTGAGAGGTCAGAAAATGAATAAATTAAAATACATGTGTCTGATTATATTACTGAATTCTTACTCTGTTATGAGTGCTGACACACCAAATATGAAATTATTTGGCACATTATTAGTACCACCACCTTGTGTTATCAGTAATAACGAACTGATTGATGTCTATTTTGGGCACAACGTAGGTATTCATAAAGTGGATGGCATTAATTATACCGAATCAGTGAACTATCAATTGGTGTGTGACCCAAATTTAAAAGGTTGGGATTTGGGACTTTCTATTATTGGTCCCAAGACACAATTTGACGAGGCTGCATTACAAACCAATATTCCCGATTTAGGTATTCATCTCACTCAGGATGGTCAGCCTTTTAAATTAAATGAACGCATTGCGATATCTCCGGATAAGCCACCGGTGATCCAGGCCGTACCTGTTAAAAGACCGGGAAGTACTTTACCCGAGGGTGCATTTGAAGTTTCAGCAACACTTCTTGCTGAATACCAATAGGAGCGCATTGATGAAAATAAAAAGATTGTCGATCCCGTTCGTTTTGGGTTTAGCCACATTTATGGGATTAACACCAACTGCGTTCTCTGCACCAGACAATATGTACTTTCACGGGATATTAGTTGATGAACCTTGCACCATAAAACCGGGTGATGAAACCGTTGAATTAGATTTTGGCAATATTCCCGATAAGAACCTTTATGCGTATCAAAGAACACCGAGCAAATTATTTCAAATTCGCTTATCTGAGTGTGATTTAACGATTGGTAAGAGTGTCAAAATTACCTTTAAAGGTGATGAAAATCAAGCCATGGCAGGACAAGGCTTTTTAGCTATCAGTCCAAGTAGTCAAGCAGCAGGCATTGCGGTTGGATTGGAGTCTGAAAATGGAAATGCGTTACCTGTTAATAAAGAGACAGACAAACTTTCATTAAATGCAGATGACACGATTTTGAATTTTTATGCCTTTATTCAAGGTGAGCCGGATGCGATTGCCAACCAATCCATAAAACGCGGTCCATTTAGTGCAATAGCCACATTCCATTTGAATTATGACTAATTAGTAGGATTGAGGTTTTACATGTTGATATTAAAACGATTTCCGGCTCTATGTATCGCATTAGGCTTGTTATTTTCAGCGCCTGCGATGGCATCTATTTTTTCTTATATTACACATTCTGAAGGTGAACCTGCTCACGCCACTTATACCTATGTTATTCAGCGTTGGGATCCCGAAGATCCCTATACCCCAAATCCTTGTTATGGATGGAGTAAATGTTGGATAACAATTAACCATAAGCATGATGCAAATGGTTCCCCAGGTTCTGCGGTAAGAAGTATTGTTCGCGTTGAAAAAGAACGCTATTTAGCGGGTGTTCGTGATGCGGTCATGAGGGTTGAAAGTTTTCCAATACAAGGAACTGCGCGACATGATGGTGATCCACTGACCTCAAACCAAGAATGTGTCGGGCTATTTTATGAATCAAGGGAAGGGGGATGGTCTCCAAATGGACGCTTATTACCGGGATCATTATGTGGTATTGCTCCGCCACCTGTAGGGGCCTGCAAAATAACGGAAGGAGCTGTAAACCTTAATTACGGGGATATTGACGAAGCAAGTTTAGACAATGCAGCTCGTGCTCAAAATATTAATGTGACTTGTAACTTAGCAATGAAAGTTTTGGTTATTGCATCAGGCTCAGACAGTGGCCGAGTTCCATTACGACCAGATAACAGTCTCTATGCTGATTTATTTCTTGATGGTTATCCTGGTGAAAAAGGCTCCGTTATTAATGTACCTAAAAATGGAACAATACCCGTAGAGGTTAAATCAATTCTACACACCAATGGCCGAGTTGCACCGGGCTATTTCTCTGGTTCTGGCTCAATTATTTTAACAATGCCTTAATCATGATAATGGATGAATATATGAAGAATTACGATTTTACAGATATTGATGTTAATGCGTTAGTTGGCAAAAGAATTCAGAAAAAACGTAAAGAATTAGGTTATACCGGTGTGCAGATTGCTGAGAAAATCGGTGTAAGCCAACAGCAATTTTCTCGCTATGAGCGCGGGATGAATAAAATAGATTTAAGTTATCTCGTTTTGTTGGCGAATTACCTTAATACGCCTATTTATTGGTTTTTTGAAGACTGTTTTATACCAAAGACCTCATCTGAAAATCAGCGTATTGATAAACGCAGTAGTATTATTGCGGAAGCGACGCCTGATGTTTTTTTATACTAATACATACCACTAGTGCGATCTAAACTTGGTGTTTTAGTGTGTATGTATTTCTTTGATTGATTACCTGATTGGTAAGGCAAGGGAGACCTTGCCCTTTTTTTATCGTTACTCTTTAAGATTATTGTGTTTTTATGTTTTTCATATTAATACGTTTAATTTCTGCCATAAAACCACGAGTTAATGTTACAAAAAAGCTAAAATTTTAACCTGTCATGACCATTTATTTGTCATTATTTCCTCTTTAATAGTAATTACAACCGTTACTATCAGGTTTGGCAGAGTGTTTAATCGTTTCTGAGTATTTATTCAAGAGATTTCTAGCGATAAAAGGTTAGTAAATAATCACAATAATGTTAAAAAATGTTATCTTGTGCACATTTTTTAATTTTAGATGTTATTAATTAGTTTTTATATAAGTGATTTGTAATTGAATTATTTTGTTTTATCTTATTGTTTTTTAACTTAATAAATAATTTATTTGCTCTGTTTATTCCGATGATTATCTTAAATAACCTATTAATAATTGGTATTAACAGATAGTCATAATAAAAAAGCTTGTGTACTGTGCATTTTCTGTTTTTTTATAAAAAGGATAAATGATGCAAACAAAAAAACAGGGAGGCAGTCGCTTTCTACGCACAGTGGAATGGTTAGGAAATGCGCTACCCCATCCCGTTATTTTATTTATTATTTTAATTGCTATATTACTTGTCTCTTCAGCGGTTGGTGAATATTTTGGTGTAACAGTACAAGATCCTCGACCTGAAGGCGCTAAAGGCCGTGCAGAAGATGGCTATATTCATATTATTAGCTTGTTAGATGCTGATGGTATTCGTCGCATATTAGCCAATGTTGTCACGAACTTTACAGGATTTGCCCCTTTAGGTACGGTGCTGGTGGCATTATTAGGTGTCGGTATTGCCGAACGTGCAGGTTTATTATCTGCAGTTATGCGTTTAGTCGTCATGAAAGCACCTCGTAAAATGACCACGATGGCCATTGTATTTGCGGGTATTATGTCAAATACTGCTGCTGAATTAGGTTATGTGGTATTAATTCCATTATCCGCGATTATCTTCCATTCGTTGGGACGACATCCTTTAGCAGGTCTTGCCGCTGCATTTGCGGGGGTTTCTGGAGGTTACTCTGCAAACTTGCTCTTAGGTACGATAGATCCATTGTTATCGGGTATTACACAGCAAGCAGCGCGTATTATTGATCCAACCTATATCGTGGGTGCTGAAGCGAACTGGTACTTTATGTTTGTCAGTACATTCCTAATCACTTTCTTAGGTTACTTCATCACAGAAAAAATCGTTGAACCTCAATTGGGGCCATATAACGGTAATGAACTTGATGAAGAAGAAAATGATTTAAGGAATGCAGCAGAAGTTACACCACTAGAAAAGAAAGCGTTATGGGCTGCCACAGGTACATTCATTGTTATGGGCGTGATTTTGGCGCTCACTGTTGTTCCTGAAAATGGTATATTAAGAAACCAAGAAACAGGACTAATTGGTAACTCACCTTTCTTAAAATCTATCGTTGTCTTTATTTTCTTGTTCTTCGCAATCCCGGGTATTATTTATGGGTGGATTGCTAAGACAATGCGTACCGATAAAGACATTGTTGATGCTATGGCGAATTCAATGAGTACACTTGGGCTCTATTTAGTGATCATTTTCTTTGCCGCTCAGTTTGTTGCTTTCTTTGGCTGGACAAACATAGGACAGGTTATTGCTGTTAAAGGTGCCGCATTACTTAACAGTATTGATATGCCAAGTGGTTTGTTGTTCTTAGGGTTTATTTTAATCTGTGCCTTCATTAATTTAATGATTGGTTCTGCATCAGCACAGTGGGCGGTAACTGCCCCTATTTTTGTCCCCATGCTAATGCTTGCAGGTTATGCACCAGAAACAATTCAAGCCGCATATCGAATAGGAGATTCTGTCACTAATATCATCACACCAATGATGAGCTATTTTGGTTTGATATTAGCGGTTGCGACAAAATATAAGAAAGACACAGGTATTGGCACCATGATCTCTATGATGCTACCTTATTCTGTCATTTTCCTCATTGGTTGGTCACTCTTATTCTATTTATGGGTATTTGTATTCCATTTACCAGTAGGACCCGGTTCACCAATCTATTACACACCAACAGCAGGTTAAATATCTGCTTATGCCTGAAGCTTATACAGGGATGTATAGGCTTTATTCTTTTTGTTTTTTACTCATTTCTTTTTTTGTGATTTGCCAATTTTTCAGTTAGTTGAATGGCATAGTCTGCATGTAAAAACTGAGTATCTAAACCTGCTTGTTGTAGTTTCAACTCAAGTAATGCTAAACGCTTTTGTAGTGATTCATTCTCTTCTCCTGTTTCATTTAGCGTGCTTAGGATTTCGGCTAGCGATAATGCGTCTTTTCTATCTTGCATTTCAGGTGGCAAAAAACCTGCATTTTTTAATAAATGATAACTTGCTCTAAGTGACTCTGGGACATGGCTATTATCATCAAGGATCAGTGGTTTTCCTTCACCTTTAAGTGATGATAGCTCACCTTTTTGTAGCGCTTGTTCAATATGGCGTTCAGCCCATTCATCAATAATTGACATTGTAAACCTCGTTGTTTTGAGATTGTTTTAAAGAAAAAAGATCACACATACACAATTTACCTTGATTAGATTATATTGTTTGATATTATATTTTTATATTATATAAAAATATATATTAAATAAGGGATAGCTAATGAGCAAGTACAAAGAAATAGTAACAGACATTGCAAATAATATGGGCGCACTGTCTCAAAATATTCCAGAAGTGATGAAAGCTTTTATGAGCACCACTAAAGCAGGGGGAAAAGAGGGGGCATTAGATGTAAAAACAAAAGAATTGATTGCTATTGCAATTGCTGTTGCCAATCGTTGCGATGGTTGTATTGGATTCCATACTAAAACATTAGTGGAACTGGGTATTACGGAACAAGAACTAGCCGAAGCATTAGGCGTTGCTATTTATATGGGCGGTGGCCCTTCAGTGATGTATGCTGCTAACACCATGGGCGCTTTTAAAGAGTTTAGTCAATAAGATATTTATTATTATATAATTAAATCGAGTAGTAAAAAACCAGAATAAGTTCATTCTGGTTTTTTTATTTATTGTTGTTTGTTGATTTTCTGTTTAATCTAAGCGTTTATTCTTTAATAAAGAATAAACTACTGACAAAGTCATAAAGTAAGAAATATTTATTATTAAAAATAGATTAATAATAAATTTAAGTATTATTTTAAAAGCAAAAATATATATTTTTTATATGGTTATATGATTATTTGATAAAAACAAAAGGGTTGCATATTTTGTTTTTATCAAGAAGTTACATACCATTTAATTATAAATTAATAAATAATAATTGAATTTTTTATAAGATAACTCTTCTAAGTACTAGTTTGTGTAAGGCGAATTTTATTTTAATGAGGAATGTATGAGCGTCAATTTTGTAGAAAGGTACAAATGGTTTCTACTTTTTATTTTTATATTATTAACTTATTTCATTCCTTTAGAAACACGATTATTGTGGCAACCAGACGAAATTCGTTATGCTGAAATTAGTCGAGAAATGTTGGCATCAGGTAATTGGTCTGTACCTTATTTACTTGATATTCGCTATTTTGAAAAGCCTGTTTTAGGTTATTGGCTAAACAGTGTTGCACAGTGGTTATTTGGATCGGGGCATTTTTCCGTTCGCCTTGTTGTTGTCACTTCAACATTGTTAACAGGTCTATTTGTTTATCGGGTAGCTTTGTTAGTTTGGCATAATCAAGCGCTCGCTTTTAACGCATTAGTAGTGTTTTTATCTTCATTTCTCGTGTTGTCTATTGGCACTTATAATATCCTTGACCCCATTGTGACCATGTTTGTTACTGTGGCAATGTATTATTTTTTAAGTGGATTATTGGCAACAGATAAAAAATCAAAAATTTATACTTCTGTTTTAGTGGGTATTTTTTGTGGGCTAGGTTTTTTAACTAAGGGGTTTATTGCTGTTGTACTACCCGCATTAGTTTTTGTGGTTACGGCAATTAGTCTTTCTCGATTTAAAGAAGTACTTTGTTATGCCCCTATTGCATTTATGGCTATGTTGTTTATCGCTGCACCTTGGGTAATATCCGTTGCGCTTCAAGCACCTGATTATTGGCATTACTTTTTTTGGATTGAACATGTTCAGCGCTTTATCGCAAAAGGATCAGCAAGATCACAACCTATATGGTTTTATTTACCTATTGTTATTTTAGGTATTTTGCCTTGGTTGGGATTTTTATTCGGTGCACTTAAATCGGCACTTTTTTTGAAAAAAGGTACTCTCTATTTTTCATTTTGGTTATTTCTCTTTTTTACGTTCTTTTCCGCTTCAAGTGGCAAGCTATTAACTTATATGTTGCCTTGTTTTGTTCCATTATCGATTTTGATTGCGAGCTACATGGAAGAGTTGAAAAGTAAATCAAATGAAAAAATTCATACTCTAAATGCAATAATAAATACAGTTTTTGGAGTAATAGGTGTTTCTATTATTATCTATTCACTTTATTCCTCTCGATTTACACTATATGAAGCCGATGAGCAATATAAAGCACTGCTGGCGATAGGGGGATTTCTTGTATGGAGCATGATGGGAATTATTTCATTCTTTAAATCAACACGTTTGTTAACTTTATTTTGTTCTATTGGATTAAGTCTTGTTATTGGTTATGCCATTCCTCATAAAATTGAAAGTAAAAATACGCCTGAAAAAGTGATAAATGACTATTATAGCGAGTTGGTAGATAAGCCTTATATTTTAACGGATGAAGTCGGCATTGGAACCTCACTCGCATGGGGATTAAAGCGTACAGATATTCGTTTAACGGAGACAAAAGGGGAGCTAGCTTATGGTTTGGCATATCCTGATGTGCAAAATAAATACTATGATATTAAGCAGTTGGTCAACTTAATTGAAGAGAATAACTATCAAGGGATTGCGATTGTTTTAGTTCGGCCTGAGCGAAAAGAGATATTATCCGTTATAAGCCAATTAAAGGTAAAACCTACTGTGGAGAAACAAGGTGATTTAACTTTTGTTTTCTTTAATTAGCTGATATTAAACTCTATTTTTATTTTATCAAAGGCTGAAGAAATTTAGCTTAAGCTTAGAGATGACTAAAATTTGATTTTTTGTGTTGTTTTTATGTGATCTAAGCTAAAAAATAGATTTTGTTGAGAAATATATTTTGCTCTTTTTCGTTTTAATGGTAGGTTTAAAATGTGTCCATTAAATCGGAGTTAGCTAAGCATTATATGACAAGTCACTTTACTTTATCAGAACCCCCGCCCAAACAAAATGTACTTATGAATGGGGGTAATTTATGCTGATTTTTCTTGCTGAATGTTTTATCGGTCTAGCATCAATTGCTCTTACTCACCGTGTATTAACGTTGTACGGTACTAAAAAGAAGTGATGATCCCCGCTAGCTAAAATAAGTAATCAATGATTATTTATAATATAAAGTCCTATATCTATGTATGATGTAGGACTTTTTTCTTTATATTAAAATGCTATTGAAAATAACCTTCAATGAGCTTTATTTTTTCAAAATCCAGTGTATTAGTATATTGATGTAATAATGCCCAAGCTTGAATATAATCATATTTAGCTTTCATCAAATCTTGCTGAGCACGATATAATAACTCTTCAGCATTAAGGACATCTACCATTGTTCGTTGCCCTCCAATATAGCTTTTTTGAGTCGCGTCTAATTGTAACTTAGCAGAGGAAACAGATTGTTCATATGCATTTAGTTTTATATTACTGGTCGTACAAATTTGATATTGATGATGCAACTCTTGTGTAATTTGCTGAATAATAGCATCTCGTTCAAAAGCACTCATTTGATACAATGCCGTAGATTGACGCATGGACGCTGTTGTTTTCCCACCATTAAATAAAGGTAAACTGACATAAAAACCGATATTAGCGGATTGATATTTTTGATTTACCGTATTATTACTATCGGAATTACTATTAGAGTAAGAAGCATAGAGCTGTACCGTTGGAAAAAACTCACCTCTATTTTTTTCGACTTCTTGTTTGGCAATTGCCATTTCATAGCGTGCAGTTTGAATATTGAGATTATTGTGCATTACTTCTATTTCCCAAGCTTCATAATTATTGGGAGTGATGGGTTGTAATATAAAATTTTGGTTATTTAACTTTGCAATATGTTCATCATTAGGAAGGGGAGTACCAATCATTGAACTTAGCTTATTTTTGGCATTTTCTAGTTCAAGTTGAATATCAGTATATTGAGATTGAGTTAAATATAATCGTGTTTGGATTTCTGAAATATCTGTTTTCGTTCCTTCGCCTAATTCAAATAAACGTTGGCTAGAAGTGAGCTGTTTTTTATAAATCTCTTGCTGAGAAAGATTTAATAATAAATTATCTTGTGCGTAGGCTAGTTCAACATAATGGTCAACTAATCTAATCACTAGCTCAGAGAATTTTACTTGATAGCGACTATCTGTTAATAACGTTTGTATAACTGATGATTTGTAATCACTAAATGCGGTGTAATCAAATAGAGGTTGGCTAATAATTGCACTGATAGAGTGACTTTGATAATTTTGATATTCCGTTTTTTGAATATCTCCCTGATGAGTATTAATCGGATAAACTTTACGTTGCCAATTTCGTGGATTATTTTGGTAATTGACATGTACACTAGGAAGTAACTGGGATAACCCAATATTTTCATACTCTTTACCTGCAACTTGTTCTTTTATCGCAGCATTAAAAGTGGGATCGTTTTTTACAGCTAAGAAATAGAGATCAGATAATGAGATAGCAAAAGTGTGAAAACTTAGCATCCATATAAATATAATGGCAGAGAGTTTTTTTATTAGCATCATTATTCTTCCGTCAATGAAGTATGAACTCTATCTAAAACAGGCTTGAAGAGGTAATTGAGTAATGAACGATCACCAGTGTTAATAAATACATCGACAGGCATGCCCGCCTTTAATTTGTTTTTATTACCAACAAGAAGTGTATTATCTTTTACATTAATAAATACCTGATAATAGGGTTCAGTTGTTCTTTCATCGATGAGTCTATCTGCTGAAATTAATGCGACCTCCCCTGGAATTTTAGGTGTTGTATTTTGATTAAAAGCACTAAACATTAAATCAACAGGGAGACCTGGGATCACTTTATCAATTAGGTGAGGTGCTAAGCGTGCTTCAATAATTAATTGATGATCTTGAGGAACGACTTCCATTAACGTTTGGCCCGTTCTAACAACACCACCTTGTGTAAAAACAGATAAATCCATTACGGTTCCTGAAATAGGAGCAGTAATTTGCATGTTAGCCAGTTTGTCCATTTCAATAATGAGTTGTTTTTCAGTTTCACTTATTTGTAATTGAATTTGATTCAGTTCAGTACGTGCTGATTGATAGAAATTAGCATTGCGTTGTAATATTTTCTGTTCATATTCTAGTTTTTGCTTTTCTAAGGTACTTATTTGTCCAAATGTATCATTGAGATGATTATTGTTTTCAGCTAGTTCACGTTCAACCTCTTGAAAACGATGACGAGGAATATAGCCTTCATTTGCAAGAGTACGTAAGTCTTTGATTTGATTTTGTAAACTATTAATTTGATTTTGTTTATTCTGTGTCGATCTTTTTAGATGAACTAAACGATTTGAAATTCCATCAATAATGGCTTTATAGCCATTTATTTCACTATGTAATTCAATATATTTTTCATTTAGTAATCTATTTTGTAATTGCAATAATTGATTTAGGCTTTCTGAAGATGAGTAGTATTTTTCATCAGGATCTAAAATAAATTCTGTTCTTTCATTAAGTTGAGCGTAGAGACGTTGCTGAGTAATAAGTAAATTATCATATTGATCTGATAAGGATTTTACTAAGGCTTTTGATTGAGTAGGGCTTAACTGAATCAGTGTTTGACCTTTAGTTACACTATCACCATTTTTCACTAAAATATCAGTGATAATACCTTCTACAGATGCTTGAACACTTTTTTTATTGCCTGAAATTGAAACGTTACCCGTAGCTGATACACCTTTATCTAAAGGTGCAAATGCAGCCCAAAAAATAAATATAGTTAAACCTAAAAGAATTACAGACCATCCTATTATTAAGAATTTTCTAGGATCATCGGAAATGTTTTTGGTTATATCGATTTCATTTTTTTCTGTGATCATCATTATTTTCTCAATATTAAGAATTACTTTGAGTAATAGGTGTACTTGGTGATGTTGGCGTGTTTTTTATTATTGATGAGTTATTTAATTCAGCAATAACAGCGGTTGTGGAACCGAATAATTTAGAGTGCCCATCAAAAAGAACTAAGAGTTTATTGGTCACGGAGAGCAATTGTTTTTGATGAGTAATTAAAATGACTGTTTTTTTATTTTGCTTGAGCGTTTGAATTGCCTGTATTAATGCCTTAATACCTAAATCATCTAAATTAGAATTAGGTTCATCTAAAACGATTAATGCAGGATTTCCATATAATGCACGAGCTAACGCAATACGTTGTCGTTGTCCACCCGATAAACCTTCACCATGAGCGCCAATAACGGTTTCATAACCTTCAGGAAAACGTAAAATCATTTCATGAACATTGGCCATTGTGGCGGCTTGGATAACTTTTTGTGAGTCTATTTCTGAAAAACGAGCAATATTCTCGGCGATAGTACCTGGAAAAAGAGCTATTTCTTGAGGTAGGTATCCAATATATTGGCCTACTTCATTTTTATTCCATTGATATATATCTGCATTATCAAGACGTATGGAACCTGTTTTAACTTCCCATATACCCACAATAAATTTAGCTAAAGAGGATTTACCTGAAGCACTAGGACCTATCACACCCAACACGTCACCTGGGCTTAGTGAGAAATGAATATTATTTAATAGTGTCCGCTCTGTTTGAGGGTAATGCGCCTGATTAATATTAACGACTAATTCACCTTTAGGTGCAGGTAACGCCATTTTTTTATTTTCTTTAGGATAGGTTTGTAATAATGCCGTCAATCTTTTATAGGCTTCTTTACTGCTATCCCAGTTTTTCCAGACGCCAATAACTTGTTCAATCGGTGCGAGAGCTCGACCTAATAATATGGAGCCTGCAATCATCATTCCTGGGCTAATCGTATTGTCTATTGCAAGCCATCCTCCTAGGCCTAACATCAAGGATTGTAATGCCATACGAGTGACTTTAGTTATTGCATTAACACTCGCAGCATTATCACTTGCATGAGTTTGTGCTTGTAGATATTTAAAATGGGCAATTTGCCATTGGTTACGTAAATGTCCCAGCATACCCATTGCTTCAATGGGTTGTGGATGTTCAAAATGATGCCCCTGTATTATTTGTGCCTGATTAGCAAATTTGTTGGCTTCTTTTAATGATGATCTGGATAAATACTCATTAAGAATAGCTAATGAAAATAAAATGAGTGCACCACAAAATGCAAATAATCCTAACCAAGGGTTAAATAAAGCAATAACGAGAAGATAAATAGGAAACCAAGGTAAGTCAAAAAAGGCAAAAATAGCATGGCTTGTAATAAATTGGCGGATTGTGACTAAATCATTAAAAGCTAAGGAAGAGTCAATTCCCTGTGTTTTATTTAATTTAGCTTG
Organism: Proteus sp. G2626; assembly: GCF_009915985.1. Classification (NCBI taxonomy): domain Bacteria; kingdom Pseudomonadati; phylum Pseudomonadota; class Gammaproteobacteria; order Enterobacterales; family Morganellaceae; genus Proteus; species Proteus sp. G2626. The sequence continues at coordinate 14,325 of NZ_JAABNH010000009.1, read as the reverse complement.
ATATGCGGCAGTATAAATACGCGAATTAAGTGATAAATCAAGCTTATTACTCATTCTAATTACAATAATGCTTCTTAAATATTCTAATCCTCCCATAAAAATAAAGAGAGCTAACATAATAAGAGTTAGCATCAATAATGTCATTTCATTACCAGAAGGTAATACGCGATCATAAACTTGCAACATATAGATTGAAGGAACTAGCATTAAAATATTTATTAGCGCTGTAAATATACCAATAGAAAGAAACACTTTCTTTCTTTCTTTTATAATACTGGTTATTTCATTGTTATGTTTTCTTTCTGGCATAATGTTATTCCTGATTTTATTTTTATCTACTTGTTTATACTTGTGATTTTTTATCTATACGCATGATAATTTATATTTATTTTTTTTAAAAAATATAAAAATAACTCCATGTAAGTAAAAAAGAGGGCAGGAGAATACTATTTCTCCTACCCAATAAATCACGACTTAAACAATAAAATCAGTTTCGTAATTAACAAATCCTACAATATCAATTTTGAAATCAGCGCTAGAGTCATAACCATAAGCATTAATAGCGAGTTCACTTGAGTTTGTTGATTGATTATATTTTATGGTTGCCTCACCTGAGTGACCTGTAAATTTATCAACAAAATTAAGGAATTTATGGCTGAAGGTATTTTCGATTAGCTCTGATAGATCAATCTTATCAATGCCTGATTTGAAATCCATTATCTTGTCCGCGGCTGAGACTAGAGAGTCGGAGATTTCTTTATAGACAAAGGTATTGCTACCTGTACCGCCCCATAATGTATCTTGGCCGCCACCGCCGATGAGAATATTATCAGCATCATTTCCATAGATAATATCATTACCAGAGCCACCGATTGCGTTTTCTATTGTAACGCCTTGGGCAATAGAAACGTTTTTCTGTAGTCCGCCAACATCAGAGAAATGACCCTCACGTAAATCAATCACTTGATCTTGATAATATCCTGAGAAGTCAAATGTATCGTTACCACCACTGTCCCAAACGGAGAATATTAATTTATCGTTACTGCTTGTTGCAGTGTAATAATCAATACCCGTATTTGAGTTGAAGCCGTAAACATCATCACCTGTTCTGGTTGTTGTATTTGCACCATAGAGGTATTGCATTGCTGAAATATCATGAAGTAAAGGAGCACCAGCATAAGCACCTTGGAAGTGTGCACCAGTTTCATATTCATCCCAATAACTCATTACAGTATATTGGCGACTATCTTCAGCATAATCAGATTTTAAATAACCCGGTACGTTTTCTCCTGCGTTATAATCTCCAGGATGCATTAAACCAAGTGCATGACCAATTTCATGAATAATAGTTAAGCGACCATAATTTCCTAATTCAGGCGTTGTATTACCCGCATAATAATAATCACTAAACCAAGCTTGGCCTGAAACATCACGCCCATAATAATCATGAGTGTTTGGTAATGTTGCATAAGCTTGGAAATTGCCATATGGATCAGTAATGTTCCCAAAAGTAATGTCTGATTTTACATTTGGCCCTACTTCTGTAAATTTAATATTTGCGATATCAGACCATGCATCTAAAGATTGTCTTGCATGTTCTTTCTGGGTTGAATTAAATCCATAGGGATTTTTATCACCAAAATCATTAAACTTTTTACCCGCCCAAGTTGGGAATGAATACGTCACTTCAGCCGCTTTTCCAATAACATATTTTCCATTCCATGTGGAATTTTCGCGTGCAATATGTTTTCCTGCGGTATCATAATCAAAAGAAGGTAGAGTTTTAGTTGAAAAATTATAAAAAATTCCACTTTTATCTAATAAATCAGAAATATTAGATAATCCAGCTGCTTTTTTTAATAAAGAAGAACCCATAATATCCTCCGGATATCAAGTTTAGCTTAAGTTTATTTTCATGTTGAAAATAGTTTATTATCTGGCGAGCGCCAGCGATAATAAAGATAGCTATTTATTGATATTAATCTAGAGGGGGAAAATATGTTTTTAAATAATTGTGAAGTGAGGTGTGTTTTAAGTCAGAATAATTTAAATAAGTAAATAGAATTAAAGTTACTTTTCCGGATGGTATTTTTTTCATTGTTATTATTTTTTTTGTTATCTCTATTTAAAAAATGAATATAACTTAAATTCTATAATTTAGTCATCTAAGTTATATCATTAAGTTATTTACAGGTTGAATATTTCATTAAAAGAAAAATTTCCAATAAGATCTATAGTGTGAAAAAATTTTGTAGATTGGGTTTCTTTTACAATGAATAGATGAGTGGTATTATTTGTATTGTGATAATTACTTGATATTACAACATTATTGTTTTTAATAAAATCTTTAATATTAAAGACATCCTTATTATTATCAGTAAAGAATATAAAATCCTCGTCTTTATCAAAGTCCATAATTTTATTATGGCTACTAGTATTATTAAGATTTATGATAAATATGTCTTTTCCTTTACCACCGCTGAGTTGGTTATATCCATTGCCTGCCCAGAGGATATCTTTTCCATCAGAACCGTACAGAATGTCATCTCCTTCACCACCATAAAGCCAATCGCTTCCTTTTCCACCATAAAGTACATCATTGCCACTATCACCATAAATCATATCGTTGCCATCGTTACCATAAAGATAATTATTAGCACTGTTACCAAGAATAATATCATTATTACTACCACCAATAGCATTTTCAATGACAGTACCATAAGCGATAGATACGTTACCTCGTAATCCTCCTATATCAGAAAAAGCGCCTTCATTTAAATCTATCTTCTGTTTTTTAGTATATTTATGAAAATTAAGGGTATCAATTCCTCCTGCATCCCATATACAACTGATGATAATATCATCTGGCGAATTTAAACTATAAAAGTCTCTTTGTGTGTTAGAATCAAAACCATAAATAGTATCATCATTTCTCGTAGTCATATTAGCTCCATAGAATTTTTGGATGATATATATATCGATTAATAATGGAGACATAGGAAAAAATCCATTAAAATTAGCATCTTCTATTTTTGGATATCGGTATGCCATTACTGAATATTTGAAACTATTTTCTTCAATATCAGGATCATTTGAATTATTATTAAAGATATGAGGTAAACCTAGAGCATGTGCTGTTTCATGTATATAATTTTTAGTTTCTCCATTTCCTTTTTCTAATGTTATTGATTGATTATTTATATGCCCATCCATATTTGTATTTTTATATAAATTAATATATAAATCTGTTTCTATAAAATAATATTTTATATTGTCTGATAGTTTCTTAAATAAATTTACTTTGTATTTCTGCTCTTCAGTCATATCATTTTTATTAAATTTTTTGATAAGTACTGTTGAAGATATATTGATCCAAACTTGCCCACTATTACTGTAATCAGTAATCTTCTCTATTCTTTTATTTTGTTTTATATTATTAACCGGATATGTTGCAACTCCACTGACTAAGTGAGAAGTATCTTTTGTTATTTCATTTACATTATTATAAACACCAAATTTAATATTAGTATCATAGTTATTTTCTTTTTTTATGAATTTAATATTTGCGACATCTGACCATTGTTGTAACGTTTTTTCTGCAATATTTTGTTGTGACTTATTTAATGTGGTGAGAGTTTTATATTCTTTTCCTCTTAGCTTACTCCAATCAGGAAAACTATATGATATTTCTGTAAAAATATCTTCTTTATTTTTTTTACTCCATCTTTTAAAAGGTGATTTGGTTTTTATTACATCAATAATAATACCTACTCCAGGTGAATATTTATGATGAGACATTTTACTTCCTTTTTAAAAATCTATTTTTGTATATATATACTATATGCTAGTCATTATTTTTCTTTTAAAAAAAGAAGTAATTCAACATGTGTTAAATTTAAAATTTAACTGTAAATGAAAATGATAATAAATCTTTTATAGATTTATTATCATTAATATAAGGTAGTAAGTGATTTATGATAATTATCAGTAAGCTATTTTTTTATTCTCTTTAAATGCAAATACAAAGATAATGGCTAATATTAATGTATATGATGCAAAAATTAACCAAATAGATTGCCAATCTTTCATTCCATTTATTGTAAAATGATCTACCACCATGCCACTTAAAATAGAACCCGCGTACGCACCGACGCCATTTACCATGGTCATAAATAACCCTTGAGCACTAGCTCTTATTTCAGGTTTAACTTCATTTTCTATATAAATAGACCCTGAAATATTAAAGAAATCAAACGCACAACCATAAACAATCATTGAAAGCATTAGCAATACAAAACCCCAAGGTGAAGGATCACCATATGCAAATAATCCAAAACGTAAAGTCCATGCAACCATACTAATTAGCATGACCTTTTTAATACCAAAGCGTTTTAGGAAGAAGGGAATAGCTAAGATAAAAGCGACTTCAGCCATTTGTGATACGGATAATAAAATTGATGGGTATTGTACAATTAAACTATCTGCAAATTCAGGATTTTTAGCAAAATCGTGAATAAATGGGCTGCCGAAGGTATTTGTAATTTGAAGCACAGCACCTAATAACATTGCAAATAAAAAGAATATTGCCATGACAGGTTTTTTAAATAAGACAAATGCATCTAATCCTAAACGGGAAGCCCAAGATGTCGATTGTTTATGCTGTACTGTTGGAATTTTAGGTAAACAGAATGAGTAGAGTGCTAAGCAAAGCGATGCAACGGATGCAATATATAATTGAGTATTGCTAAGCTCTAATCTAAATAAGCTGACACACCACATTGCAATAATAAAGCCTATCGTACCAAATACACGAATAGGGGGAAAATGAGCAACTGAATCTAGTTTATGTTTATTTAAGCAAAAATAGCCAATGGAGTTTGAAAGTGCAATGGTTGGCATAAATGCTAATGCATTAATAAACATGACCCAAAACATAATAGTTGGATCAGTGACTGAAGCCGCAAAGAATAAAGCAGTAGCACAAATAAGATGACAAATAATATATAAGCGATTTGCAGGAATAAATTTATCGGCAATGATGCCTAATAAACCAGGCATAATTAGGGCAGCAATACCTTTAGATCCATAAACCAATCCAACTTCAATTCCAGTGAAATTCAATGTTTGCATCATGTATGCACCCAGGGTAATTAACCAACTTCCCCAGATAAAATATTGCATAAACATCATGCCTTTGAGCTGTATTTTTATACCCATAACAATCTCCACTGTTGGGGATATTGATTTAAGTGGATCATAGGCAGCTATCTATGATCCATTTTTTCTTTTATTGATAAAAAGTTATAAGCGAGCGATCACTTCGCTGATAAGTTTTAAAAAGGTAGATTTTACGCGTTCTGCGGTTTCAATGACTTCATCATGGCTAAGAGGTTGTTCTAAAATGCCACAGGCCATATTGGTTAAGCATGAAATACCAATGGTATCAATGCCTGAATGGCGAGCAATGAGTGCTTCTGGAACCGTTGACATGCCCACAGCATCGGCACCTAATGTTCTTATCATGCGAATTTCTGCTGGTGTTTCGTAAGTTGGACCTGTCCACCATGCATAGACACCTTGACGTAAGGTAATGTCTTGTTCTTTAGCTGTATCAATAACAATTTGGCGCATTGTTTTATTATAAACTTGACTAACATCTAGAAAACGAACACCAAGATCAGGATTATTTGGTCCAATAAGTGGGTTATTAGCAGTGAGGTTAATGTGATCTGTAATTAGCATGAGATCGCCCGGATTAAATTCAGTATTTACTGCACCACATGCGTTAGTGATAATCAGTTTTTCAACTCCCAGTGCTTTCATTACACGAACAGGGAAGGTGACTTCATCGAGTGAGACACCTTCGTAGTAATGAAAACGACCTTTCATAGCTACAACTGTTTTTCCTGCAATTTTACCAATTACTAATTCATTAGCATGCCCCACGGCACCAGATGCGGCAAAATAAGGAATGGTGTGGTAAGGAATATGTACAGCATCTTCTAATGTATCGGCAAAAGAGCCTAAACCTGATCCTAAAATGATCCCAACCGTTGGTTTTTGTGTTGTTTTAGATTGAACAAATTCTTTTGCTTTATTGATTTCGGAAACCTGATGCATGGCTTTCTCCTGTATAAACCGTAAACCGTCATTACATTTTAAATAGTGGTTGAGAATACTTTGCCTGATAAACAGAAATGAACAACTCTCTTTTTCTCATTTTGAGATTAAGATCATGTTGTTTGTTTTGATTAAGGAACTATTGCTTTTTTTACAGTAAGATAGCGGTATTCTTCTCTTTTGCTACCCAATAATTAAATAAAGGAAGTCGCTATGCTATTGAAAAATTTAAAAGAACTTCAGTCTTCTAAGACTTCAAAAGCATTGAAACTTAAAAGTCTTTATAAATTAGTGGCAGAAAATGGTCCGATAAAAACAGAAACATTAACCGAATTAGCACAAATGAAGCCTGCGACTTGTGCTCGATTATTGGATGAATTAAATGCTCTTCAATTAATTACAACTGCAGAATTAGGGGAGTCAACCGGTGGACGAAAACCTATTTTGTATAATATTAATACAGAAGGTGTGTTTTTAGTTGGTATTGAATTAAGTAAAGTCTATTCAACGATTGTTTTAATGGATTTAAAGCTCAATATGCTGGACAAAATTAAAATATCACCAGAGCCTTACTTATCTGCATATGAAATGACAGAAAAGCTATTACCTAAAGTTGATGCCTTATTATTAAAAAATAAAATCAGCTATGAAAAAGTTTTAGGATTAGGTATTTCTATTGAGCATGTTGTCGAACATCAATTGGCTTCAAAATCCCTTGATGAAGAATTTTGTGAATTAGAAACGTTATTACGTAAAAAAGTTCCTACTTACGTTACCGTAGGAAGCGGCGTCCATTTTGCCGCTTTAGCCGAATATCGTTTATATTATCGCCAAAAAACACAACGATTTTTATTTACCTCTTGTGATACCGAAGTAAGAGGATGTGCCATTATTGGTAATCAGTTTCTAACTGATACCTCAGCAACGATGAACTGTTTTGGTCATATGACGATTGATGTAAAAGGGCCATTGTGTGAATGTGGCTCTTATGGTTGTTTAAATACATTGTGTTCTTTAGATGCCATAAAAAATAATATCATTCATCAAATAAGACGAGGAAAGCATTCTCTATTAACTTCTCTGGTAAGTACTGATGATGAAATTAACTATCACACTATTTTTCAAGCAATAGAAATGCGAGATCCTTTATGCATTGATGCATTAGAAGAAGCCGCTTATTACTACGGGCTTGCTATTGCAAATACGATTTTAATACTCCGACCTGATATTGTTGTTTGTGGTGGAACATTAATACCTAAATATACGTTTTTTGATACCGTTAAAAAAACGATTGAAACTAAACTCGCACTTTTCCCAAATATAAAAACAGATGTTTATTCAGCAAGTCATGCCTATGAAATAGTTTCTCAAGGCGCTGGTGCTATGGTATTAGAGCATTTAGTTAATTAAATAATGAAAAAGGCGCTGCAATATCAATTACAACGCCTTTTCGTTTTTTATTGTTGTTTGTTTTTACTGCTTTAACCCTGGTGAGGTTACCTGCTAGGAGACAGGTTTATTGATATAGACTAACTTTTTACTGCAAACTTTTTTTATTTACCTCATTGTGAGGAAGGTGATTCTTTTTATTTTTGGTTTAATTTAAACTATCTGAACTAACATCTTATTGTTGTGCCGTTACTTTACCCTGGTACTTTGTGCATTTGGGAGCCAATTATAAATATGCCTTACATACCTAGAGAAAAAATAGATTATCAAGCCATTGGCTATCGCTTGCGTGCTTATCGCATAGCCTCTTCATTAAAAGCGGAAGATGTCGCAGAAAGCCTGGGTATTTCTCGCGCTGCTGTATATCGGTTAGAAAAAGGCGAAATTGTTAAAATTGAGACGCTTGACAATCTTGCTCGATTATTAAATACCTCGTTAACGAGTTTATTGGGTATTAATACGGAATATTATTCAAGTGCAAATGGCTTTTTTGAACGAATGCGCCAACTTGAATCTCAATCTTCACATATTTACACCCACTTCGAACCTTTCTCTTACTTATTAACTTCAGATTGTTATGATAAAACATTGGTTGAAATGCTAACAGAAGCATCGCCTGTAAATCTTTTATCTGAAAAACAACAAGAAGTTTTGTCTATTTTAAAAGAGCGTAAGAAACATCAGTCCTTACATTCACCTCATATTTATAACCTTATTAGCCAACAGCAAATTGAAAAATTTCTTTATGTTGGTATGTTAGGTTCCGTTAATTTAACGAAAACATTGCAACAAGAAAGAAAACAGCGAGCAAAAAGCGAAATTCTTCATTTAATTGAAAAGCTAGAGCAAAAAAATAATTATCTTAATATTGCAATTATTTCAGATACTATGCCGTCTTTAACTTTCCAATTGTTTTATCAAGATAAAGTACCTCTTTCTTTAGCCGTTAGCCCGTTCCGTTTAGGTGAATTTCCTAATGTCAGTACGGGCATTGCCACCGTAACTTCTTCAACTGAGGCGATATTTCAATATCAATCTCTCTTTGATAAATTATGGTTAAAAGCGACCAAAGGGGATGATGCAATTAACCTTTTAAAACAAATAGTCAGTCATTATTGATTTGCTAATGTGCCTAGTGTTTCTGCTAATAAATCTGCAGCGACAGCAATATCACTAAACTCGGTAAATTCATCAGGATGATGACTAATACCGGCAACTGAAGGTGTAAAGATCATCGCAGTTGGATAAAGTGACGCCATATTCATTGAATCGTGGCCTGCACCGCTTAACATTGTCATATAGTCGATATTGTGTTTTTGGCACAAATTTTCAATAACTTGGCAAATTGAATCATCTAATTTTACTGGCGATTCAGCAGAAATTGGTTGAACATCAATAGCAACACCAAAATCTTTTTCTGCTTTTTCAACACTGTTATTTAAACGTTGTACAACACGCTGAATACTTTCAGTATCAATACCACGAATATCAACAGAGAATTTTACTTGCCCTGGAATGACGTTCATGGAGTTCGGAACAACGTTGAGTTTACCCACTGTACCTACAGTGCCATAAACGGCTTCAGTACATGCTGCACGGTTGATATCGGTAATAATCCCCGCACTTGCCACTAACGCATCTTGACGTTGATACATCGGAGTTGCACCAGAGTGATCCGCATGACCATTAACAGTGACTGAAAAACGTGTCGGTGCTGCAATACCATTAACAATACCTATGGTTTTCTTGTCATTTTCGAGGCGTTTACCTTGTTCAATATGAAGCTCAACAAAAGCACTATAACGATCCTCTTTGACTAAACAACTATCCAAATTATCGTGCTGATAACCTAATAACTTCAAAACGTCAAAGAAGTTATTGCCATCATCATCTCTATTTTGTTCCCAGCGTGTTCTATCTATTTTTCCTGTTAATACTTTACTGCCAATACATGAAAAGCCAAAACGACTAGATTCTTCCGCACGGAACACAACGAGTTCAAGATCACGTTTAAGCTGTTGTGGCTTGTATTGCATTAAAGCATAAAAGCCCGCAATCACACCTAAAGCGCCATCATAAGCACCACCTTGAGGCACAGTGTCGAGGTGAGAGCCTGTTCCTACTGCGGGTAATGAGCGATCTTTACCTGGTAAACGTGCATAAAGAGTTCCAATACCATCACGATAAACTTCAAGGCCCGCTTCTTTCATTAAACCCGCAAGATACAAGTGTGCGGCTTCATCTTCTTCACCATAGGCAATACGTGTGATCCCTTTGCCACTGTTGTCTTTTTTATAAATTTGCATTGTTTCAATTAATGTTTTCATATCATCAATTGAGTAATAAATTGCTGTATCTTGTTGATTCATAAGAGAATTCTCCCGTGGTTTCAGTAATATCTCTTTGTCTAAAAAATGAGACAATTTAAGGATTAAAAAAGCCATCTTCAAAGATGGTCACTGTTTTTATAATCATTGCTTATTATATTTACTGCTGTAGCTATATTTCGTCAATGACAATTAAGGTGAATTTCATATTTTGTGAGGTAGGTATTAATTAAAAGGAGATATATATATGGAGTATTTCTTAAATGAACCTAATTTGTATGATAAATGTTATAAAAGCGATCTTTTTTATTTTAAATATATAAAAACTTATATGTTTAAAATTTCAAATAAAAAAAGAATTAGTATTAATATTGCTTCTTTACTTTCATTAGGGTTCTAAAAATAATAAAAATATCAATGTATTACTGTATTCTGTTGCCACTTTTATTTTATATAATAGAAATCTTTATTTTCTGTATAAAAGGAGAGTTAGAATTTATTTGCCAATAAAATATTGATGTTTAAGTTTATTTTTATTTTTATTTAAATAATAATATTAAAAATAATCCAATATACCGTTGAGCATTTATCTCATTATCGTATATGAAAATATATGATATCAATTTTTATTTATATAATAAATATTTTATTTATGGTAAAATTACAGATTGAATACCACTAATGGGTTGGGTAACTAATTGAAAAATAATATAATAAGGATTATTTTAGATTGGATAGAAAAAAACATAAACAGTCCATTATCTCAAGATGATGTAATAAATAAGTCTGGGTATAGCAAAAGACATTTTCAAGATATTTTTTATAATGAAACGGGAAATACGATTGCTCGATATATTTTACTTAGGCGATTATCACTATCTGCAACCTTATTAAGATTAACAAGCTTATCTATATTGGAAATATCTGTTAATTATCAATTTAATTCTCAGCAAAGTTTTTCTAGAGCTTTTAAACGTCACTTTAAAGTGACTCCTATTGTTTATAGAAAAGATGCATATTGGGATTTTACATATTATCTTCCTCAGTATAATTATTTTGACTTTAAAAAATTAGAATCTAAAAAAGTTTTTATTGATATTGCTTTTAAAAAAAGTAAAGAGAAATTTTTTCATGTTAATATTCCTTTTGAGCTAACTGCATTAATATCAAGAACAGGAATGGGATTTAAAAATAAAGATGGAATAATTAAATTAAAAAATCTCATTAAAATGAACCAATATGAATATTTAAATATATATTATCGTTATGAAAAATCGCCATTCACTAAAAATATCTTAACTGTTTTTGACTATTATGAAAGTATGCATGCAATCGACTCTATTTTTTCTGAAAATGGAGATAAATATTATAAGTTTTCATTTTATGGTACCTGGGATGAATATTTAAACCTATCAAACGTAATCTATTCTAGAGAGCTTTCTAAATTGAAAGCTAAAAAGAGAAACGGATACGATATTGAAATATTTAACATTAAAGATATGAAGAGTAATAACAATATATGTTCATTAGATTATTTTATCCCAATTCTATGATTTTTTAATAATTTTTTAGGTGTTGATTTGTAATATTCTTTGAATTTTTTTATAAAATATGAGGTTGTTTTATAACCTAATTTATTTGAAATAGTATTGATGTTTAGATTTGTCGTTGTTAATAAATTTATTGCGTGCTCCATTCTTGTTTTTGTTAATATTCTTGTAAAGCTTGTTTTTTCTGTCTCTAGTTTTTTTCTGAGAGATGATGTTCCAATGTATAGCCTTTTACTAATGTCTTTTATTGTCCATTCATAACTTAAATCCTCACTAATAATATTAATTATTTTTTCTGTATATGAGGAGTTATACATCTCATATATAAAACTCATAATATTTATTTCTAATCCACTTAATAGATATGCCAATTTTAATATATGGCTATGCTCTATTTTTTCAGATGTAATAATTTCGTTGTTAAATTTACTTTTCAATTTATTAAATAGCAAGATATCTTCTGGTTGTGCTTTTTTTATTAAAATATTATTTTCAATGCTGTTTTTGTTTTCTTTTATTTTAAGATGATTAGAGGCAAGGTTTATTTTTAATGCATCTCTAAGCGTATCACAAGATAAATAAATCAAAGTAGGTTTGTTTATATTCGAAAAATACACATCAAATTTTATATCTTTTGATATTAAAGCAATACTATTTTTATCTATTGTTTTTTTTAGGCTATTAGTTTCTATTCGTATCTCACTATCTTTTGTTAAGAGCATAATGTAGTTTGATAGAGTTAAGTTTTTTAAATGAAAATAAGAATTTTCCATATAAATAGACTCACTTTAATCTGGGTTTTATGAATAAAATAGTAATTAAAATTATTAATAATCAGTCTATGATTTTATTTTTATAAATGAAATTGTATTTATTACCATGTGATTAATAGTAATACTTTTTTATCTTTTAGTGTTATTTTTCATTGGAATCATCATGTTCAAAGACTAATGACGATATTTAATTTTATGCGCGTAAGTATAACGTTTCTCATACGAATGGATTTTAACATTTTTGGCAATTTAATTAAGTTTTATGGTTGTTTTTATTTTTTTCTTCGATTGTATTTTATTGATAAATACCAAATTTATCATTTTGTGTTATTTATTTATTTCTTTGTTTGATTTGAGGCGTGATGCTAAATGATACACTGAACTTAAGTAAAATTATTTCTGTAATGTTTTTATCTCCATCCCTTATATCGGGCAGGAGTTAAGGTGCATAGATTGAATATTAATTATGTAATAGGAAGTGAGGTTAAAGCTATAAGGAAGGCGAGGTGTCTGACTGGGCTTAATATGTCAAAGAAGATGAATATAAGTCAACAGCATTATTCTCGCCTTGAACGAGGAGACGTTAAATGGTGTGTTTCTACATTAGTAGAAGTTTGCTTTATTTTAAACATTTCTATACTTCACTTTATAAAAATATTAGATAGCAAAAAGAAAATAATTATTGATTGTAATTGTGATTACGTTTGTAAAGAAGAAATAATGTAAGGAGAATAAAGAACAAATTAATTTCGTAACTTATTGTTAAAAAATGTTTTTAAATAGGTAGGTGCTTCTCTATACATGTATAGAAGTTCTATTTTAACGCTAGGTAATTATTATGAGATTTATTTTTTCTGAAAAAAATTCAGATACACAAGTGCAGTTAAATCCTAATGTAAAGCACACCGTAACTGCAAAACCAAATGAAGTTTATCAATTAATTGATACTGAAACCAATCTTTCACCATTAGATATTAAAGCAACTCGTAAATCGGATGATCTTATTTTATCGAGTAAAGAACAAGAACTTGAAGTTGTCATTAAAGACTTCTGGGAGGAGTGCAAACCAGGAGAAGAGCAGTGTTATGCAACTTTAAATGTATTAGATCAAAATGGGGTAATGGGGGAAGTCACTCTTACTCAAGATGGTCCTGTTTTAGAGCATTTAGTTGCTGGTGAAACAGGGACTCTTTCTGATAACGAGGATGGAATCGGCCTATTTTTATGGGTTGCTGGTTCTATCGGCAGTGCATTAGCAATCTTTTTAGCTAATAGAAATCATGGTGGTGACAATAAAGGTGATGAGGCTGATGTTACTGCGCCAAGTAAACCAGGATTAACCGCTGAAGATGACGGTTCTGTTTCTATTGATTTACCAAAAGATGCAAACAAAGGTGATTCTGTAGATGTTACTTTTGAGGATGAAGAGGGGAACTCAAATACTGTCACATTAGAGAAAGGTGATAATGGCTGGACATCGAGTAATCCAGACTTAATTCCTGATACAGATAACGATAAAGTCACGATTCCTAATGACAAGATAAAAGATAATAGTGATGTTACTGCAAGTGCGAAAGATCCAAGTGGTAATAAAAGTGATGAAGTTACTGTAACTGCAAAACCAGATCCTGTAACGGATATGCCTATTTTAAGTATTCCTGAAGTGGCTGATGGTTATGCGAATGCTGATGAACTGAAAGATGGTTTACAAGCTGAGGTGACACTGCCTGCAGGTACTGTAGAAGGCGCTGAAATTACGCTAACAATTACTCGTCCGGATAAATCCACTGAAACGGTTACACATACTGTCACTAAAGATGAAGCGACAGTGGGTAAAGTATCAATAGATATTCCGAAAGACGCGGTACAAAACGGTCAAAACAGTGTTGATGTTAGCTTAACGCAAGGCAGTAACCCAGCCAAACCAGGGAATAAAGTTGAATTTGCCGTTGATGGACAAATTCCAGGTGATACGGATGGTGACGGTGTGGTAGATACAACACCTGTGGTCACAATTCCTGAAGCGACTAACGGCGTAAATGCTGAAGAGCTAAAAGACGGTGTACAAACTGAAGTCACTGTGCCGGGAGGTAGTGCTGAAGGTGA
>NZ_JAABNH010000008.1:0-33079 GCF_009915985.1 Proteus sp. G2626 | reverse complement strand
TGTCTAAAGAAAAATTTGAACGTTCAAAACCGCACGTTAACGTTGGTACTATCGGCCACGTTGACCACGGTAAAACAACTCTGACTGCTGCAATCACTACAGTTTTAGCTAAAACTTACGGTGGTGCTGCTCGTGCATTCGATCAAATCGATAACGCACCAGAAGAAAAAGCTCGTGGTATCACCATCTCTACTTCACACGTAGAATACGACACTCCAACTCGTCACTACGCACACGTAGACTGCCCAGGTCACGCCGACTATGTTAAAAACATGATCACTGGTGCTGCGCAAATGGACGGAGCGATCCTGGTAGTTGCTGCGACTGATGGCCCAATGCCACAAACTCGTGAGCACATCCTGTTAGGTCGTCAGGTTGGTGTTCCTTACATCATCGTATTCCTGAACAAATGTGACATGGTAGATGATGAAGAGTTACTGGAATTAGTTGAAATGGAAGTTCGTGAACTTCTGTCTCAGTACGATTTCCCAGGTGACGACACTCCAGTAATCCGTGGTTCAGCGCTGAAAGCACTGGAAGGCGAAGCAGAGTGGGAAGCAAAAATTGTTGAATTAGCAGAAGCACTGGATTCATACATCCCAGAACCAGAGCGTGCAATTGACAAACCATTCCTGTTACCAATCGAAGACGTATTCTCAATCTCAGGCCGTGGTACAGTAGTAACTGGTCGTGTTGAGCGTGGTGTAATCAAAGTTGGTGAAGAAGTTGAAATCGTTGGTATCAAACCAACAGTTAAAACAACTTGTACTGGCGTTGAAATGTTCCGTAAATTACTTGACGAAGGTCGTGCAGGTGAGAACGTTGGTGTTCTGCTGCGTGGTACTAAACGTGAAGAAATCGAACGTGGACAAGTACTGGCTAAACCAGGTTCAATCAAGCCACACACTAAATTCGAATCAGAAGTATATATTCTGAGCAAAGATGAAGGTGGTCGTCATACTCCATTCTTCAAAGGCTACCGTCCACAGTTCTACTTCCGTACAACTGACGTAACTGGTACTATCGAATTACCAGAAGGCGTAGAAATGGTAATGCCAGGTGACAACATCAACATGATCGTTGAACTGATTCACCCAATCGCGATGGACGACGGTTTACGTTTCGCTATCCGTGAAGGTGGCCGTACAGTAGGTGCGGGCGTTGTTGCTAAAGTATTAGGTTAATTACTCGCGTAATTCTCCTAGAGAAGGGCATCAATTGATGCCCTTTTTATGCGTTGTTTGAAAAAGAACCTATCTCATCACTAGTTTGATGTAAATTATTGGTGAGATAGGCTCTGATACAACGAATCGAGTCCAGTATCTTGCAGATACGAATGTCATAGAGATATGACACTGTGTCAGATGCAATCATAGTTGATTTTATGGTTAGTCTGATTTGTTTTGCTCTTGCGAGGCAAGCTGGCTATTTATTTACATCATATGACAGGTTAATTTATGAGTGCGAATAGCGGAGCTCAAGATAGCAAACGCGGTGGTGATATCGCTAAGTGGATCATTACCGTTTTATTGCTGGCAGTAGCAGTGGGTGGCAACTATCTTTACCGTGAATTTAACCTAGCGTTACGAGCTTTAGCTGTTGTTGCTTTGTTCGTAGCCGCGGGTGGGATCGCGTTGTGGACAACACAAGGTAAAGCAACATTAGCATTTGCTCGCGAAGCGCGCATTGAAATGCGTAAAGTAGTATGGCCAACACGTCAAGAAACATTGCAAACAACCCTGATTGTTGCTGCAGTGACGGCTATTGTGTCATTAGTTCTTTGGGGACTGGATGGCATTCTGGTTCGTTTTGTTTCATTTATTACTGGCCTGTGAGGTGTTCATGACTGATTCTCCAAAAAAACGCTGGTATGTCATTCAGGCATTTTCGGGCTTTGAAGGCCGTGTTGCACAGTCGCTGCGTGAACATATCAAATTAAACGAAATGGAAGACTCATTCGGCGAAGTTATGGTTCCGACAGAAGAAGTGGTCGAAATCCGTAGCGGACAACGCCGTAAAAGCGAGCGTAAATTTTTCCCAGGCTATGTTCTTGTCCAAATGGTCATGAACGATGCAACTTGGCACTTAGTACGTAATGTACCTCGTGTGATGGGATTTATTGGTGGAACCTCAGACAGACCAGCACCAATTAGTGATAAAGAAGTTGATGCGATCATGAATCGCTTACAACAAGTTGGTGATAAGCCACGTCCTAAAACATTATTTGAACCAGGTGAAATGGTTCGTGTTAGTGATGGTCCATTCGCTGACTTTAATGGCGTGGTTGAAGAAGTTGATTACGAAAAAAGCCGCTTAAAAGTCTCTGTTTCAATTTTTGGGCGTGCGACACCAGTTGAATTAGACTTTAGTCAGGTTGAAAAAGGTTAAGCCTTTTTACGTTGCATTCTTGCAAAAGGTGGAAAAGTTATCTACAATTTTCCACCTTTCGTTTTGAGTTGTTTTGTCTTAAGACATTACAAAGTAAAATCGGGGAGCCCTAGCCGGGCGATATACCCAAATTGAGGAATTAATTAATGGCTAAGAAAGTCCAAGCCTATATCAAGCTGCAAGTTGCTGCAGGTATGGCTAATCCAAGTCCACCAGTTGGTCCAGCTCTGGGTCAACAAGGTGTTAATATCATGGAATTCTGTAAAGCATTCAACGCTAAAACTGAAAGCGTTGAAAAAGGTTTACCAATTCCTGTTGTTATTACAGTTTACGCTGACCGTTCTTTCACTTTCGTTACCAAAACTCCTCCAGCAGCCGTTCTGCTGAAGAAAGCTGCGGGCGTGAAATCAGGTTCTGGCAAACCGAACAAAGACAAAGTAGGTAAAATCACTTCTGCTCAAGTTCGTGAAATCGCAGAAACTAAAGCTGCGGACCTGACTGGTGCTGACGTTGAAGCTATGATGCGTTCAATCGAAGGTACTGCTCGTTCCATGGGCCTGGTAGTGGAGGATTAATCTGATGGCTAAACTAACCAAGCGCATGCGCAATATCCGTGAAAAAGTTGAAGTAACTAAACAGTACGAAATTACTGAAGCGGTTGCTTTACTGAAAGAACTGGCTACGGCTAAATTCGTTGAAAGCGTTGACGTTGCTGTTAATCTTGGCATCGATGCACGTAAATCAGATCAAAACGTTCGTGGTGCAACTGTACTTCCACACGGTACTGGCCGTTCAGTTCGCGTTGCTGTATTCGCACAAGGTGCAAACGCAGAAGCTGCTAAAGAAGCAGGCGCTGAATTAGTCGGTATGGACGACTTAGCTGCTAAAGTGAAAGCTGGCGAAATGGACTTCGACGTTGTTATCGCATCTCCAGATGCAATGCGCGTTGTAGGTCAATTAGGTCAAATCCTTGGCCCACGTGGCTTAATGCCAAACCCGAAAGTGGGTACTGTAACTCCTAACGTTGCTGAAGCAGTTAAAAATGCTAAAGCGGGTCAGGTTCGTTACCGTAACGACAAAAATGGTATTATCCATACCACTATCGGTAAAGTTGATTTCAACGAAACTCAGTTGAAAGAAAACTTAGAAGCTCTGCTGGTTGCGCTGAAAAAAGCAAAACCATCTGCAGCGAAAGGCGTTTATATCAAGAAAGTAAGCCTGTCTACCACTATGGGTGCAGGTGTTGCAATTGATCAAGCTAGCTTGAGCGCGACAGTTTAATTATCGATTAGACTAAAGTCATAAAAGACTTTACCTTGGCGTCAAATTTGTATAGAATTTGACGCCTTGAGTTTAGCTATGTGGTATTTTATTTAAGTCTGCATAACTAAATTATCTGAATTTCGGTTGGAGTCTGGCCTATCCAGACCCCGTCCAAGACCGCAGGTGTAAGTAATTACTTAATTTTCCTGCGTAGACGGTGAGAGAGCCAATAAAGAATTATATATTCTGGATTCTACTCACCGTGTTTTAGCGCTTATACCATTGTGGTAATAAGTGATGTGAGTCCCGAGTTTTTACTCGGTTAATCCAGGAGCAAGAAGCTAATGGCACTAAATCTTCAAGACAAACAAGCGATTGTTGCTGAAGTCAGCGAAGTTGCCAAAGGTGCGCTTTCTGCAGTTGTTGCGGATTCCCGTGGCGTTACTGTAGCTAAAATGACCGAACTGCGTAAAGCATGTCGTGAAGCTGGCGTTACTGTACGTGTAGTACGTAACACACTTCTGCGTCGTGCTGTTGAAGGTACTTCTTATGAAGTACTGAAAGATGCATTTGTTGGTCCAACCTTGATTGCATTTTCTGCTGAACATCCGGGCGCTGCAGCTCGTCTGTTCAAAGATTTCGCGAAAGCGAACCCTGCATTCGAGATTAAAGCGGCTGCCTTTGAAGGTGAGTTTATCCCAGGTTCGAACATCGATCGTCTGGCTACACTCCCAACTTACGATGAAGCAATCGCACGCCTGATGGCAACCATGAAAGAAGCCTCTGCAGGCAAATTGGTTCGCACTCTGGCTGCTCTGCGCGATCAGAAAGAAGCTGCTTAATAGCCAATTTCTTCGTTGCTTTATTTACGTATAAACTTTTTCTGAATTTTAGGAACACTTGTTATGTCTATTTCTAAAGACGATATCTTAAACGCAGTTGCTGAAATGTCTGTAATGGACGTTGTTGAACTGATCTCTATGATGGAAGAAAAATTCGGTGTATCTGCTGCTGCAGCTGTTGCTGTTGCTGCGGGTCCAGCAGAAGCTGCTGAAGAGAAAACTGAATTTGACGTTATCCTGAAAGCTATCGGCGGTAACAAAGTAGCAGTAATCAAAGCAGTACGTGGCGCTACCGGTCTTGGCCTGAAAGAAGCTAAAGACTTAGTAGAATCTGCACCAGCAGCTCTGAAAGAAGGCGTAAGCAAAGATGATGCTGAAGCTCTGAAGAAAGCTCTGGAAGAAGCAGGCGCTGAGGTTGAAGTTAAATAATTTAACTTCCCAGAGTGCAGCCTAACGGCTGATGGCTGGTGATTTTTTGGTCACCAGCCTTTTTGCGCTGTAAGGTAAGAGTAGCTTTTTCACACTTTTTGGCTTCCTCTTTACCTCAATATTTTTTGCTATTGACGACTTAATATACTGTGTTAATCACTACGATCCACGTTGTCCAAAAGCTCGGTAGTGATCTCAATACAATGAAATGATTTAAGAGTAATAGCAATAAGTATTATGGAAAATTACATTTTCCTACCTACAAAAAATAGTGTTAGCAGAATGTCGTGTCGCCCTTAATAACTAAGGGTAGGCAGAGTGGGTCACTTTTCAGCGAGCTGAGGAACCCTATGGTTTACTCCTATACCGAGAAAAAACGTATTCGTAAGGATTTTGGTAAACGTCCACAAGTTCTGGATGTTCCCTATCTCCTTTCTATCCAACTTGACTCGTTCCAGAAGTTCATCGAGCAAGATCCTGATGGTCAAAACGGTCTGGAAGCAGCTTTCCGTTCCGTATTCCCTATCCAAAGCTATAGTGGCAATGCTGAATTACAGTATGTCAGCTACCGCTTAGGCGAGCCTGTTTTTGATGTTAAAGAATGTCAGATCCGCGGTGTTACTTATTCGGCACCTCTGCGTGTAAAACTGCGTCTGGTCATTTATGAACGTGAAGCCCCAGAAGGCACCGTTAAAGACATCAAAGAACAAGAAGTCTATATGGGTGAAATCCCATTAATGACCGATAACGGTACCTTTGTTATCAATGGTACTGAGCGTGTTATCGTTTCCCAGTTACACCGTAGCCCTGGTGTGTTCTTTGATAGTGACAAAGGTAAAACACACTCATCTGGTAAGGTACTGTATAACGCACGTATTATCCCTTATCGTGGTTCATGGTTAGACTTCGAATTCGACCCTAAAGATAACCTTTTTGTCCGAATTGACCGTCGCCGTAAATTACCTGCGACTATCATTTTACGCGCAATGAACTACAGCACTGAAGAAATCTTAGGTTTATTCTTCGAAAAAACATTGTTTGAAATCAGCAACAACAAGCTGATGATGACATTAGTGCCTGAACGTCTGCGTGGTGAAACTGCTTCATTTGATATTGAAGCAAATGGCAAAGTGTATGTCGAAAAAGGCCGTCGTATTACTGCTCGCCATATTCGTCAATTAGAAAAAGAACAAGTTGACCGCATTGAAGTACCTGTTGAATATATTGCAGGTAAAGTGGTTGCTCGTGACTATATTGATGAAGCGACAGGTGAACTGATTTGTGCTGCTAACATGGAAATCTCTTTAGATGTGTTAGCTCGCTTAAGTCAAGCTGGTCATAAAACGATTGAAACGCTGTTTACCAATGACTTAGATCATGGTGCTTATATATCAGAAACTGTTCGCGTCGATCCTACAAACGATCGTTTAAGCGCGTTAGTTGAAATTTATCGCATGATGCGTCCTGGTGAACCACCAACACGTGAAGCAGCAGAAAACTTATTTGAGAACTTATTCTTCTCTGAAGATCGTTATGATCTGTCTGCTGTGGGTCGTATGAAGTTCAACCGTTCTTTAGGCCGTGACGAAGTTGAAGGTTCTGGGATCTTAAGCCAAGAAGATATCATTGAAGTAATGAAAAAACTGATTGATATCCGTAATGGTAAAGGTGAAGTGGATGATATCGACCACTTAGGTAACCGTCGTATTCGTTCTGTTGGCGAAATGGCTGAAAACCAATTCCGTGTTGGTCTGGTGCGTGTTGAGCGTGCAGTTAAAGAACGTCTGTCTTTAGGCGATCTTGATGCATTAATGCCACAAGACATGATCAATGCAAAACCGATTTCTGCTGCTGTCAAAGAGTTCTTTGGTTCTAGCCAGTTATCACAGTTTATGGATCAGAATAACCCGCTATCAGAAATTACGCACAAACGTCGTATTTCTGCATTAGGTCCAGGTGGTTTGACCCGTGAACGTGCAGGCTTCGAAGTTCGAGACGTACACCCAACTCACTACGGTCGTGTGTGTCCAATCGAAACGCCTGAAGGTCCAAACATCGGTCTGATCAACTCCTTATCTGTTTATGCACAGACTAATGAGTACGGTTTCCTTGAAACGCCTTACCGTGTTGTTGAAAACAACGCTGTAACAGATGAAATTCATTATCTGTCTGCAATCGAAGAAGGTAACTTCATCATTGCTCAGGCTAACTCCGTATTAGACGATGACAATCACTTCGTTGAAGAATTAGTAACTTGCCGTCATAAAGGTGAGTCAAGTTTATTTAGCCGTGACCAAGTTCAGTACATGGACGTTTCAACCCAACAGGTTGTTTCTGTCGGTGCTTCACTGATCCCATTCCTTGAACACGATGACGCCAACCGTGCATTGATGGGTGCGAACATGCAACGTCAAGCTGTTCCTACACTTCGTGGTGATAAACCACTGGTAGGTACAGGTATGGAGCGTGCTGTAGCGGTTGACTCCGGTGTTACTGCGGTTGCTAAGCGTGGTGGTGTTGTTCAGTATGTTGATGCTTCTCGTATCGTTATCAAAGTTAACGAAGATGAGACCTACGCTGGTGAAGCGGGCATCGATATCTATAGCTTGACTAAATACACCCGTTCTAACCAGAACACATGTATTAACCAAACGCCTTGCGTATCTTTAGGCGAACCAGTTGATCGCGGTGATGTGTTAGCTGATGGTCCTTCAACAGACCTTGGTGAGTTAGCATTAGGTCAAAACATGCGCGTGGCATTCATGCCATGGAATGGTTATAACTACGAGGACTCCATCCTTGTATCTGAGCGTGTTGTTCAAGAAGACCGTTTCACAACTATCCATATTCAAGAACTCGCTTGTGTCTCTCGTGATACTAAGTTAGGGCCTGAAGAGATCACTGCTGATATCCCGAATGTTGGTGAAGCTGCGTTATCTAAACTGGATGAATCAGGTATCGTTTATATCGGTGCTGAAGTGAAAGGTGGTGACATTCTGGTAGGTAAAGTAACACCTAAAGGTGAAACTCAACTGACTCCAGAAGAGAAACTGCTGCGTGCTATCTTCGGTGAAAAAGCGTCTGATGTTAAAGATTCTTCTCTGCGTGTGCCTAATGGTGTGTCTGGTACAGTTATCGATGTACAAGTCTTTACCCGTGATGGTGTGGAAAAAGATAAACGTGCATTAGAAATCGAAGAGTCACAGTTACGTGAAGTTAAGAAAGACTTAACTGAAGAACTGCGTATCTTTGAAGCTGGTCTATTCGCTCGTATCCGTGGTGTTCTGATTGCTGGCGGTATTGAAGCTGAGAAATTAGATAAATTACCTCGTGAACGTTGGTTAGAACTGGGTATTGCTGATGAAGAAAAGCAAAACCAGTTAGAACAATTAGCAGAACAGTATGATGAACTGAAAGCTGAGTTCGCGAAGAAACTGGAAGCTAAACGTCGTAAAATCACTCAAGGTGATGATTTAGCACCAGGTGTACTGAAAATCGTTAAGGTTTATCTGGCTGTTAAACGTCAGATCCAACCTGGTGATAAGATGGCGGGTCGTCATGGTAACAAGGGTGTTATCTCTAAGATTAACCCAATTGAAGACATGCCATACGATGAAAACGGCAACCCGGTTGACCTCGTACTGAACCCACTGGGTGTACCATCACGTATGAACATCGGTCAGATCCTTGAAACTCACTTGGGTATGGCTGCTAAAGGTATCGGTGATAAGATCAACGCGATGCTGAAACAGCAACAAGAAGTTGCTAAATTACGTGAATTTATCCAGAAAGCTTACGATCTGGGTATGGCACCTCGTCAGAAAGTTGATCTGGACACCTTCAGCGATGAAGAAGTGTTACGTCTGGCTGAAAACCTGAAAAAAGGTATGCCAACCGCAACACCAGTGTTTGATGGTGCAGAAGAAATGGAAATTAAAGAGATGCTTAAATTAGCTGATCTTCCAACTTCTGGTCAGATTACACTTTTCGATGGTCGTACAGGTGAACAATTTGAGCGTCCAGTAACTGTTGGTTACATGTACATGCTGAAACTGAACCACTTAGTTGATGATAAGATGCACGCCCGTTCTACCGGTTCGTACAGCTTAGTTACTCAGCAACCTCTTGGTGGTAAAGCTCAGTTTGGTGGACAGCGTTTCGGGGAGATGGAAGTGTGGGCACTGGAAGCATACGGTGCAGCTTATACTCTTCAAGAAATGCTGACTGTTAAGTCGGATGACGTTAACGGTCGTACCAAAATGTACAAAAACATCGTTGATGGTAACCATCAGATGGAACCAGGTATGCCAGAGTCGTTCAATGTATTGTTGAAAGAGATCCGTTCACTGGGTATCAACATCGAATTGGAAGACGAATAACGGATTCCATATAGACAGACTGCTAGAGATGGCAGTCTGTCAAACAGTGACTACACTGGTTTAAAGGGGTGAATGACAGGGGTCATTTGCCTGGCAGGTCTAACTCCGACAGGAGCCATTTCGTGAAAGACTTATTAAAGTTTCTGAAAGCGCAAACCAAGACCGAAGAGTTTGATGCGATCAAAATTGCTCTGGCATCACCTGATATGATCCGTTCATGGTCATTTGGTGAAGTTAAAAAGCCAGAAACAATTAACTACCGTACGTTCAAACCAGAACGTGACGGTCTTTTCTGCGCCCGTATTTTCGGACCAGTAAAAGATTACGAATGTTTGTGTGGTAAATACAAACGTTTAAAACACCGTGGTGTTATCTGTGAGAAGTGTGGCGTTGAAGTTACACAAACTAAAGTTCGTCGTGAACGTATGGGTCACATCGAATTAGCTTCTCCAGTTGCTCACATTTGGTTCTTGAAATCACTGCCGTCCCGTATCGGTTTGCTACTGGATATGCCACTGCGCGATATTGAACGTGTACTGTATTTCGAATCTTACGTTGTTGTTGAAGGCGGGATGACCAGCCTTGAACGTGGCCAAATCTTAACAGAAGAGCAATACCTCGATGCATTAGAAGAATTCGGTGACGAATTTGATGCGAAGATGGGAGCCGAAGCTGTTCAGAACCTCTTACAGAGCATGGATCTGGAACAAGAGTGTGAAACGCTACGTGAAGAGTTAAACGAAACTAACTCTGAAACTAAACGTAAGAAACTGACCAAACGTATCAAGTTACTTGAAGCGTTCATGCAATCAGGCAATAAACCTGAGTGGATGATCTTAACTGTACTGCCTGTGTTACCACCAGACTTACGTCCACTGGTTCCACTTGATGGCGGTCGTTTTGCGACATCTGACCTGAACGATTTATATCGTCGAGTGATCAACCGTAATAACCGTTTAAAACGCCTGCTTGATTTAGCTGCACCAGACATCATCGTACGTAATGAAAAACGTATGTTGCAGGAGTCTGTGGATGCGTTATTAGATAACGGTCGCCGTGGTCGTGCGATCACCGGTTCGAACAAACGTCCTCTGAAATCTTTGGCTGATATGATCAAAGGTAAACAAGGTCGTTTCCGTCAAAACCTGTTAGGTAAACGCGTTGACTATTCAGGTCGTTCTGTAATCACCGTTGGCCCATACTTGCGTCTGCATCAGTGTGGTCTACCGAAGAAAATGGCTCTTGAATTATTCAAACCATTTATTTACGGGAAACTGGAAACTCGTGGTTTAGCGACAACAATTAAAGCCGCTAAAAAAATGGTTGAGCGTGAAGAAGCGGTTGTTTGGGATATCTTAGATGAAGTTATCCGCGAACACCCAGTGATGCTAAACCGTGCACCAACACTTCACCGTTTAGGTATCCAGGCATTTGAACCAATCCTTATCGAAGGTAAAGCTATTCAGTTACACCCACTCGTGTGTGCGGCATACAACGCCGACTTCGATGGTGACCAAATGGCGGTTCACGTACCATTGACATTAGAAGCACAGTTAGAAGCTCGTGCACTGATGATGTCAACAAATAACATCCTGTCTCCAGCAAGTGGTGATCCAATCATCGTTCCTTCACAGGACGTTGTATTAGGTCTTTACTACATGACTCGTGACTGCATCAATGCCAAAGGTGAAGGCATGGTGCTAAGTGGTCCTAAAGAAGCAGAACGCGTTTATCGCGCTGGTTTAGCTTCTTTACACGCACGCGTTAAAGTACGTATCACTGAAGAGATCAAAGATGGTGAAGGTAACATCACTACTGAAACTAGCTTAAAAGACACGACTATTGGTCGAGCTATTTTATGGATGATCGTACCAAAAGGCCTACCTTACGCGCTGGTTAACCAACCATTAGGTAAGAAAGCAATTTCTAAAATGCTTAATACCTGTTATCGCGTAATGGGCTTGAAGCCAACGGTTATTTTTGCTGACCAAATCATGTATACCGGTTTTGCTTACGCAGCACGTTCAGGTGCTTCAGTCGGTATTGATGACATGGTTATCCCTGCGAAAAAAGCAGAGATCATTGCAGAAGCAGAAGCAGAAGTTGCAGAAATTCAGGAACAGTTCCAATCCGGTCTGGTAACAGCGGGCGAACGTTACAACAAAGTTATCGATATTTGGGCTGCGGCGAATGAGCGCGTAGCAAAAGCGATGATGGAAAACCTGTCTACTGAAACCGTTATTAATCGTAATGGTGAAGAAGAACAACAAGTATCCTTCAACAGCATCTTTATGATGGCTGACTCCGGTGCTCGTGGTTCTGCTGCTCAGATCCGTCAGTTAGCCGGTATGCGTGGTCTGATGGCTAAGCCAGATGGCTCAATCATCGAGACACCAATTACAGCGAACTTCCGTGAAGGTCTGAACGTACTCCAGTACTTCATCTCAACCCACGGTGCTCGTAAAGGTCTTGCTGATACCGCACTGAAAACAGCAAACTCCGGTTACTTGACGCGTCGTTTAGTTGACGTTGCACAAGACTTAGTTGTCACAGAAGACGACTGTGGTACAACCGAAGGTGTTATGATGACTCCGGTTATCGAAGGTGGTGATGTTAAAGAACCACTGCGTGAACGTGTATTAGGTCGTGTGGCTGCAGAAGATATTCTGAAACCAGGTACTGCCGATATTCTTGTTCCACGTAACACCCTGTTAAACGAAAAACTGTGTGACCTGTTAGAAGAAAACTCAGTTGACAGCGTGAAAGTACGTTCAGTTGTAACCTGTAACACAGACTTCGGTGTGTGTGCTAAATGTTATGGTCGTGACCTTGCTCGTGGTCATATCATTAACAAAGGTGAAGCTATCGGTGTTATTGCGGCACAGTCAATCGGTGAACCAGGTACACAGTTAACGATGCGTACGTTCCACATCGGTGGTGCGGCATCTCGTGCGGCAGCAGAATCTAGCATTCAAGTACGTAACAAAGGTACGTTGAAGCTATTCAATGCGAAGTTCATCACCAATACCGCGGGTAAATTAGTTATCACTTCTCGTAATACTGAATTACGTTTAATTGACGAGTTCGGTCGTACGAAAGAAAGCTATAAAGTGCCTTACGGTGCTCAATTAGCGAAAGGTGATGGCGAAGCGGTTAACGGTGGCGAAACTGTTGCTAACTGGGATCCACATACAATGCCAGTTGTGAGTGAAGTATCTGGTATTATTCGTTTTGCTGACATGGTTGATGGTCAAACTATTACACGTCAGACTGATGAATTAACAGGTCTTTCTTCACTGGTTGTTCTGGACTCAGCAGAGCGTACAGGTAGCGGTAAAGATTTACGTCCAGCATTGCGTATCACTGATGCACAAGGTAAAGATGTATTAATTCCGAATACTGATATGCCAGCACAGTACTTCTTGCCAGGTAAAGCAATTGTTCAGTTAGATGATGGTGTTACTATTAACGCAGGTGATACTTTAGCGCGTATTCCACAAGAATCTGGCGGTACTAAAGATATTACCGGTGGTCTGCCACGTGTCGCTGACTTGTTTGAAGCTCGTCGTCCGAAAGAGCCTGCAATCCTTGCTGAAATCAGTGGTATTGTATCGTTCGGTAAAGAGACTAAAGGTAAACGTCGTCTAGTTATTTCTCCATTAGATGGTAGCGATGCATACGAAGAGATGATCCCTAAATGGCGTCAGCTTAACGTATTTGAGGGTGAAGTTGTGGAACGCGGTGATGTTATCTCCGATGGTCCAGAATCACCACATGATATTCTGCGTTTACGTGGTGTTCATGCGGTTACTCGTTATATCACTAACGAAGTACAGGAAGTTTACCGTTTACAAGGTGTTAAGATTAACGATAAGCACATTGAAGTTATCGTTCGTCAGATGCTACGTAAAGTCACTATTGAGAACGCAGGAAGTTCTGAGTTCCTCGAAGGTGAACAAGTTGAATACGCTCGCGTGAAAGTATCGAACCGTATTCTGGAAGATGAAGGTAAAGTGCCAGCGACTTATGCTCGTGACCTATTAGGTATTACAAAAGCATCACTGGCAACAGAATCCTTCATTTCAGCAGCATCATTCCAAGAAACAACTCGTGTTCTGACCGAAGCTGCTGTAGCAGGTAAACGTGACGAATTACGTGGCTTGAAAGAAAACGTTATTGTTGGTCGCTTGATCCCTGCAGGTACAGGGTATGCGTATCACCAAGATCGTATGAAGCGTCGTCAATCACAACTGCCGACAGATGAAGCTGAAACAACAATCAGTGCTGATGAAGCATCTGCTAACTTAGCTGAATTACTGAATGCTGGTTTTGGTGGATTAAAAGACTAAAATCTAATTTAAATTAGATTGAAATGCCCTCCATTGTGAGGGCATTTTTTGTTTCTGTTCTACAATAAGTAGGCGAAATGATGAGAATAATAACTAATGGATTGATTATCCTATTTTTTATTTTGACAGGTTTTACTTTTGCAACCCCTTTAGAAAAGGAAATATCAACAGAAGCACAGTGGGATTTAGACACTCCTACCACAACATTGATGCAACTTCGCCAACAAAAAACCTTATATGCTTTTGTCGGTGATAAATTAAGACCTGTTGCTGAACTCTATCCTAATCAGGTATTTTCTGTTTCAGATGCGATAAATAATTACCAGAGAATACAATTTGGAAATGCCCAAGGTTATTTGGAAGCGGGATATCTAGAAGATGGCTATTTCGAAGATATTGCTTCTATGAAACCAGATAAAAGAATACGTTTCTTAACAAATAGTACGAAGAAAACAGATTACCCTATCTACGAATATTTAATCACAACAAAAAATACTCCGGTCTATAGTGATAAAGATATTGCTAGCCCACAAATAGCGACACTCTTATCCAATTTACGTTATCCCGTGCTATCACGCACAATAAAAGAAGATGCTAATGGAATAAAAATTAATTGGTTTGAAATCTCTTTAGGTGACCGTTTAGGTTATATTTCATCAAGAGATGTAAAACCTGATTTGGGAATACCTGTACTCACTTATCACCATATTCTCAAGACAACGGAAAATTATCATTTTCGCCATACATCAACAACAACATCATTAACTGCCTTTACAGAGCAGATGCATTATTTAAAAGAAGCCGGATATGAAACACTTTCACTGAATCAAGTTTCAGGCTATTTAAATAAAAGTATTAATTTGCCGGGACGGGCTGTCGCATTAACATTTGATGATGGTTTACAATCTGTTTATCGCTATGCCTATCCTCTTTTAAAAGAAAATGGCCAGAGAGCAACATTATTTGTTATTTCATCGCGTATAAAATCTAAAACACCCAAATGGGCACCTAATTCATTACAGTTTATGAGTTGGCAGGCACTAAAATCAAGTCGAGATGTTTTTGATATTCAGTCACATTCTCATTTTTTACATTGTTTAGATAATAATAAAAAACCCATTATATTTAGCCGTCAATCTCATACTATCGTGTTAGATTTACAGCGCTCACAACGTATTTTGCGGTTATTAAATCCACATCAATATGCTTTTGCATATCCTTTTGGGGGTTATAACCAAAGGGCGATTAATGCAACTAAAGTGTCAGGCATGATATTGGCGGTAACGACACAACCAGGAAAGGTGCGTTTAGGTGATGATCCTTATGCATTAAAACGGCTATATGCATTAAGTACAGATCCGATAGAGAAATTTGCCAGAATGGTGGGCAATGATGAATATGAAGTGGTGAATAAAAATATTGTTGTTGATAAATAATTAAAAATAAAATTTATAATTTTAAAAAATACCTTGGATATTTATCGAAGGTATTTTTTATTTCTTTATTGCATGTTTATTTTAGAATAACAAATAATTCATATTTTTCAGATAATTATGATAATTTTTTAGTGAGTGAAACGTATTTTTTTCTGTAAGCTGGCAGTCCAAATTCAATATGGAGTCAGTTATGAAAAAGCCTATATCTATATCTTCTCATGATGCTGCATTTAAACGCTTTATGATGAATGTCAGTAATGCAAAAGACTTTTTCTTTATCCATTTACCAGAAGAATTAAAAAGTCATTGTGATTTTTCAACGTTGCAATTACAAAATTCTTCTTTCATTGATATTAAATTACGTTCTCGTATGTCTGATATTTTGTATTTGGTGAAAACAAAGGAGGGGGATATTCCGATTTACCTACTCATAGAACATCAATCTCGGCCAGATAAAATGATAGCTTGGCGTATGATGCATTATGCGTTTTGTACGATGAACCAGCATTTACAGCAAGGTTATAAATCGCTACCTCTTGTTGTTCCAATTTTGTTTTATCATGGAAAGAAAAAACCATATCCTTTTCCTGTTAATTGGATGGCGTGTTTCCCACTTACTTCATTTGCTAATCAACTTTACTCTAATAACTTCTCTTTAATTGATTTGACTTCAATTGATGATGATATTTTGCTGACACATAAAAAAGCTGCCGTAATGGAAATAGCAATGAAGCATGTTAATAGTTGTCATGATCTGGATAAGGTTGCAATGCTTCTATCAAAAGCAATAAATCAGAAAAACTGCAGAGATGAGGACACGATTGCTGTTGTAGAATATTTATTCTCAATTATGGATTCATCAGATTTTGAATTCATTATAGATAAGATAGTCGAACAAGTAGATAACCACCGAGAGGCGATTATGAATATAGCGTGGAGATTAGAAAATAAAGGATTTAAATTAGGTATAGATGAAGGATTTGAAATCGGAAAAAATGAAGGTATTGAACTAGGGAAAACCGTAGGTATTGAATTAGGGAAAACCGTAGGTATTGAATTAGGGAAAGCCGTAGGTATTGAATTAGGTAAAACTGAAGGTATTGAAATAGGAAAAAAACGAGTGCAATTAGAGTTAGCACAAAAATTATTAAAAGAGAATTTTGATCTTTCCTTTATCGAAAGAATATCTGGTTTAAGTATGGAAGAACTTGAACTATTAGCTGTAGCATAATCAATAATTATTTTAAGTAATAAAATATAAATAATTTATTAGAGCAACTTTTTATTTTATCTTTCTACATGTTTATTATAAATAGAATACTCTTTTTTATCTATTAAGAGGAGTATTCAGATTTTATAATAGAGTGAATTAGTTTGTGGAAAAAACAAAAATTAAATTCTCTTTATGAGTATATATGCCTTTCTCTTCTTTAGTACTTTCTAATGGTAAATCGTCAAAACTGAGAATGTCATATGTTTTTCCAGGAATATATTTATGCTGTTCTGGCTGCGGTAATGGTGTACTTTTTAAGGTAGCAGATGTGCCTATTAATACTTTATATTCTTGTTTATCTTTTCCAAAGTGAATGAAAAAACACCTGCTGCTACCGTTTTACGTGCTTCTAGAACGAGGTTTTCAGTTTTAATAATCGCCCTCACCCGTTTAGTCATATTATTTAGTATATTTCTTTCAGGAATATTTAGTAATTC
Source organism: Proteus sp. G2626 (assembly GCF_009915985.1). Lineage (NCBI taxonomy): Bacteria > Pseudomonadati > Pseudomonadota > Gammaproteobacteria > Enterobacterales > Morganellaceae > Proteus > Proteus sp. G2626. Next base: position 16,283 of record NZ_JAABNH010000008.1, on the reverse strand, counting down.
AGCTTCGGCTTTAGTTTGACGTTAATATCTATATGGCGATAGGAGTTACTATTTTTTATTTGAGGATAAGTAAATGATTGATTTTTTATTAGAAATATAATAAAAACCGCCTTTATTATTTGTAATTAAATAAATTAAAAGCGGTTTTATATTATTTAAATTTTAATTAACGACCCAAGTAATTATCCCAATCTTTCCATACAGGTTGTAATCCCCGCTCTTTTAATACGTTAATCACATCATTTACATGGCGATTATCATTAGGGGAGAATTGTTCTAATTCTTCATGACTATCAGAATACCCGCCAGGTTGAGTTTTAGAACCCGCACTAATGTTATTTATCGCTAATGGTATTGTATTATCGCGAAAATACGGCGATTCACGTGTTGAAAGTGAAAGCTCAACATCAGGTGCTAAAATACGAAAAGCACAGATCAATTGAACTAATTCTGCTTCACTCATTACAGATGCTGGGCTAAGCCCACCCGCACAAGGACGTAAACGAGGAAAAGAGATTGAATAACGACTTTTCCAGTAGCGTTTTTGTAAGAATAAGAGATGCTCTGCCACCATATAACAATCGCTACGCCACTGGTTTGAAAGGCCAATCAATGCACCTAAGCCAATTTTATCAATTCCAGCTTGTCCTAATCTATCCGGTGTTTGTAGTCGCCAATGGAAGTCCTGTTTTTTACCTTTTAGATGATGAAGCTGATAAGTTGGTTCATGATAGGTTTCTTGATAAACCATGACACCATCAATACCGAGTGTTTTTAACTCAGCATATTCTTCTGTTGCAAGAGGTTGCACTTCCATCATTAATGAACTGAAATTCTCTCGAATAAGAGGGATATATTGGCGAAAATAATCCATACCCACTTTTCTTTGATGTTCTCCAGTTACTAATAACAGGCTATCAAAGCCTAATTGTCTGATGCTATTACATTCGGCAATGATCTCACTTTCATTTAATGTTTTGCGTTTAATGGCATTACTCATTGAAAAGCCACAATAAGTACAGTCATTTGCACATAAATTAGAAAGATAGAGTGGAACATATAATCCCACAATATTACCAAAACGTTGTCGAGTAAGTTTCTGAGCGCGTTGAGCCATAGGCTCTAAGTAATGCCGACCCGCAGGCGAAATCAACGCCATAAAATCATCAAGTGTAAGTGTATGACGATTTAATGCGGCTTCAACATCCGTATTGGTTTTACTATTGAGTTTTAATGTAATGTCATCCCAGTCGAGTTGTTGCCAATAATCCGAAAATGTTTCCATTAGAATGCCCCCAAATATTGGGTTAATGGACTAGAGGCTTGGGCTTGCATATTCACAATTGAAGCGGGGGTGGCAAGTCCTGATTGTCGAGCAAGTTCGCCTGCATCAAGCGCTGCTTTAAATGCTTGTGCCATTAAAACAGGATTTTTAGCAACAGCAATTGCGGTATTCACTAAGACTGCATCTGCACCTAACTCTAAAGCCTCAAGTGCGTGGCTTGGTGCACCAATCCCTGCATCAACAACAACAGGTATTGAGGCTTGTTCAATAATAATCCGTAGAAAATCACGAGTCTGTAAACCTTGATTTGAACCAATAGGAGAACCTAAAGGCATTACGGCTGCACAACCAACTTCTTCTAAGCGACGACACAAAACAGGATCAGCACTACAATAAGGTAAAACAACAAAACCTTCTTTCACGAGGATTTCAGCGGCTTTAAGTGTTTCAATAGGGTCGGGTAATAAATATTTGGTATCAGGATGAATTTCTAATTTTACCCAATGAGTGCCAAAAGCTTCTTTGGCTAAACGAGCCGCAAATACCGCTTCTTGTGCTGTTTTCGCACCCGATGTATTAGGTAATAATTTCACACCTAATGATTTAAGTGGTGCGATTAAATCATCATTGCCCTTTTTTAAATCCACTCGCTTCATTGCCATTGTAACTAATTGGCTACCCGAAGCCTTAATGGCTTCTGTCATTAACGTTGGTGTTGCAAATTTCCCTGTGCCTGTAAAAAGTCTCGATGTGAATGTTGTATCAGCAATTTTTAACATATCAGCCCCCTGCAATTGCTTGGAAGAGAAGAATAGTATCGCCATCATTAATAGAATGCGTTTCCCAGTTTTCACGAGGAACAATGATTTCATTGATAGCAAGTGCCACACCAATAAGTGGCTGTTCTAACTGAATAAGGAGCTGACTAATGGTGACAGGCATATCCAGAGAGTAGTGTTCGTCATTTACAGTAATGTTCATGCTAACCCTCGACAAACAGGACATGTTGTTGATGGCGTTAAACGTAAAGTACTCCAATTTTGTTTTCTACCATCGAAAAGGTGAAGTTTTCCACTGAGTGAACAAGGTAAACCAGAGAGCAATTTAATTGCCTCAAGTGCCTGAAGTGTACCAATCACACCCACAACAGGACCTAAAATTCCAGCTGTTCTACAATTGCGTTGTGGTTCAGTTTCATCAGGATAGAGGCAGTGATAGCAACCATGCGTAAAAGGAGGTTCAAACACCATAAGTTGGCCACTAAACCCTACGGCACTGCCACTGATAAGCGGAGTTTGCTGCGCAACACAAGCACGATTAATCGCTTGGCGTGTGAGCATGTTATCTGTGCAATCTAAGACTAAATCAGCCTCTTTAACTAATTTAGATAATGAGTCATCATCAATACGTTGTTTATAAGAGGTAATTTTTATCTCTGGATTTAATGCGAGCAGAGACTGCCTTGCGACCTCTGATTTTGCATTAGGAATATCTTGAGTTCGATAAAGAATTTGACGTTGTAGATTAGAAACATGCAACTTATCATCATCAACTAAAATAAGCTCTCCAATACCGGCACCAGCAAGATAAAGTGATGCAGGAGAGCCTAATCCACCAAGTCCAACAATCAGTACTCTTGCTTGTTGAAGTTTATTTTGACCCTCTAAGCCAATATCTTCTAACATCACTTGTCGGCTATAACGCATAAAATCATTATCATTTAGCATGATGGTTTTCCCTCCACTAATTCTAATAGTTTACGCGTTACTTGTTGCCAATCTGGCGCTTTTGTTATTGCACTGACTAAGGCAACACTACCGACACCAGTTGCAACAACATCAGGTACTCTCTCTAGCGAGATCCCACCAATAGCAACAGTTGGAAAATTAGGTGTCTGCTCTACTTGATGTTTCAGCGCATCCAAACCTTGAGGTTTGGATGGCATATCTTTAGTTGTCGTTGGAAAGATATGCCCTAATGCGATGTAAGATGGACGTAATGTTTTCGCTCTTTGTAATTCTGTTTCGTCATGAGTAGAAATACCAAGGCGTAACCCTGATTTTTTTATGGCATCAAGATCTGCAATATCGAGATCTTCTTGGCCAAGATGAACACCGTAAGCGTGATGTTTAATAGCCAGTTGCCAATAGTCATTAATAAACAGTCTTGCGTGATACTGCCTACCTAGTTTTATTGCTTCAACGATCTCTTGTTCAACATCGTTTGGTTGTTTATCTTTTATGCGTAATTGCAGGGTGGTAACGCCTGTTTTTAACAGGCGTTCGATCCATTCAACAGAATCAACAACAGGGTAAAGTCCAAGTTTTTTTTCTGTTGATGCAAAGGGGGGGTTAGAGGATCTGTTCATTTTCAGTCACCTCAACACTGGCGATTTCTGCACTGTGGTATAACTCACTTCCATGCTCTTTAAAAGCTTGAGACATTTGCTCCATGCCAGCCGCATAATCGCGTACTTCTTGTGTTATTTTCATTGAGCAGAATTTAGGGCCACACATTGAGCAGAAATGAGCGACTTTTCCTGATGCTTGAGGCAAGGTTTCATCGTGATATTGGCGTGCGGTTTCAGGATCAAGAGCTAAATTAAATTGATCTTCCCATCTAAACTCAAAGCGAGCTTTTGACATTGCATTATCACGAATTTGAGCTCCTGGATGTCCTTTGGCTAAGTCGGCGGCATGAGCAGCAATTTTATAAGTAATCAGCCCTTGTTTTACATCTTCTTTGTTAGGTAAACCTAGATGCTCTTTAGGGGTAACATAACAGAGCATTGCACAACCAAACCAGCCAATCATTGCTGCACCAATACCTGATGTGAAGTGATCATAACCTGGTGCAATGTCTGTAGTAAGAGGACCTAATGTATAAAAGGGTGCTTCATGACAATGCTCTAATTCTTCTGTCATATTGCGACGGATCATCTGCATTGGAACATGACCAGGGCCTTCTATCATGACTTGAACGTCATATTCCCAGGCAATTTTTGTTAGTTCACCTAAAGTATGTAATTCAGAAAATTGTGCTTCATCATTTGCATCTTGAATTGAACCCGGTCTCAATCCATCGCCTAGAGAAAGGGAAACATCATAAACGGTACAAATTTCACAGATTTCACGGAAATGTTCGTAGAGGAAATTTTCTTTGTGATGTGATAAACACCATTTCGCCATTATAGAACCACCACGAGACACAATACCTGTTAGGCGTTTTGCGGTCATGGGAACATAACGTAATAATACACCTGCATGAATAGTAAAGTAATCAACACCTTGTTCTGCTTGCTCAAGTAAAGTATCGCGGAACATTTCCCAAGTGAGATCTTCAGCAATACCGTTAACTTTCTCGAGTGCTTGATAAATTGGAACTGTACCGATAGGAACGGGACTGTTACGAATGATCCACTCACGCGTTTCATGAATATAACGGCCTGTTGAGAGATCCATGACGGTATCTGCTCCCCAGCGTGTAGACCAAATCAGTTTTTCAACTTCTTCTTCAATGGAGGAGGTTACAGAGGAGTTTCCGATATTGGCATTCACTTTCACTAAGAAATTACGCCCAATAATCATCGGTTCTGATTCAGGGTGATTGATATTGGCAGGAATGATAGCTCGGCCCGCAGCAACTTCTTGGCGTACAAATTCAGGGGTAATATTGTCAGGGAGATAGGCTCCAAAGCTAAAGCCTGTGTGTTGTTGGCGTAATACTTCGCTTCGAATACGTTCACGCCCCATATTCTCACGAATAGCAATAAACTCCATTTCAGGTGTGATAATACCTTTTCGAGCATAATGTAATTGCGTCACGCTTTTACCCTTTAGGGCTTTTTTAGGGTTAGGCTTTAATGGAAAACGTAGATGCTCTAATCCAGCATCAGAAAGACGTTGTTGTGTGAAATCAGAGCTTAAGAGTGAAAGTGCTTCAGTATCATTGCGCTCATCAATCCATGATTGGCGAATTTTTTTTAAGCCAAGATTAACGTCGAGTTGAGATGCTGGATCGCCATAAGGGCCTGAAGTGTCATATACCGGGACGGATTCATTATCTTCAAAAACAGGGTTTTCTTTTGATCCTCCTACCAATGTTTTATCAAGCTGGATCTCACGCATTGGTACTTGAATATCGTTACGAGAGCCTTCAAGGTAAATACGTTTTGAATTGGGAAAACTGACCCCTTGAATAGTACTAATAAATTCCTGAGCAGCATCTCGTAGTACTTTTCTTGGGCGCTGTTTATTGGCGGTTGGCGTAATATCTTTAACAGATAAAGTTTGATTTTGGGACATAGCATTTCCTAATAAATATCATGCAGGTTGTAGCCTGTCGGGTGAATATTGAGAAAAATGCTTGTCTGGAGGTCGCAGGGAGTATCGACAGATAGGCGTATAAAAAATATACGGGATGAAGCTATCAAAAGGTCGAATCACTCTTGTTCCCTTCGCGGGTATTAACCCGATCAGGTTCCGCGGATCCCGAATTAACGGTCTCAGCCTGTGTTTATAATATCCTTATAAACACTAGGCACTCCGACAAGAAGAAGTCCAGTATATGAAAGATTTTAAAAACTACAAGTCCGATATGGGTTATTTATTTAAATCCCAATGTTGCTGTTTCCAGTTTTTCATTTGTGAAATTTGAGCTAATTGTTTATCTGGATTGATAACTGTGGCGTTATCAGCTTGATAACATAATGGGAGGTCATTAGTGTGTCGGCATAGAAATAAATATAAATATTATTAATATTATTGGTTTCTTTCCATTGATTTAGGCGTTCAATCTTCCCTTCTCGCGATGTGGTGTGCCTTCAATATATCTAGTGTAATAATTATCTTTAATTTGCCTATTAATGCCTATTGAAATATCCACAGTAAGTTGTTTTGCAATCGCATGAACGAAAAAGGACATTGTTGCTGAAATAATCATAATAGGAATATTTTGCTGTTGATATTGTGTAATTATTGATATTTCTTCAGGGTAAAACAATAGCTGAATTTTTTCAGTAAAGTCATTAACTCAATGATTTAACTTGTCTAAATTATGATATTTAAAGTAAGTAAAATGTTGATAAAGATATTGAACCATATCCAATTTTTCAGCGTAATAGTCTACAATCATTTGTTGATCTAGTTTTAGAAAATAGGGATGAGTGGCTATTTTTTTATCCCATAAATAACATGTTCATAAATGACTAGGAACACCCGCTAAAAGTGTTTCATCTAAATCAAAAATCGCAATTTTATTTTTGGTTTTATCTGTCATTCTTACATTTTTTTATAAATAAAATTTATCAAATTCTCTTTTGAATGTTAATAAATTATAGAGAATAATCATAATACATTGAGTGGGTCTTACTAAAGAGAGTATCCTTAATTCCATATCATTATTTTGGATAGAATTATCATTATGCATTTATATACGCTAACGGGATCAGAAAAAGGCTGGTGGACAGTCAGCCTTGGTGGGCGAGTGTGGTTACCTAAAGGTGAACTCCCTTTTGGCTTGGCAAAAGAATGGGATCTTATTGGTCAGCACGCCAAAATTGTTGGTGAGTGGCAAGGTGAAACAGTTTGGCTTATTCATGGAAAAATGGATAACGACATGTGTTCACCGAGGCTTATCGCTTCACAAGATGAGAATTTATTTAAACTAGTAGGTCGTGGTGTTCAGTTAGCGGAGTTTTATCGTTCTCATCGTTTTTGTGGTTATTGTGGTTCCAAAATGCGCCATAGTGAGAGTGAATGGGCGTGTTTATGTGATAATTGTCATGAACGTTATTACCCGCAAATTGCTCCTTGTATTATTGTGGGGATCCGTCATGAAGATAAAATCTTACTCGCACATCATGTTAGGCATAAACATTCTCCACTTTATACGGTGCTCGCTGGTTTTGTTGAGGTTGGTGAAACACTAGAAGAAGCGGTTGCCCGCGAAGTATTTGAAGAGAGTAATATTCGTATTCGTAATATTCGCTATGTTTCTTCGCAGCCTTGGCCGTTTCCTCATTCTTTAATGATGGGATTTTTGGCTGATTATGATGGCGGTGAGTTACGCCATGATCCTACTGAATTAACCAGTGCTGGCTGGTATCGTTACGATAAACTACCACAGATCCCACCTCCAGATACTATTGCCCGACGTTTGATAGAAGATACGATAGCGAATATTAGACAGGATAAAGAAAAGAACTAAATAAAGGCGTTGTCTGCCAACAGTTATTTTTCCAGCATGTTACAATGCATACTATTTCGCGGCCCAATTACTGTTAATGGAGTTAGTCATGAGTGAGTTGAAAAACGACCGCTATTTACGTGCGCTATTGCGCCAACCTGTTGATGTCACCCCTGTTTGGATGATGCGTCAGGCAGGCAGATATCTTCCTGAATATAAGGAAACACGGGCACAGGCGGGGGATTTCATCTCATTGTGCAAAAATACAGAGCTGGCATGCGAGGTGACATTACAGCCTTTAAGACGTTTTCCATTAGATGCCGCTATTTTATTTTCTGATATTTTAACTATTCCTGACGCGATGGGATTAGGCCTTTACTTTGAAACAGGTGAAGGCCCTCGTTTTAAGTCACCAATAAACACCCTTGCTGATATTCAAAAATTGCCTATTCCAGACCCTGAAGATGAACTTGGTTATGTGATGAATGCTGTGCGAGCGATTCGTCATGCCTTACAAGGTAGCGTGCCTTTAATTGGTTTTTCGGGAAGCCCTTGGACACTGGCAACGTATATGGTAGAAGGTGGAAGTAGTAAGGCCTTCACAAAAATTAAAAAAATGATGTATGCAGAGCCACAAGCACTACATCTATTACTGGATAAACTAGCAGATAGCGTTATCCTTTATCTGAATGCTCAAATTAAAGCGGGCGCACAATCTATTATGATCTTTGATACATGGGGTGGTGTATTAACAGGGCGTGATTACCAACTCTTTTCATTACATTATATGCATAAGATTGTTGATGGTCTTATTCGCGAATATGATGGAAGAAAAGTTCCTGTAACCTTATTTACCAAAGGTGGTGGTCGTTGGTTAGAAGCAATGGCCACAACAGGTTGTGATGCATTAGGACTCGATTGGACAATTGATATTGAAGAAGCACGTCGTCGAGTAGGAGATAAAGTTGCCTTACAAGGTAATATGGATCCATCCATGTTATATGCGCCTCCAGCAAGAATAGAACAAGAAGTCGAAACTATTCTTGCTGGGTTTGGCAAAGGTAATGGTCATGTCTTTAATCTTGGGCACGGTATTCATCAAGATGTTCCACCAGAGCATGCTGGTGCATTTATTGATGCGGTTCACCGTTTATCGAAGCCTTATCATCAGGATAATGATTAATACCCAACAATTACGTCAGGAGCAGACAGAAAAAGCTCAACAGATTATTTTAACAGACCAATTCACAGCACCAACTTGCATAGCAGGTGCTGATGTTGGTTTTGAAGAAGGTGGCGCAGTCACTCGCGCCGCTATCGTGATAATGCATTACCCTTCTTTTGAAATTCTTGAATACCAAATCGCGCGAATTCCTACAACGCTTCCTTATATCCCTGGTTTACTTTCATTTAGAGAGTGCCCTGCGTTACTGACAGCCTGGCAATTAGTAAAACAGAAACCTTCTCTTATTTTTGTCGATGGGCAAGGTATCGCTCATCCTAGAAGACTTGGTGTTGCAAGCCATTTTGGTTTGTTAGTGGACACACCTACCATTGGTGTAGCGAAAAGTCGTTTATGTGGTATTGATAAAGCGATAAATGAAGAGATGGGAAGCTATGAGCGATTAATGGATAAGAATGAGCAAATAGGCTGGATTTATCGTAGCAAGAAAAAATGTAAACCCCTGTATATTTCTCCGGGTCATAAAGTGAGTATGGAAGGTGCTTTGCAGTGGGTTGAGTTGTGTATGAAAGGATATCGATTGCCAGAACCAACGCGTTGGGCTGATGGTATTGCTTCAAATAGGCGATTATTTGAGCAGTTGAATAAGAATAAGCTCTAAATGACCGGGAAATATGTGGATATTTCTAATTTTCAGGTAAACTGCGCCTAAGTTAAGAAAATGAGTAATCACGAATGTTGAAGAACCCAATCCATTTACGTTTAGAAAAGCTGGAAGCTTGGCAACACTTGACGTTTATGGCGTGCCTGTGTGAGCGAATGTACCCCAATTATCAGGTATTTTGTCGTGAAACAGGATTTACCGATCCAACGCTTTATCGCCGTATTCTCGATCTGGTTTGGGAAACTTTAACGGTGAAAGATGCAAAGGTTAATTTCGATTCTCAATTAGAGAAATTAGAAGAAGCTATTCCTGATGCATCTCAATTTGATATTTATGGTGTCTATCCAGCAATTGATGCCTGTGTCGCCTTGAGTGAAGTTGTTCACTCTCGTTTAAGCGGTGAATCGCTAAGTCATGCTATTGAAGTAAGCAAATTATCAGTAGGGACAGTTGCTTCACTTGAAATGACACAAGCAGAAAGAGAAATGAGCGAAGATGAGCTAAGATCTCTGCCTGCTGTTATTGAAGAGTTCGATATCCAATGGGAAATCTACCGTCTACTTGTTGAGTGTGAAGAAAGAGATATCGAACTGATTAAAGGTCTACGTGCAGACCTTCGTGAAGCTGGAATGAGCAATATCGGTATAGAATTAACGCACTAAATCAGAAAAACGTGATTTAGTGCTTGAAAAGCGACGTTTAAAGACTTCACATCACCCCTGTGTATGTTCTACATTGGGTACGAAAAGAAGTGGCTCAGGTGTTTTACTTAATTCATCTTCTTAAAAAGATAAGTTAAGTTTTTTCACCAGATGTTTTTCAAACGATAAAACATACTTTAAGGACTATTTTATGAACAAAGCTGAATTAACCGAATCAGTTGCTGAAAAAGCGGATCTGACAAAAACTCAGGCAAAAGCTGCTATTGAAGCGTTTATCGACTCAGTAACAGGTGCTCTGAAAGAAGGCGATTCTGTACAGTTAGTTGGTTTCGGTACATTCAAGGTAAATCACCGTGCAGAGCGTACTGGCCGTAACCCGCAAACGGGTAAAGAAATTAAAATTGCAGCAGCTAATGTTCCTGCATTTACTGCCGGTAAAGCACTGAAAGACGCAGTAAAATAATTCCTTTGAACGGAATGAACAATAGAGGGGGATTTACTCCCCTTTTGTTGAAACGACAGGGGCTGTTAGCAATAGGATCTGCTTTTTTGCTCAGCGCCTGCTCCTCGACTGTACAACTCCCTGAATTTTCTGCAACCGGTTATATTGCGGACGAAGGTGTTGTGCGACTATGGCGTTTAAATAATAAAGCATCAGAACCTCAAGTAATTATGAGCGTTTATAGCTTTTATAAAAAACCAGAAACTGTCATTACATTCTATGAGTACCGCCAAAATAGTCTTTGGCAAGTCCGCTCCGAAGTTATTAATCCAAATGATCCCTCATCTTGGCACCTTCGTTTAAATAAACGTGGTGAAGTTATTTTCATGCAACAAGAAAAGCACCAACAAAAACGAGCATTAACAGAAGATGAACGTTTAAGAATGGTGTTCGCTGCAAGCAAAGAGCGTGAGATTAGCGAGGTATTGACCATTGGGAAAGTGAATTTAGTACAGGGTGTCTGGTATCAGAATACAATGACAACATGTGCTGGTGAGAAGGTGAGTGTTTCATTTGAAGCACCAGAGCAGCGTTGGTTAAAAATGAGAACGCGTAATTCAAGTAAGCCAGTTTATGTGGCTTGGCTTGATTCACCAGAAGGTAAGCAGTTACTTATGGTTGCAGAACATGATTTCTGTAAATGGGAGCCAACAAAAGAGAGTTTGTGATGACTCCCTTTTGCCGTCGTTAATCTATTTCTTTAAGCGTGCAATCGCTCGATAGCCGATATCATGGCGATAAAAACAACCGTCCCAATGAATACCTTTCGCTAAAGCATAAGCATTTTTTTGCGCTTGCTCGATATCATCACCTAACGCCGTCGCACATAAAACTCTTCCACCGGCGGTGATAACATCTCCTTTATTATTTAGTGTTGTTCCTGCTTGAAATACTTTTGCTGTTGATGATGGTGTTGTTGTTAAACCTTCAATAACATCGCCTTGACGATAATCAGCAGGATAACCGCCTGCAGCAATGACTATACCTAAAGCAGGGCGAGGATCCCAAATAGAATCTTTACCTTTTAAATTACCTTTTGCTCCAGCTAAGCAAAGCTCAACTAAATCAGATTGCATACGCATCATAATGGGTTGGGTTTCAGGATCACCGAAACGGCAGTTAAATTCGATAACCTTCGCAACGCCATGTTTATCAATCATCAGTCCTGCATAAAGGAAGCCTTGATAACGATGACCTTCAGAGGCCATTCCTTTTACTGTTGGATAAATGATTTTTTCCATTACTTGCTGGTGGATCTCGGAGGTAACAACGGGTGCAGGTGAATATGCTCCCATTCCTCCTGTATTAGGGCCAGTATCTCCGTCACCAACACGCTTATGATCTTGACTTGTTGCCATTGGAATAACGTGCTCACCATCAACCATGACAATAAAACTGGCTTCTTCACCATCAAGAAATTCTTCAATAACAATACGATGCCCCGCATTACCAAAGGCATTGCCTGCTAACATATCCTTTATGGCGTTTTCAGCCTCGGATTGTGTCATTGCAACAATAACGCCTTTGCCTGCGGCCAAGCCATCTGCTTTAATCACTATTGGCGCACCTACTTTATCTAAATATTCTAATGCAGGTACTATTTCAGTGAAATTTTGATAATTCGCCGTTGGAATTTTGTGGCGAGCTAAGAAATCTTTAGTAAAAGCTTTAGAACCTTCTAATTGAGCAGCACCTTTTGTTGGGCCAAAAATAGTCAGGCCTGCATCTTTAAAAGCATCAACAACACCAATAACAAGCGGTGCTTCAGGGCCAACAATGGTTAAATCAATTTTATTTTCTAGGGCAAATGCGACTAATGCAGGAATGTCTGTTGCGTTAATTGCGACATTTTGCACACCTTTCTCTAATGCAGTGCCTGCATTACCAGGTGCAACAAAGACTTGGGTAGCCAGCGGCGATTGAACCGCTTTCCATGCTAAAGCGTGCTCACGGCCACCATTACCAATAATCAAAATTTTCATATCAATACCCTATTAATGGCGGAAGTGGCGCATATTGGTGAAAATCATTGCGATATTGTGCTCATTGGCAGCGGCAATTACTTCATCATCACGAATTGAGCCACCTGGTTGAATAACACAAGTTACACCGGCAAGTGCTGCTGCATCAATACCATCTCTAAAAGGGAAGAATGCATCTGATGCCATTGCGCAACCAGCAACTTCTAAACCTTCATCGGCCGCTTTAATTCCTGCAATTTTTGCAGAATAGACTCGACTCATTTGTCCTGCACCAATGCCAACAGTCATATCATTTTTCGCGTAAACAATGGCATTTGATTTTACGAATTTAGCGACTTTCCAACAGAAGAGCGCATCTTTTAGCTCGCGCTCACTTGGCTGGCGTTGAGTGACGATTCTTAAATTTTCTTCTTTAACCATGCCCAAATCACGATCTTGCACTAAAAGTCCACCATTGACTCGTTTGAAGTCAAAAGCTGGTTTTGTCTCTTGCCATTGGCCACACGCTAATACTCGAACATTAGGTTTGGTTGCTAAAATAGGTAAAGCATCTTCATTAATAGAAGGAGCAATAATCACTTCGACAAATTGTCGTTCAATGATCGCAGTTGCTGTTTTTGTATCTAATGGGCGATTGAATGCGATAATACCGCCAAAAGCAGAGGTAGGATCTGTTTTAAATGCGTTGTCATATGCTTGTGTGAGCGTATTCGCAATAGCTACACCGCAAGGGTTGGCATGTTTCACAATAACACATGCTGGCTCGGCGAAGGATTTAACACATTCTAATGCGGCATCAGTATCAGCGATATTATTATAAGAAAGCGCTTTACCTTGTAACTGGGTTGCAGTAGCGATAGATGCTTCCTCTATATTCTCTTCTATATAGAAAGCCGCTTGCTGATGAGCATTCTCACCATAACGCATATCTTGTTTCTTTATATAGTTCAGATTTAATGTGCGAGGGAAGATACCTGATGGTTGTGAAGTATCACTATAATAAGGTGCAACTTTTTGGCCGAAGTAGTTTGCAATCATGCCGTCATAAGCTGCGGTGTGCTCAAAGGCCTTAATTGCTAAATCAAAACGAGTATCTAGAGTAAGACTATTTTCGTGATTATCCATTTCTTCAATCACTCTTTCATAGTCGTTACTATTTACTACAATCGTTACATCTTTATGATTTTTTGCCGCAGAGCGAACCATTGTCGGCCCACCAATATCAATATTCTCCACAGCATCGGCTAATGAGCAGTCTGGGCGAGCGACTGTTTTAGCAAAAGGATAAAGATTCACGACGACCATATCGATAGGACGAATTCCATGTTCGTCCATGATTGCATCATCTTGTCCACGACGACCTAAAATACCACCATGTACTTTAGGGTGTAGCGTTTTTACTCGGCCATCCATCATTTCTGGGAAATTCGTATAATCCGAAACTTCGATAACAGGTAAGCCAGCTTCAGCTAATAGACGAGCAGTTCCACCTGTAGATAAGAGTTCTACATTTCTTTCAACAAGTGCTTTAGCAAATTCTAAAATACCTGCTTTATCAGACACACTTAAAAGCGCACGGCGGATAGGACGAAGATGTTGCATGAATTTTATCCCTTGGGTTTGGTATAACGGTAGTAATGGTGAAGTTAAATCACATTAATACAATGAAATTGTGTTTGCTTAACTAACATTTCAGAAGATAGACACAAAATCAATCTTACTTAATAGGTCTCTATAATAACGCAAACGATTGCGTTTGACATGCTAATTTTATGTAAAAAGGATGTCTGTGGATAAAATTGTTGATAAGTGCGTATAACTAAGGGTTTTGCTGTGGAATTGAGCAAACGATTTTTTTTCTTAAAAAAACTATTGCCAGCCTCAGAAAACTCCCTATAATGCGTCCTCGTTGTCACGGAACAGGGCGCTAAGCGAACTGACTGAGAGAACAAAGAAAAAAGTGTGAAGCCTTGAAAATAAACGCTTGACACGAAATGAGGAAGATGTAGAATGCACCTCCTCGCAACAACGCAGAAGACCGGAAACGGCAGCGAATGTTGCACTGCTCTTTAACAAATTATCAGACAATCTGTGTGGGCACTCGCAGAGACGATATCTTCTAAAATATTAGATGTATCAAGTCTTGAAGAGTGAACAACAAAAGTAAATTCATTTATGAATAGCTAAGTTTTCGATTTCTTTGAGCATCAAACACTTTTAATTGAAGAGTTTGATCATGGCTCAGATTGAACGCTGGCGGCAGGCCTAACACATGCAAGTCGAGCGGTAACAGAAGAAAGCTTGCTTTCTTGCTGACGAGCGGCGGACGGGTGAGTAATGTATGGGGATCTGCCCGATAGAGGGGGATAACTACTGGAAACGGTGGCTAATACCGCATGACGTCTACGGACCAAAGCAGGGGCTCTTCGGACCTTGCGCTATCGGATGAACCCATATGGGATTAGCTAGTAGGTGAGGTAATGGCTCACCTAGGCGACGATCTCTAGCTGGTCTGAGAGGATGATCAGCCACACTGGGACTGAGACACGGCCCAGACTCCTACGGGAGGCAGCAGTGGGGAATATTGCACAATGGGCGCAAGCCTGATGCAGCCATGCCGCGTGTATGAAGAAGGCCTTAGGGTTGTAAAGTACTTTCAGCGGGGAGGAAGGTGATAAAGTTAATACCTTTATCAATTGACGTTACCCGCAGAAGAAGCACCGGCTAACTCCGTGCCAGCAGCCGCGGTAATACGGAGGGTGCAAGCGTTAATCGGAATTACTGGGCGTAAAGCGCACGCAGGCGGTCAATTAAGTCAGATGTGAAAGCCCCGAGCTTAACTTGGGAATTGCATCTGAAACTGGTTGGCTAGAGTCTTGTAGAGGGGGGTAGAATTCCACGTGTAGCGGTGAAATGCGTAGAGATGTGGAGGAATACCGGTGGCGAAGGCGGCCCCCTGGACAAAGACTGACGCTCAGGTGCGAAAGCGTGGGGAGCAAACAGGATTAGATACCCTGGTAGTCCACGCTGTAAACGATGTCGATTTAGAGGTTGTGGTCTTGAACCGTGGCTTCTGGAGCTAACGCGTTAAATCGACCGCCTGGGGAGTACGGCCGCAAGGTTAAAACTCAAATGAATTGACGGGGGCCCGCACAAGCGGTGGAGCATGTGGTTTAATTCGATGCAACGCGAAGAACCTTACCTACTCTTGACATCCAGCGAATCCTTTAGAGATAGAGGAGTGCCTTCGGGAACGCTGAGACAGGTGCTGCATGGCTGTCGTCAGCTCGTGTTGTGAAATGTTGGGTTAAGTCCCGCAACGAGCGCAACCCTTATCCTTTGTTGCCAGCGCGTAATGGCGGGAACTCAAAGGAGACTGCCGGTGATAAACCGGAGGAAGGTGGGGATGACGTCAAGTCATCATGGCCCTTACGAGTAGGGCTACACACGTGCTACAATGGCAGATACAAAGAGAAGCGACCTCGCGAGAGCAAGCGGAACTCATAAAGTCTGTCGTAGTCCGGATTGGAGTCTGCAACTCGACTCCATGAAGTCGGAATCGCTAGTAATCGTAGATCAGAATGCTACGGTGAATACGTTCCCGGGCCTTGTACACACCGCCCGTCACACCATGGGAGTGGGTTGCAAAAGAAGTAGGTAGCTTAACCTTCGGGAGGGCGCTTACCACTTTGTGATTCATGACTGGGGTGAAGTCGTAACAAGGTAACCGTAGGGGAACCTGCGGTTGGATCACCTCCTTACCTAAGAGATACGTGTTATGTGCAGTGCTCACACAGATTGTCTGATGAAGAACGAGCA